>JAZJXN010000246.1:1703-2868 GCA_040390885.1 Pseudomonadota bacterium | reverse complement strand
CTTCGACTGGAACGGCTCGGTTGTCCAGAATGCCGGACGCCTATCGCCCGCTTTCGGCGACCCGGCGCTCACGCTCCGGCGCGGGGCCCAGATAGCGCACCCGAACCCGGGCCACGCCTTTTCGGTAGATACCCAGCTTCTGCGCGGCGCCCTTGGACAGATCGATGATCCGCCCGGACACGAACGGCCCGCGGTCATTGACCCGGACCTTGATCTTCTTGCCGGTCTCCAGGTCAGTGACCTCGACCAGGCTGGGCAGCGGCAGGGTCTTGTGGGCGCCGGTGATCAGATCCATGTCGAACAGCTCGCCGTTGGCGGTGTTGCGGTTGTGGAACTGCTCGCCGTACCAGCTGGCGCCGCCCTTCTCGTCATAATCGCGGTCGTACTTGGGCGTGTACCAGACTCCGCGCACTTGATACGGCCGCATGGTCGCGGGCACGCGACCGGAGGCCGAAGGCTTCCCGCCCCGGTCCGTGGCGTAGCGCGGCGTGGCGCAGGCGGTGACCGCCGCGCAGGCCAGCAGCAGCGCGAGCACCCTGATGTGACGCGAGGCGATCATCGGCCCCTCCAAGTTGCGGGAGGCAGTCTAGGACCCAAGGGTTTTCGACGTGGTTAAGAGCCGATTCAGGCTGCCAGCCTGCGTTGGCGACGCCATTGCGCCGGTGTGTCGCCGACGATGCGGCTGAACAGCCGGGTCAGGTGCGGCTGGTCGGACAGCCCGCAGGCCAGGGAGACTTCGCTGAGCGGCATGTCGGTGGTCAGCATCAGCGCCTGCGCCTTCTCGACCCGGCGCCGGATCAGATAGGCGTGCGGCGGCAGGCCGAAACTGCGCTTGAAGGCGGCCGCGAAGTAGCGCGCCGACAGCCGGGCCAGGGCCGTCAGGTCCTCGACCTGGATGCGCTGATCGAGGTGGGCCTCGATGTAGTCGGCGACCTTGCGCACCTGCCAGGGCGACAGGCCACGGCCGGGATCCGCGAGCCTGACCAGCCGTCCCTGGGCCCGATCCACGTGGACCAAAGTCGCGAGCACGCCAGCCGGCGGGACCATCGATGGCTCTGCGGTTGGGCTGCTGGTCGATGGCATGGCTTCACCTCGTTTCGGTGAGCCAGTGTCGCCCCGTCGCGGCGCTGGAGGGACCTATACCTTGGTGTATCCGGCCAGCGCC
>JAZJXN010000246.1:0-1693 GCA_040390885.1 Pseudomonadota bacterium | reverse complement strand
GCGCTATGCGACGTCCAGTTCCGGATAGCGGCGGAAGATGCCCTGCTCGTTGAACGGCAGGCGGCGATCGCTGTCGAGGTAGCTGGCGATGGTCGGAAGTTCGGAGACCCGCACGGCCAGCGCCGCGAGATAGGGCGTCTCCTTGAGCGCCGCCTTTGTCGCCTTCGGGAAGGCGTAGAGCAGACCGGTGACCGCCTGGAAGGCCGACAGATCGGCGTAGGTGACGGCTTGGCCCGACAGCCAGTCACGCCCGGCGGGGTTGCGCGAGAGCACGGTTTCCAGCCAGCCCAGGAACTTCGGGATCCGCTTCTTGCGGAACTCCTTGGCCCGCCGCCTGGCCTCGGTCTTCTGGTCCTCGTAGTAGTCGCCGAGGGCCACCGGATGGTGGCTGTCGTGCGCTTCGGCGACGAGGTCGGAGATGGTCAGCTGGATCTGGTGGACCCAGAGCGCGGCGGCCTCGTCCTCGGGCGCGAGGCCCAGGCGCTTGCCGAGGTAGAGCAGGATCGCCGCCGTCTGGCCGACCACCACCTCGCCGTCACGCAGATAGGGCGGCGCGAAAGGCGGATTGGGCTCGTCGCGGGCCTCGATCAGCGTCTGCACCGCCTTTACGCCCTCGACCCGGGCGACGTCGACGTAAGGGGCGCCGGCATACTCGAGCGCCAACCGCACGAACTCCCCGCGTCCAGGAATCATCGGCCAGTAGAAGAGTTCGTAGGGCATGGGGGGATCCTCCGGACCACTCTGTGTCATGGCCTCGAAGATCACAACGGCCGGGCGACGCAAGCGTGCCGCGCGCCAGGCCGGTTCAGGACGGTATCGAACTCCCGGGCGGCCGAGGTGGTCGCCGCCCGGGAGCCCGGCCAGGTTCAGGAACGGACCTGGCCGCCGGAAGCTCCGGATCGCTAGAAGACGACCTTGAAGCTGCCGGTGATGGCGTGGTCCTGGCCGTCGGAGCCGATGACGCCGTCGTAGGCGACCCCGAACGAGATGGCGGGGGACACCCGCCAGCGCGCCTCCACATTGGCCAGGAAGGCGTCTCCCGATTGCGCGGCGCCCAGGACGGTGAACGGATCGCCTCCGTCGAAGGCGTGCACGCCGACCGGATCGAGATCGCCGGACACATGGCGCCACCCGGTCGAGCCGCGCAGCGTCAGCGGGCCGCTGAGCGTGCCGGTCTCGAAGCGCAGGCCCACGGTCGAGATCGTGGTCTGCTCGCTGGCCGCCTTGACGGACAGCGCCGCCGGGCCGCCGGCTTCAGAGAAGGCGTCGCTCTCGACCTTCAGCGCCGCAAGGCTGACGAAGGGCTCGATGTGGCCCTTGCCCAGCGGCATGCGGTAGCCGGCCTCGACGAAGCCCTGCAGAACCGCGCCGTCGTAGCGGGCCGTGACGACGTCGGCGAAGCCCGGGAAGGCGATCCGGCGACGGGTGTCAGCGCTGGTCGCGGCATAGCCGACCCCGCCGCGCACGCCCCAGGCGCCGAACCGTGCGCCGACATAGGCCAGGGCGTGGGCGCTCTCCACGGTCCCGTTGCTGTTCCTGGCGCCGACATCGACGTCGGTTTCCAGCCAGCCGCCGGCGACGCCGACCGTGACCCGGTCGCCGATCATCCGGTCGACGCCGACCACAAAGCCGCGCGTCTCGCGGTCGATCTCGGCGGCGTTGGCGTCGCCGTCATTGCGGCCGCTCGAGCCGA
>JAZJXN010000245.1:0-7984 GCA_040390885.1 Pseudomonadota bacterium | reverse complement strand
GGTCCGTGGCCGGATGTTGTCCCGGGCCTCACGCGCCTGAAGGCGCGCTTCCCGGAAACGTCCGCCGTGTTCGAGGTGCTGGCCGATGTGCCGCCCATGGCCCCTGAACAGAGCGGCGCCGCCGAGGCCTTCGCCCGCGGCCTGACCGGCGACAACAGCCCGATGCGGGTCGTACCGTTCGCCTCGGAGGGCGGCCAGTTCCAGGGGGCGGGCCTGTCCACTGTCATCTGCGGCCCTGGCTATATCGACCAGGCCCACCAGCCCGACGAATACGTCGAGGTCGACCAGATGCGCCAGGGCGCGGCCTTCATGCTGCGGCTGGCGGCGGCGCTGCGCTAGGTCCGCACTTTTCTCCCTTCCTCCTCGATGGAGGAAGGGCCGGGGATGGTGGTGTGGCCATGGTGGTGCAGGAAGCGCGCTGTTGGGTGCGGAGCCTTGCCGAGCCCTTCGCCAGGCACAGCGGCTACACCACCACCCAACCCTCCTCCATCGAGGAGGAGGGCTTAGACGAGAGCCCGCAACTTCTCCAGCGCCCACCCCGCCGCGTCGCGCACGACGTCGGACGGATCGTCCAGCAGCCGCTCGGCCGCCGGGGCCAGCGCCACATCCCCACTGTTGCCCACCGCGTACAGCACATTGCGCACGAAGCGGTCGCGGCCGATGCGCTTGACCGGGCTCTTGCGGAACAGGGCGCGGAACGACGGATCGTCAAGCGCCGCCAGATCCGCCAAAGCCGGCGACTTCAGTTCCTCGCGCGCGTGGAAGGCGCTTTCCCGCGCGGTCTCGGCGAACTTGTTCCACGGGCAGACGGCCAGGCAGTCGTCACAGCCGTAGATGCGGTTGCCCATCGCCGCGCGAAATTCCTCCGGGACCGGACCGGCGTGCTCGATCGTCAGATAGGAGATGCAGCGCCGCGCATCGAGCCGGTAGGGCGCCGGAAAGGCGTTGGTCGGGCAGATGTCGAGACAGGCGCGGCAGGAACCGCAGTGGTCGGTCTCCGGCGCGTCGTGCGGCAGGTCCAGCGTCGTCAGCACCGAGCCCAGGAACAGCCAGCTGCCGAGCTCGCGCGAGACCAGGTTGGTGTGCTTGCCCTGCCAGCCGAGGCCGGCGCGCTGGGCCAGCGGCTTTTCCATCAACGGAGCGGTGTCGACAAACACCTTCACCTCGCCGCCGAGCCTGGCGACCATCCAGCCGGCCAGCTGCTTGAGCCGGCCCTTGATGACCTCGTGATAGTCGTCGGCCTGGGCGTAGACCGAGATGGTCCCTTGCGAGCGCAGACCCAGCGCCTTGAGCGGATCGGCGTCGGGGCCGTAGTTGACGCCCAGCATCACCGCCGTCCGGGCGTCGGGCCACATGCCCGTGGGATGCTGGCGACGCTCCAGCGTCTCGGCCATCCAGCCCATGGTGCCGTGCAGGCCCTCGCCGACGAACTGCTGCAGCCGGTCGCCGGCCGGCCAAGCCTCGGCCGCCGAGGCGAAGCCGCAGACGTCGAAGCCCAGGCTCACGGCCTGCTGGCGGATGCGGTCGGTCTGGGTGTCAGAAATCAAGGTCGTGATAGTGGGGAGCCGGGGCCATCCCCGGCCAGCGGTCGACCAGCAGCGGCCGGAAGCAGGGCCGGGACTTGATCTTCATGTACCACGTCTTGGCCGCCGGGGCGTCGTTCCAGGGCACGTCGCCGAAGTAGTCGATCACCGACAGATGCGCGGCCGCCGCCATGTCGGCCAGCGAGATCCGCCGTCCCGCCAGCCAGTCGCGCTCCGACAGCAGGCTCTCGATGTACTTGAGGTGGACGCGCAGCCCCTCGCGGCCGGCCCGCAGATTGGCCAGGTCCGGGGCGCCGTAGCCGAGCAGACGCTTTTCCATCTTCTCGTGCAGCAGGTAGGCGGAGACCTCGGCGTCGAACTTGCGGTCGAACCACTGCAGCAGCCGTCGGGCTTCGGCCCGCTCGGACGCCTGCCGGCCCAGCAGGGCTGGCTCGGGGTTCTGCTCCTCGAGATGCTCGAGGATGGCGCGGGTCTCACAGATGACGACCCGGCCGTCAGGGCCCTGCTCGACCAGCACCGGCGGCACGCCGGACGGGTTCAGCGCGATGAAGTCGGCCGGCTGCTCCCACCAGCGCACCTGCACCTCGGAGAAGGGCAGCCGCTTCTCGCCCAGCGCCAGCCGCACCTGGCGGGAGGCGGGGTCGAGGGGGAAGTGATGAAGAGTGCGTTCGACGCTCATCGATGGTCCGGAGGGTTCAATTGCGCACAAGGCCCTGATGCGCGTTAAGGGCGCGTTTACCGCGCCCGTTTCTCACGACTTTTCCGCGAAAGGACCGTCATGCGGCTCGGCGCGGCCGCGGGGATCGGGGTGGATGATGATATCGGCGGCGGGAAAGGCGCTGAGGACCCGCGTCTCCGCCGCGACCACGGCGGCGTGGGCCTCTGCCAGCGAGCAGTCGGGATCGAGGTCGGCATGCATCTGGATGTGGATGATCGGCCCTGATGCGCGGGTGCGCAGCTGGTGGACGCCCTTGATGCGGTCGTCCTTCAGCATCAGGGCCAGGATCAGCGCGCGATCGGCGGCAGGCAGCTCCTGGTCCATCAGCTGCGCGCCGGCCGCGCGGAACACGCCGACGGCCCCCCAGACGAGCCACAGAGCGACCGCCAGCCCGGCGAGCGCGTCGAGCCAGGGCAGGCCGAGAAGCGTCGCCCCGGCGATCCCGGCGATGGCGGCGATGTTGGCGGCGAAGTCAGCCGCGTAGTGGGCGCGGTCGCCGTGCACGGCCACCGAATTCACCTGGCGCAGCACCCGCGCCTGGGCGGCGATCAGGCCCAGCGTGAGGATGAGGGACAGGCCCATCACCGCCAACGCCCAGGCGCCGCCTTCGATCGGCTTGGGATTGAACAGGGCCGCGATCGACTCGCGGCCGACCAGCGCCGCGGAGGCGAACACCAGACCGCCCTGAAGCAGGCTGGCGAAGGCCTCGGCCTTGCCATGCCCGAAGCGATGCTCGGCGTCCGGCGGGCTGGCGGCGAAGCGGACCGCGTACAGCGTGATCAGCGACGCGAACAGGTCGAGCCCGGAGTCCGCCAGCGAGGCGAGCAACGCCACCGAGCCGCTGGCCAGCCATGCCGCCCCCTTGGCCGCGACCAGCACCAGCGCCACCAGCACCGACAGGCTGGTGATCCTGCGGGTCAGGGCGGCGCTCTGGACGAGGGTCAACGGGGCGGCGGCGGTGGTCATCGGGCCACCTTAGCGGAGTCACGATGCCGAGGGGACATGCAACCCGCGGGCTGCGTGTCCCCGTCAGTTTACGCAGCCTTCCTGGGCGCCGGCCCGACGTACACCGACTGTGGACGGATCAACCGCCCACCGGCCAGCTGTTCCCGTGCGTGGGCAAGCCAGCCGGCCACCCGGCCCATGGCGAAGACGCCGGTGAAGGCGGCGGGCGGGAAGGCCAGGGCCTCGAGCAGAAGCGCGGTGTAGAACTCGACGTTGGTCTGCAGCGACCGCTCCGGCTTGTGCTCGCGCAGGATGGCGAGCGCCGCGGCCTCCACCGCCTCGGCGAAGGCCAGCCGTCCCGGCGCGGCGTTGGAGCCCTCGGTCAGCCGCCGCACGGCGCCCTTGAGCGCATCGGCGCGCGGGTCGCGAACCTTGTAGATGCGGTGGCCGAAGCCCATCAGCCGCTCGCCGCGGCGCAGGGCGTCCTCGATCCAGGGCTTGGCGTTCTCGGGCTTGCCGATGGCGTCGAGCATCTCGATCACCGGGCCCGGCGCGCCGCCATGCAGCGGCCCCTTCAGCGCCGAGATCCCCGCCAGCACCGCCGAGGTCAGGCCAGCGTGGGTCGAGGCCACCACCCGGGCGGCGAAGGTGGAGGCGTTGAGGCCATGGTCGCTGACCGTGACCAGATAGGCGTCAAGCGCCCGCGCCTGCTCGTCGCTGGCCGCCTCGCCGCGCAGCATCCGCAGGATGTCGGCGCTATGGGACAGGCTCGCGTCGGGCGTCACGGGCGGCTGCCCCGTCTTGGCGCGGAGCACCGCGGGGATGAACACCGCCGGGGCGGCGAGCAGCCTGAGGGCGGTGTCGAGGCTGTCGCCATCGGGCAGCCGCGCGGTCAGGGCGCGCATCCCCTCGACCGGGTCGAGCGCGAGGATGCCCTCATCGATGGCGGCGACCTCCTTGAACACCGCGACCCGGGCGGCGCCCAGAGCCGGACCGATATCGGCGGGCAGGCCCTGGTAGAAGCCGTCGAACAGCAGGTGGACCGCGTCCTCGAAGCTCGCATGCCCGGCGAGATCGTCCAGCGAGCAGCCACGGATCACCAGGCGCCCGGCGAGGCCGTCCACTTCCGACAGCACCGTCTCCGCGGCGACGACGTTTTCAAGCCCGTCCGACATCCGATCTCTCCTTCTGTTTCGAGAGGACAGATCGGACGCGATCATGCTATCGTCAATCTTGATCAATATAATCAATGTAAGGCAACGGCGTGGACGAGAAGCGCGACTGGCTGACGGCCGAGGAGGCGATGGCGACGCTGGGGATCCGGCCGCAGACGCTCTACGCTTACGTCAGCCGTGGCCGGATCGAGACCCGGCCCGATCCCGTCGACCCGCGCCGCAGCCGCTATCGCCTCGCCGACGTCGGCCAGCTGGCCGAGCGCAAGCGCCGCGGCCGCAAGGCGTCCGAGGTCGCCGCCGGCGCCATCGCGTGGGGCGAGCCGGTGCTCGACTCGGCGATCACCACCATTTCCCACGGCCGACTGTTCTATCGCGGACGCGGGGCCGTGGAGCTGGCCGAGAGCGCCACGCTGGAGTCGGTCGCGCGGCTCCTGCGCGGCGGTCACGGCGCGGTTCTGAAGGGCTCCGCCCGCACCGCGCCGAGCGCGGGCGCCGACATCCGCGCGCGACTGTTCGCGGCGTTGTCAGAGCGGGCCGGCGTCGACGCCCCGGCGCGCGGCCGGGCGCCGCTGGCCCTGGCGGCGGAGGCCACGGCCCTGCTCGACCTGGTCGCCGACGCGGCCGCGGGCGCGGTGGCGGAAGGGCCGATCCACGAACGCCTCGCCCGGGCCTGGGGCCATGCCGAAGCCGCGGATGCAATCCGCCGGACCCTGGTGCTGCTGGCCGACCACGAGCTCAACGCCTCGACCTTCGCCGCCAGGGTCACGGCGTCGACCGGGGCGTCGCTGGCGGCGTCGGCGCTGGCGGGCCTGTGCGCCCTGTCGGGTCCGCTGCATGGCGGCATGGCCGGGCGGGTGCAGAACCTGATCGAGGAGACGCGCCGCATCGGCGCGGGGGCGGCGGTGACCGGCCGGCTCGCGCGGGCCGGGCCGATCGCGGGCTTCGGTCATCCGCTCTATCCGTCCGGGGACCCGAGGGCCGCGGCGCTGCTGGCGAGCTTCGACCTGCCGCCCGACTACGCGGCGCTGAAGACGGCGGTCGAGAGCCTGACCGGCGAGGCGGCCAACATCGACTTCCCGCTCACCGCCTTGGCCGAACGCTACGCCCTGCCCGCCGACGCGCCGTTCGCGCTGTTCGCGGTGGCGCGCATGGCCGGCTGGCTCGCCCATGCCGTCGAGCAGGTCCAGACCGGCGCCCTGATCCGCCCGCGCGCCCGGTACTCGGGCCCGGCGGTGTCGTAGGCGACACGCACACCCTTCGGAATGCCTGCCCCCTTCCCTCCGCAATTCACCTGATGGACCCCGAGGGCGGCGGGACCCAGCCTCGGGCCATGACGACTCCGATCCTGCCCCAATGGCTCGCGACCCTCATCCTGGGGGCGGCGCTGATCGCCTCGGCGGAAATCGCCTTCCGTCTGGCCCGACACCTGCTGCGGCGGCGGCCAGAGGTCGAGCCCGAGAAGGAAAGCGCCGGAGTCGGCATCATGCTGTCCGGCGCGCTGGCGCTGCTCGGCCTGCTGGTCGGCTTCACCTTCGCCATGGCCTCGGACCGGTTCGACACCCGGCGGGTGATGATCAACGACGAGGCCAATGCGATCACCACGGCCTACCTGCGCTCGCGGCTGGCGATCGGGCCGGACCGGGCCATCCTGCCGACGCTATGGGCCAACTACGGCGAAGCCCGGCTGGCGCTGTCCTATGGCCGGACGGTGGCCGCCGAGGAGAAGCATCTGGAACGCGCGGGGACGATCCGGCGCGAGATCTGGGCGGCGACGCAGCGCGAGGTCGCCGCCGGCCGTGACGACATCACCGCCAGCCTGGTCGACGCCACCAACGGCGCCTTCGAGATCGCCCGCGCCCGGCAGGCGGCCGTCGTCGCCCGCATCCCCGCGGCGATCATCTGGACCCTGATCATCTACGCCCTGGTCGCCAGCTTCCTGCTCGGCCACGCCCTCGCCCTCGATCGGCGTCGGTTCTTCATGTCATCCGTGCTGCTGGGCCTGGTGGCCCTGTCGATCGCCCTGATCATCGACCTCGACCGGCCGGGGTCGGGTACGGTGGAGGTGTCGCAGGCGCCGATGGAACAGGCCCTGGCCGAGATTCGCGTCTTGCAGGCCGCGGACAGGCCCGGTGCGCCGTGATGGAACGCGGGCGCTCACCTGGCCATTCCTTCGCCATGGACAAGGATCGCACCGCAGAGACAGCCGCCGAGGACCACGGCGTGCCGCTGACCGAAAGCCAGCGGGTTACGCGCGAAAGCCTGGCTGACGTGATCTCGCCTGACGAGCCGGACGAGGACGGCGCCGACCAGGCGACCTGATCCGGCGACGCCGATGCGTGTCGCCGGTCACCGGCAAGGCTGGGGACACGCGCCCGTCGGGCGCATGTCCCCAGCCGTTACGCCCGCTCGTGGACCGCTTCTTCCGCCTGGAGCGGATGATCGATGCGGCCGACCATTTCCTTCGGGCAGATCTGCCAGAAGTAGTCGCGCATGCGGTCCCAGTCGCGCAGCAGGCCTTCGGCGAAGGCCGAACCGGTCTCGTGCGCATGTTCGGCGATCAGCTTCTTGAGCTGGGCTTCCCAGTGCGGCGAGGACAGGCGCTGGACGACGACGCTGTCGGGATTGACCAGGCCCTCGAAGCGGCCGGCCAGGTCGAGGACGTAGGCCATGCCGCCGGTCATGCCGGCCCCGAAGTTGTCGCCCACGGCGCCGAGGATCACGGCGACGCCGCCGGTCATGTACTCGAGCCCGTTGGCGCCGCAGCCCTCGACCACCGTCACCGCGCCGCTGTTGCGGACGGCGAAGCGCTCGCCGGCCTGGCCCGCCGCGAACAGCTTTCCGTCCGTGGCGCCGTACAGGCAGGTGTTGCCGAGGATGGCGTTGGTCTCCGGCGCCAGCAGGTGCGGTGACGGCTTGATCACGATGGTCGCGCCCGACAGGCCCTTGCCGACGTAGTCGTTGGCCTCGCCGGTCAGGACGATGCGCAGGCCGCGCACCGAGAAGGCGCCGAGGCTCTGGCCGGCCGAACCCTTGAGCTCGATGGTCAGATGGTCCGACGGCAGGGCGCTCATCCCGAACTTGCGGGTGATGTGGCTGGAGACGCGGGCGCCGATCGCCCGGGCGGTGTTCCGCACGGTGTAGGTCAGCTGCATCTTCTCGCCGCGCTGCAGGAACGGCGAGGCGTCGCGGACGATCTGCGCGTCGAGGGTGTCGGGCACCTCGTTGCGGCCCTCGACCGTGCAGTAGGGCTTGTTGGCGCCCGGATCGGCGCGGACCAGCAGCGGGTTGAGGTCAAGGTCGTCGAGGTGTTCGCCGCCGCGGCTGACCTGGGTCAGCAGGTCGGTGCGTCCGACGATGTCCTGCAGCGAGCGGAAGCCCAGCCGTCCCAGGATCTCGCGGACCTCCTCGGCGATGAAGGTGAACAGGTTCACGACCTTGTCCGGCGTGCCGGTGAAGCGCGCGCGCAGGGCTTCGTCCTGGGTGCAGACCCCCACCGGGCAGGTGTTGGAAGGGCACTGGCGGACCATGATGCAGCCCATGGCGATCAGGCTGGCCGTGCCGATGCCGAACTCCTCGGCCCCCAGCATGGCGGCCATGACCAC
>JAZJXN010000244.1:0-11334 GCA_040390885.1 Pseudomonadota bacterium | reverse complement strand
CGCCAGCGTTCGCTCTGAGCCAGGATCAAACTCTCAGGTTGAGTTGACCGCTAACCCATTACTGCGGTCGGAGCGGGAAGCTCCGACCTAAGTTCTGGTGTTTGCATAGTATCTTGACGAGTTCCCATTCACATTGGCCGACGAACCGAAGCTCGACGACCGATATTCATGGTGTCTTCAAGAGACCGCATTCTGTCAGCGTATCGAGGATAGACTTGCTCTATCCGCTAAACGCCGCCGCCTGCGTTTCTCTTTCCAAATCAACGATGTCAAAGACCCGAACGGGCGAACCCGAACCCGCCGTTTAAAGCCCGGCGGCGGCGAAGAGCGGCGTATCTAGTCGCTCCGTTTTTCCGTGTCAACCGACTTCGTTAGAAGCGAACCGGTTTCTGCGGACCCTGTCGCCCCGGACGAACCGGAGAAGCAGGAGCGGTGCTTCTAAAGAAGCGCCCCGATCAAGTCAACCAATTCTTTAAAAGAAAAGAACCGATTTTCTTGGCCCCGAACCCTTCGGATATTTCCGACAGCTCCGGGAAGGAGCGGCGCTTCTAAGTGAAACACCCCGTTCAAGTCAACCAGTTCTTTTTGAGAGAACCGATCTTCTTGCCCCTCGCCAACTCCGGAAGCTCCGGAACCCTTGAGGAGTGGCGCTTCTAGTGAAGCGCCATTTTCAAGTCAACCGCTCTTCTTAAAAAGAGAAACGATCTTCTTGAAGACCCATCCCGAAAACTTCCGGGGTGGAGAAGAGCGGCGCTTCTAGTCGAAGCGCCAGTCTTCCGTCAACCGACCTTTTCAGTTTTCGCCAACTCGGGGCCGAAGCCTTTCGTAGGGCGCAAACAGGGCTCAGGGCCGCCGAGGGGCTTCCCTCTTGGTATCCGTTACCGAGTCGATTGAGGCTGCGGAACTTAGCGGCGGATCCCGCGAAAATCAATAGCCTTGGGGGCTTTCGAAATCCGCCGGAAGGCCGTGGCCCCGAGCGAGGGGCGGCTTGTAGAAGCGAGCGCCCCGGCTGGCAACCCCGACTCGCGACATTTGTGTGAACCACCGTTACCGCAGACCCGACTTCCAGAACGCGCCCCCGGCCGAGCCGCGACCGCGCCCGGGATCCGCAGCCGGGGCACTCTCTATATAGGGGCGGCAGATTCCGTCTCCGGCTGGGGCCCCAGACGCTTGCGCGGCCCCTCCCCGCCCGGCAAAGACAAAGGCGGGAGAACGCACGCATGTTATCGCACAAGGCCCGTTACGCGCTGCGCGCCCTGGTCGAACTGGCCCGGGAAGACGGCGGCCAGGTGACGGCCTCTGACCTTTCGACTCGGGCAGACGCCCCGCGGAAGTTCCTCGAGGCCATTCTTCTGGAGTTGTCGCGGCGGGGAATCGTTCGCAGCCGGCGCGGAAAGTTCGGCGGCTACTCCCTGGGACGGTCAGCCGAGACCATCACCTTCGCCGAAGTCATAAGAGTGATCGACGGCCCGCTGGCGTTGGCGCCCTGCGTCAGCCGCACGGCCTTCCGCAAATGCGACGACTGCCCCGATTTGGCGACCTGTTCTCTTAGAGAGGCGCTGCTCCGGGCGCGCGACGCCACCTCGGCAGTGCTGGACAGCTACAGCCTCGCGGACGCGGCCAAGTCCGGGGCCACCGAGATTCCGCAAATGGCGGCTCAGCCGGCGGCGATATAGGCCTTCAGGCCGTTGGCCTCGGCCTCGACCTCGCTGATCTTGAACTTCACCAGGTCGCCGATCGAGACGATTCCGGCGAGTCGGCCGTCCTTCAGCACCGGCAGGTGGCGGATTCGGCGGTCTGTCATCCGGCTCAGGAGGGAATCGACCGTCTCGGCCGGGCTCGCGAAGACCACGTCCCGGGTCATGCAGCTGTCGATGGTGCGCTTGAGGGCCCCTGCCCCGTCCTCGGCGACGACGCGGACGATGTCGCGCTCGGAAACGATTCCGACGACCTGTTCGCCATCGACGACGATCATCGCCCCGACTCGGCGGGTGTGAAGCAGCGCGGCGACCGCACCGACCGTTTCGCCGGGCCCGGCGGTGAAGACCAGGTCGCCCTTGCCCTTCAGGATCTGTGAAACGAGCACGTGTAGTTCCTCCCTCACGCTCCTACTGGACGAACAGCGTCCTCCAATCCGCCCGGGGAATCAATGCGGCGCGGGATAAACTGGGCGTGCGAACCGCGCGAAGAGGCCGACCAGCAGCATCCCCGCGAAGAAGCCGACGACGTGCGCCTCCCAGGCGAGCCTCACGAATCCGAGTCCGGGGACGTACCCGGCCAGGCCGACAGCGACGTTGATGGCCGTCCAGACGATGGCGAACGTCACGGGCGTGCGGCTCAGGATCGGACTCAGCGTCCCCCGGCGCTCGAGCAGGCGGCCGGCGGCGCCCATGAGCGCGGACACCGCGCCCGAGGCCCCGATCGCCACGTCGATCGAGCCGGCGTGCGCCAGGCCGTGGCCCCAGATCGCGAGCACGCCGCAGCTCATATAGAATATAAAGAAGGCGACGACGCCGCGGGCGCTCGATCCAAACAGACGCGCCACCGGCGCGCCGAAGGCGACCAGGCCAGCGACGTTCATCAACAGGTGCGCCCAGCCGCCGTGCAGGAACTGCGTGGTGACCAGGGTCCAGGCCGCGCCGTCCTGCATCCGGGCCGGCGAGAAGGCGTAAGCCATCCAGACCGCCTCCCCGACCGCCTCCTGCAGCAGGAAGCAGCCGATCAGCACCGCGGCCAGAGCCATGGGCGGCCAGGGCGCGTTGAAGACCGGCTCCCGCGGCGGTGGCTCATTTTCGGGAATGCTCATGCGGACTCCGGCGTTCGCTTAACCAAATCAAGAGACGTTCTGGGCCAGGATGGTCGCTGTCCTGTTCTGGCACGCACATTGCTTGTGCGCTGGCGTGCCCTTTTACCCGCGCGGAGCTTTGGTCATGGTCGCGTCTTCCTTCAAGGCAAAAGCAGCCGGTCTGGCGCTGTTGGCCGGACTGGCCGTGACGCCTCTGGCCCACGCCCAGTCGATGACCAGCAACTCCGCCAGCTTCAACGCGGGCTACGGTCGCGTCTCCGGTCAGGAGAACCATATCGCCGACTATGGCACCCGCGACGCCAACGGAAACCGGGTGATCGTCGACGGCATCATCCAGACCGGCGAAGACCAGAGCTATTTCGCGCGAGCCGGCGGCGGAGTCGGCGGCACCACCTCGGGCGTCGGCGGCCTTGGCAGCAGCTCGAGCGCCATCGGCAACAATCTCGTGGTCGTGACCCAGGGGAGCTGGAACACGGTCATCGTCAACTCAAGTCAGATCAACAACGGGAATGTCTCCGCCGGTTCCGACACGGACGGCGGCGTCGGGGGCAATTGATGACCATTCTTTCCGGAACGCGCGCGGGCGTGCTGCTGTCGGCAGCCTCGCTGGTCCTGGCCTCGTGCGCGACGCCGGGCGCGGGCCCGAGCGGTAACTATTCCACCCCAATCGGCTCCGCGCCGGTCACGGCCAACCCGACGCCCTACTCGCCGGCGCTGGTCTGCGTCGGCCAGTACGCGCGCCAGTATGACCTGCGCGCGCCCCGCATCGCGGTCGGCCGCATCGGCGACTACACCGGCAAGGAAGAGTCCGACGGCTCGGGCCGCAAGGTCACCCAGGGCGCCTCGCTGATGGCGATGAGCGCCTTCGCCAAGGCCGGGATGCCGCTGGTCGAGCGCTTCGACACGTCGGTCTCGGAACTCGAGCTGAAATACGCCAACAACAAGCTCATCGGCGACGCGCCGACCCCGAACCCCGATGGCCCCTCGGCCCCTCGGCAGATCTTCTCCGGCCAGATGCCCGGCTCCGACTTCCACCTGATCGGCGGCATCACCGAGCTCAACTACAATATCCGTTCGACCGGCGTGGACGTCGCCGGCGGCGACACCAGCGCCACGGGCCTCAAGGGCACGTTCCGCAGCCGCGTGTTCGTGATGAACGTCGCGCTCGACCTGCGCCTGGTGAACAGCCGCACCCTCGAGGTCGTCGACGTGATCTCGTACCAGAAGCAGATCGTCGGCCGCGAAGTGGGCCTGGGTCTGTTCGACTTCCTCAATGGCAACGTCTTCGACATTTCCGGCGGCACCGGCGCGCTGGAACCGCTGCAGCTGGGCGTCCGCGCCCTGGTCGAGCGCGCCATCGTCGAGATGTCCGCCAACCTCTACGGCATGCCTGGTCCCCAGGCCTGCCTGACCAGCGACCCGCTTAACGGCGGCACCACCGGCATCACCGGCAACTTCACGCCCGCGTACAACAATCTGGACACCAACAATGGCTCGACCCGCGAAGACCCGTCTCGCTGGAACGATCGCCGCGATGCCGATGCTCGCGGCGCTCTGCGCGGTCGCTACTAGTTCCGCCCAGGCGCAAAGCCCGGTCGTCAACAACCAGATCCAGTTGGGCGACGTCTTCGCGACCCAGACCCTTAACGTGGTCACGGTCGAGGAAGGCGTCGGCGCGGAGACGAACGCCAACGGCAACGCCGTGGTCGCCGCCGTCGATCGCACCAACATGTCGGTGACCTCGAACCAGACGATGGCCGGCGCCACCAGCGCCTGGACGGTGGTCAACGCCACCGGCAGTATGGGCGAAAGCTCGCAGGTCAACACCACGGCCACAGGCAACATCGCCGACATCAGCGCGAGTCAGGGCACGGTAACCGGCGTCCTGACCCAGATCGCGACGGCGGCGCCGACCGTCACCGCTCGCGGTCAGATCGAAGGCGAGACGGCCGAGGCCGGCGATATCGGCCTGGCCACCACCGCCGCCTCGAACAGCGCCGGCATCAACCTCGTCAACGGCTCTGCGGGCGTGCGCGTCAACCAGAGCAGCAATGCCGACGTGCTCGCCGACGGCGGCGCCATCGTCCAGTACGTGTCCGGAACCGCGGACGTTTCCGGCGTCGCCGCAGGGAACAGCGTCGCCCTGATCGGCACCCAGAGCTCCGCCGCCCGCATCGCGACCAGCCAGACCAACGGCGGCCAGGTGCAGGCCAGCCAGTTCACCGCCTACGGCAACGCCCAGACCGCCGTCACTAGCACCAGCGCCAGCGGCAACGTGGTCGGCGCGGTCAATGACGGCCCGCTGCTCGACGTGACCAGCAACCAGTACAACGACGCCTACATCCGGTCCCAGGCCGAGGGCTCGGCCTATCAGTACGGAACCGCAGCGGTGGTCGCTTATGGGGTCGGCAATTCCGTCCTGGCCGGCAACAATGGCGAGTCCGTCGTGCTCGACAATGTCCAGCTCAACACAGGCGGCGGCGTCGAGGTCATCGCGGGCTTCAGCGGCCAGACCGGCTACGACGCCTCGAGCCGCGCGACGGCGATCGGCAACGACGCGACCGCCTACAGCTGCTCCAGCTGCACCGGGTCGATGAACATCGACAGTCGCCAGACCAACAACTCCGATGTCGGCGCGACCTCGACCACGTCGCTCGGCGGCGGCGCCCGCTCGGTCAACAGCAGCTCCCAGGCGATCGGCAACAACGCCAGCTTCTACGTCAGCCGCCCGGGCAGCTAGGTCCGCGAGGGCTGAGAGTCCCGCATACCCGCTATTGGCCGGCAGCGATGATCCTGGAGAACCTGGGCGCGACATCGTCATGCCTCCAGTATGGGACGATGCAAGCCGCCGCAGGACTGCAGGCCGGTACTGGTGGAATCTCACCGGCTTGCGCCGGGGCCGACATTTCAGACCGCGCCTCGCAAAGGCGACTGGAAGCGGTGAATACCCTGCCTTGCAGGCCGGTTCAGACGCGAGCGAGCCTGCCCGGTAGGGACAAATCCGGCTCGGACATGTCTCGCTTTGTCCCGCTTTGTCTCGCGATTATCTGTCCACCCTTGTCCACCATTCGGCGCTCAGGCCAGCGCCCAGCGGATGACGCCGGCCGACGCGCAGGCGAGGATCACAACCAGGACGTTGGCCTTGAAACGCAGCAGCGCCACACCGGCGGCGATGGCCAGAGCCGCCGTCAGGGCATCGAACGCGCGCGGGTCCGGGACAACCGCCTCCCCGCCCCAGGGCCAGGTGAAGCCGCCGGCGAACAGCACATGGGTGGCGAACCACAGCGCGAGGCTGGCGATCACGCCCAGCACCGCGGCCATCACCGCCGCCAGCATGCCGCGCGCGATCGTGCTTCGACGAAGCGTCTCGGCGTAGGGGGCGCCGACGAAGATGAACAGAAAACTGGGCACGAATGTCTGCCACAGCGCCATGAGCGCACCGGCCAGCGCCCAGCCAACGGCGCCGCCCGTGGCGTTCCAGCCGGCCATGAACCCGACGAACTGGTTGACCAGCACCAGCGGCCCCGGTGTCGTCTCCGCCAGACCCAGGCCGTCGACCATCTGCGCTGTCGTCAGCCAACCCTGCGTCTCCACGGCCTGCTGCTGCAGCCAGGCCAGCAGCGCATAGGCCCCGCCGAAACTGGTCGCCGCCAGGGTGGCGAACACTGTCCCCACCCGCGTCAACCAATGGCCGTGACCAAGCAACAGCGCGCTGAGCGCCAACGGGGCCAGCCACAGCAATAGCCAGGTGGCCGCCGTCATCAGTCCATGTCCGCGGCGGCGGGGCGCCGGCGGCGGTGAAATGGCCAGCTGGTCCTCGACCCGCCCGCCCCAGGCCGCGCCAGCCACGGCCGCCAGAAGGATCACCACCGGGAACGGCAGTCCAAACACCGCCAGGGCCACAAAGGCGGCGATCGCCACCGCAAGGTCGCGCCGCCCCTTGAGCGCGCGGCGCCCGAGTCGGACCAGCGCCTCGACCACCAGCGCGAGCACTGCCGCCTTGACCCCGCCGAATGCCGCCGCGACCAGAGGGGCGTCGCCATGGGCGGCGTACAGCCACGACAGCGCGAGGATCACCGCCGCGCCGGGCAGCACGAACATCAGCCCGGCCACGAATCCGCCGACCGTTCCCCGCAGAACCCAGCCGACATAGGTCGCCAGCTGCTGGGCCTCGGGTCCCGGCAGCAGCGTGCAGAAGCTGAGCGCGTGCAGATAGCGTGGCTCGTCGATCCACCGTTTCTCGTCGACGAACACCCGATGCATGAGCGCGATCTGACCCGCCGGGCCGCCGAAGCCCAGGCAGCCGACCTTCAGGGAGGTGAGAAAAAGCTCGCGCAGGCTCGGGATCACGGGGCCACGGTGGGGCGCTTCCGCGACAACCGCAAGACGGCCGCGCTTCGCCGGATCCGCCCTGAAGCGGCCTTGCCTTCGCCGCAAGCGGCGGCGAAGGTGCCGTCAACCCCGTCCCGACATCGAGATCCATCATCCGCATGATCCGTTTCGCCCGCCCGGCCCTCGTCGCCGCGTCGGCCCTGTCCATCGCCGCCTGCGCCGGCTTCAAGGACCGCCTTCCCGAGTTTCCGCAGTTCGGCGCCGACAAGCCCGCTCAGACCGCTGATGCCCCCGCGGCGTCGCCCAGGACGAAACCGGCGGCGGGTCTCTTCGCGCCAGCCCCCGCGGCGGCCAAGCTGGCGCCCGGTCAGTGGCCCCAGGCGGTCAGCGATGTCGCCGCCGATCCGGCGATCCGCTTCGGCGCCCTGCCCAACGGCATGCGCTATGCCCTCCTGCGCAACGCCACGCCTCCTGGCCAGGCCTCGGTGCGTCTGCATTTCGATGCGGGTTCGCTGAACGAGACCGACGCCCAGCAGGGCCTCGCCCACTTCCTCGAGCACATGGCGTTCAACGGGTCCAAGGGCATTCCCGAGGGCGAGATGGTCAAGTCGCTGGAACGGCAGGGCCTGGCTTTCGGCGCCGACACCAACGCCTCGACCGGCTTCGACGAGACCGTCTACCAGCTCGACCTGCCGCAGACCGACGACGCCACGGTCGATCTGTCCCTGAAGGTCATGCGCGAAACCGCCAGCGAACTGCTGATCGCGGGTGACGCCGTCGACCGCGAACGCGGCGTCGTGCTGTCCGAAGAACGCAATCGCGACGGCCCCGGCTGGCGCGTGTTCAAGGCGCGGCTGGGCTTCAACATGAAGGGTCAGCGTCCGCCTGAACGCCTGCCGATCGGCAAGGTCGACATTCTCAAGACGGCCCCGCGCGAACAGATCGTCGACTTCTATCAGCGCTACTACCGCCCCGAACGCGCGACCCTGATCGTGGTCGGCGACTTCGACGTCGATGCGATGGAGGCCAAGATCAAGGCCCGCTTCGGCGACTGGACCAACAGCGCCCCGAACGGTGCGGACGCGCAGCCGGGCAAGGTCGCGCGGCGGGGGCTGGAAACCCGGGTGGTCGTCGAGCCCGGCTCCTCGACCAACATGCAGATCTCCTGGATCTCGCCGCCCGATCTCTCGCGCGACTCCACGGCCAAGCGCCGGCAGGAGTGGACCGAACAGCTCGGGTTCTCCGTGCTCAATCGCCGTCTCGAAGCGATTGGTCGCGGCGGCGATGCGCCGTTCCTGAGCGCGGGCGCCTTCTCAGGCGACCAGTTCAAGGCCGCCAAGGTGACGACCATCGCTGTCACCGCCCGTCCCGGCGCGTGGGAGCCCGCCCTCGCCGCGGTCGACCGCGAGCAGCGGCGCGCCGTCCAGTATGGCGTGCGTCAGGACGAGCTCGACCGTGAAGTGGAAGAGATCCGGCAGTCGCTCAAAAGTCGGGCCGCCTCGGCCGCCACCCGGCGCACGCCGAGCCTGGCCGACAGTATCGCCGGCGCGCTGACCGACGGCGACGTGGTCACCAGCCCCGCCCAGGACCTCGCCTTCTTCGAGGCCTCGGTAAAAGGCCTCAAGGCCGAAACGGTCTCGGCGACGCTGAAGGCGGCTTTCGATGGCTCGGGGCCCCTCGTTTTCGTGGCATCGCCCACCCCGATCGAGGGCGGCGAGCAGACGGTTACGGCGGCGCTTGAGACCGCGCGCAAGGTGGCGGTGACCGCACCCGAGGCGCCGCGCCAGATGGCCTGGCCGTATGGCAGCTTCGGCACACCGGGGAAGGTCGCCGAACAGACCGAGGTCGTCGACATGGACGCGGTCTTCGTGCGCTTCGAGAACGGCGTGCGCCTGACCGTCAAGCCGACGAAGTTCCGCGACGACCAGGTTCTGGTGAAGGTGCGGATCGGCGATGGCATGCTGGCCGAGCCGGCCGACCGCCAGTCTCTTTACTGGGCGGGTTCGGCCGTGGTCGAGGGCGGCCTCGCCAAGATCGGCGCCGAGGACATCGAACGGGTGCTGGCCTCGAAACTGTACGGCGCCCGCTTCTCGCTCGACGACGACGCCTATGGCCTCACCGGCAGCACCCGGCCCGAGGACATCGACACCCAGCTGCAGGTTCTGGCCGCCTATGCCAGCGAACCCGGCTGGCGGCCGGAAGCGTTCCAGCGGATGAAGACCTACGCGGGTACCCTCAACGAGCAGTGGGAAGCGACCGACAACGGAGTCTTCAACCGCGACCTCGCTGGCCTGCTCCACAACGGCGACCGTCGCTGGACCTGGCCGAGCGAGCAGGACATCGCGGCCCAGAAGCCCGACGCCCTCAAGGCCGCGTTCAACACAGCCCTGACTACCGGCTCGATCGAGGTCGTGATCGTTGGCGACATCACCGTCGACAAGGCGATCGAGTCCGTGGCGGGGACCTTCGGAGCCCTGCCCCCGCGACCGGCGCCCAAGGCGGCGCCGTCCGGCGTCGTCGGCTTCCCGGCCCCCAACGCCGCGCCCGTGGTGCTGACCCACAAGGGTCGTGACGATCAGGCCGTGGCCTACATCGCCTGGAAAACCGACGACTTCTACGCCGACGTCCAGCGCGCCCGGAACACGGCGGTGCTGGCCGACATCATCGACCTGCGCCTGACCGAAGAACTGCGCGAGAAGCAGGGGGCGACCTATTCGCCGTCGGTGGGCTGGAGCTCGAGCGACGTCTGGAGCGGCTGGGGCTATGTCTCGGCACGGGTCGAGGTGCCCCCTGCCCTGGTCGACGGCTTCTATCGCGACGTGACCAAGATCGCGGCGGATCTGCGGGCCCAGCCGCCGACCGCCGACGAAATGGACCGGGCCAAGAAGCCGCGCATCGAGCGGCTGACCAAGGCTCGCGAAACCAACGAATACTGGCTCGAGGAGCTGGGCGGCGCCCAGACCGACCCGCGCCGGCTGGCGGCGACGCGTTCGCTGCTCGGCGGTTACGAGCGGGTCACGGCGGCGGATATCCAGGCGGCGGCCAACCGCTACCTGGCAGATGACAACGCGTGGCGGCTGGTTGTCCGGCCCGAAGGCGGCAAACCCATACAGGCGGCAGTGCAATGAAAAGAACCCTGACTATCCTCATCGCCACGGCCGTGCTCGGCGCGGCTGTACCCGCGGCGGCCACGCCGGCTCAGGAGATGGAGCTTAGGGCGCTGGGCCAGTGCGCCCTCGCCGGCAATCTCTACAAGTCGCTGCTCGGCCCCGGCGCGCCGATTACCCCGACCGACGCCGACAAGGCGCTGTACGCCAAGCTGCAGACAGCTCAACCGGTGCTCTCCCAGCGCGCGGAGACGGTGGCCATGGCCATCGGGGTCGAGAAGGCCACGGCCATCCGTAACAAGCTGATGGCCGAGCTGAAGGGTCAGCTTGAGCCGGCGGAAGGGCCGAGGCTGGCGCCTCGCGCGGCGCTCGATCGCTACGCACCGATCCTCGAGGCCTGCGTCGTCCGCGCCGACCTGTTGTCCGGCCTGGCGACGCCGGCCGCCGAGCCCTCGAACTAAGTCTGACCGACGGCAGAAACAATTCGGGCCTCTCCAGCGAAAGCCGGAGAGGCCCGAAGCGTTTTCAGACTGTCGCCCGCGGCTAGTAGACGACGCCGCCGACGCCGCCGTCGAGGCTCATGGACATGCTCGAGCTGCTGCTCTCGGTGACCGTTTCCTCGCGGTAGGCGGTGTATTTCTCGGTGCTGACGATGGTCAGAACCTTCACCCCGGCGCCGAAGCGGCGGAGCAGGCTGCGCTCGTTGCAGTCGCGGCCCGGCTTCTGCGGGCGGCAGACGAGCTCGCCGAAGTCACCGCCGCCGGGGCCGCCGGCCAGGCCGCCCGAGGCGCCGCCGCGGCCGCGCAGGCGGACCAGGGCCTCGCCCTTGGCGCAGATCATGGTCTGGCCGCCGTCGAACGAGATGCGGTCCATGAAGTCGGCGATGGTGATCTGCATGCGGGTGCCCGCGATGCAGCGGAACAGTTCGCCCTCGAACGCATCCTCGACATTACGGTCGGGGAAGGTCTGGGAGGCGGGATGAGGCACGTCGCGGTCGTCGAGGCAGAAGGCCTGGATGACGACGCGGCGGGTCTTGCTGCGGCTGGCCTCGTAGGCCACCTGCCGCGTCTTGCGCACGCCCTGGACGTC
>JAZJXN010000243.1:4711-15551 GCA_040390885.1 Pseudomonadota bacterium | reverse complement strand
CAAGGGCTGGGGCTGGGACGACCGCGACAAGCTGAACGTCAACGGCAGCGGCATCAGCCTTGGACACCCGATCGGCGCCACCGGCGGCCGCATCCTCGCCAACCTGCTGCGCGAGCTGCACCGCCGCGACGGCAAGTACGGGCTGGAGACCATGTGCATCGGCGGCGGCCAGGGCATCGCCGCGGTGTTCGAGCGGGCCTAAGGCTTTAGCGGCTCCAGCCGACATCGCACCCAGTTACTGGCGAAGCTCATGAAGGCGTCTCGCCGGGGGCTGTAGGTGCGGTAGCGCGCGTGGCAGGCGGCCACATGCTGGTCCCAGCGTGGTCCCGTACGCGACTCCGGCTTGTCCCAGTTCTGCGGGGGCGGTTCGACCTCGGGGGGCGGGACGTCCCCCTGAGGCTGCGGCGCCCCCAGCGGCGGCGGCGGCGCCCGCTCCTGGGCGATGGCCGCGCCAGCCCCGAGCAGAACGATGGCGGCCACGGTCGGAAGGACGCTGCGGTTCATGGATCCTCGCTGTGTCTCGGCGACGACGCTCGACCTCAGCCCCAGCGTTCCGCCCACTGATCCCGGGTGATTTCCCAATAGAGCGACGGCCGCGTCGACCCGTCAGGCCGGACCGCGTCCCGCACGCCCATTGGCACGAACCCCGCCGCCTCGATCAACCGGGCCGAACGGACATTCTCGGGCGACGCGGTCAGGCACATCATGCGCACGCCCAGAGCCTCGAAGATCCAGCCGAACACGTGGATCGCGCTGGAACTGCCCTGGCCCTCGTTCTGGCGGGCGGCGCCGATGGCCCCCGCCAGTTCCGCCGCAGACCGCTCGGGCCAGACGGTGATGCCGCTGTAGCCGACGATCTGGCCGGTCTCGTCGCGCGTGATGATCAGCAGGCGGCGGCCGGCGCGCCACTCCGTCTCGCTGTCGACGATCCACTTGCGCACGTTCGCCTCGGTGAGCGGCCGCGGCAGGTCGTAGATCGGGTCGGATACCGCCGGGTCGGCGAGGAAGGCGGCGAGGTCGGCGGCGTCGGTTGGCCTGGCGATGGCGCGGCCGGCGCCCAGCGCGGCGAGATCGGCGGTGGCGACCGCCATGCGGATGGCGGCCGCCTCCGACTCGGAGACCTCCAGCACGGTTTTCGGCGGAGCGCTCACCGGGCCTCCTCGGCGAGGTCAGCGAGCGCCTGGCCCGACAGCCGCCAGATGGCGTGCTCCTGCGGGGCCGCGCCGAGCCGGCTGTAGAAGGCCTGCCCGCCTTCGTTGTCGCCCTGCACCGCCCATTCGATGCGGGGCAGGCCCTCGGCCGCGCAGCGCTGCGCCAGCGCCGCCATCAGCGCCCTGCCGGCGCCGGTCCCACGCGCCGCATCGGTGACGAACAGGTCCTCAAGATAGAGGCCCCGCCGGCCTGTCCAGCTGGACCAGGTATAGAACCAGGTGGCGATCCCGAGGATTTCGCCGTCGAGCTCGGCGATGTCACAGAAGGCGTGCGGCGTCGGCCCGAAGAGCGCCTGCTCGATCTCCGCGAGCGTGGTCTGCACCTCGTGATGTTCGTGGTGGATGGCCAGGTCGAGGACGAACCGGTGGATGGTCGCTGCGTCTTCCGCGATCGCGGGCCTGACGACGAGGCTCATGCGAACTCACTCCATGGGACCGGGCGCGACCGGGGCTCGGTCTGGCCCGCAGCCATATACCCACCGGCGGGGCATGGGGAGACCGATCGGCGCTCCCCATGCCTCGTCTCATCGCCCGGCGGCGACGAGCGCGGCGTGGACCTGGTCGGCGACCTTCTTGGCCTGCGGGCTGTTTGGCCGGCTGTAGTCGATGGCCTGGACGACGTAGGCGGTCTTTCGATCAACCGCGATGCAGTAGACGGTCAGCGAGGCGCCGCCCGCGGCGGGTCCGGAGGCGAACACCGCGAGCTGGCCGGGGTAGCGGTTCTCGACGGCCGGCGCGTAGCCCACCGCCGCCGAAGCCCGCTTTGCGGTCGCGAGGCAGGTGTCGAGGCTGAGCTTTCCAGAGTCCGTGCGCTCGACCCGGTACTCCAGCCCGAATTTCGATGCCGCAGACGCCGAGGTCGCGGACAGAGAGAGGCAGCCGGCCGCCACCGCCAGGGTCAGACCCGCGAGGTTTTGGGATTTCATGCGCAAAGCTCCTTGAGGCCGGACCGCTCCATCGGCCCGAAGAAGGTCAACGCACATCGGCCCCGATGGTGGCCGGGCCAGTAGCCGGGCGCCCCGAAATCCCGGACTCACCGCGCCCCGACGGTCTCCTCCGAAAGCGACCACAGCCGGTCAGCGCTGGTCTGATCCAGCGCGTAGGGCATGACGCCTTCCCAGCCCTTGTCCTTGGTCCAGGGCAGGGCCTGGGCGCAGTTCTCGAGATACAATCCGCCGACACCCTCCAGCTCGCGGCCGACCGCCGCCCAGACGCTGGTCGAGGCGCCCTGCTCGGTGGTCTTGAAGCCGTCGCGAACCTTGCCGTTGTCGTCGATCCAGCCCATCGCCTTCTGCTCCTCGAGCGGCAGGTGGCGCTGCAGGGGCGTCATGATGCCGCCGGGCATGACGGCGTTTGCGGTGACGCCCTGGTCCTTGAACCGTTGGTGGAAGCCGACCGCGAACAGGCTGTTGGCGGTCTTGGCCTGACCGTAGCTCTCCCACTTCTCATAAGGCCGGGTGACGTAGTTGGGGTCTTCCCAGTTGATGTCCGACCGGCGGTGGCCGATCGACGACAGGCTGACCAGCCGCGAGGTCTTGCCCGACCCCTGCGCGCCCGCGACCAGCGCCGGCGCCAGCAGCGTCCCGAGCAGGAAATGACCGAAATGGTTGGTGCCGATCTGCATCTCGAAGCCGTCGTGGGTGCGGTCGAGCGGACAGGCCATGACGGCGGCGTTGTTGATCAGAATGTGCAGCGGCTTGCCGGCCCAGCGCTCGGCGAAGGCGCGGATCGAGGCCAGCTCCGACAAGTCGAGCATCTCGAAGCGGGTCTTGCCCGGCGCGGTCTTGTTGATGTCGGCCACGGCGGCGGCGGCAAGGTCGGGCTTGCGAGCGGCGATCACCACCTCGGCGCCGGCCTCGGCCAGGGCGCGGGCGGTCTCGACGCCGATGCCGGTCGCCGCGCCGGTGACGATGGCGGTCCTGCCGGTCAGGTCGTGACCGGCGACGACGTCACGGGCCGGCGTGAAGGCGCCGAAAGGCGATGTGATGCGGTCGGTCATGCGGGTCTCCCTCCCTCGCGGCCTCTTGTCGGGCCGATGCGTTCCGGATCAGATGACCGGATAACAGACCCGTTTCGGGCGTCCGGAGGAACGACCATGCTGGATCTCGTGCTCGCCATCCTGCACCACATACTGGCGTTCGGCCTAGTGGCGATGCTGATGGCCGAAAGCGTGCTGGTGAAGCCCGGCATGACGGCCGAACAGGCGCAGCGCGTCGCCGGGCTGGACCGCGGTTACGGCGCCGCCTCGGTGCTGCTGATCATCGTCGGCGTGTGCCGCGTGGTGATGGCGGCCAAGGGCTGGGAGTACTACCAGGCCAACCACTGGTTCTGGGGCAAGATGGCGACCTTCCTCCTTGTCGGCCTGCTCTCGGCGCCGCCGACCATCCGCTATATCGCCTGGACCAAGCAGATCCGCGCCGACGCCGGCTGGCGCCCGCCGCTGGGCGAAATCGCCGGCGTCCGGCGGCTGATCGCCCTGCAGTTCCTCGGCATCCTGGTGATCATCGTCTTCGCCACGACCATGGCCCGCTATCAGGGCATGCCGGGGTAGCGCGGTCGCCGCCCTCAAGAGTCTGACGATCGATTTGCCCCCGAGCGAAGGCTTGGAGCGTTCATGCGGCATGACCGACGATGCACTCCCCACGCCTGCCGCCCTGACGCCGCGAATGGCGGAAACGATCATCGAACAGGCGCACGACTACGCGATCTTCACCATGGAGCTCGGCGGTCGGATCACGACTTGGAACAAGGGCGCGGAGCGCATCACAGGCTATTCGGCCGACGAAGCGATCGGGATGAACTTCGCCGCCTTCTTCATGGCCTCGGACCGGTCCACAGGGCAGCCACAGTTCGAGCTGGAGAAGGCCTGGGCCAACGACCGGGCGGAGGACACGCGCTGGCACATCCGCAAGGACGGACAACGGTTCTGGGCCAATGGAGTGACCTCGGCCTTCGTCGATGGCGAGACCAGGGGGCTGATCAAGGTCATGCGCGACGAGACCCGGAACCGGCTCGCCGACGAGCAGCGGATCCTGCTGCTGAATGAGTTGAACCATCGGATCAACAACACCCTGGTCACCGTGCAGTCGCTTGTCGAGCAGACGCTACGGGCGACCGACATCGATCGCAGCGTGCGCGAAAATCTGACCGCGCGCCTGCTGGCGCTCGCCGACGCCCACAAGTTGCTGGTCGACCAGAACTGGGCCGGCGCGGACCTTCAGACGATCATCGAGAAGTCGGTCTCGCCCTACCAGGCCGGCGACCATCGACGGCTGCGCATGGACGGCCACGCCGTCCGGCTGAGCCCGCAACAGGCGGTCTCGATGGCGCTGGTGATCCATGAGCTGACGACGAACGCGGTGAAGTACGGCGCGCTGTCGACCGCCGATGGTTATGTCGAGGCGTCCTGGAACCTGCATTATGACGAGGCCGGCGCCCGCCACCTGACCTTCCTGTGGGAAGAGCGCGACGGTCCGCCGGTCTCGATCCCCGAACGGAGCGGCTTCGGCACGCGTCTGATCGCCCGCAGCCTGGGCGACGACGCGGGCAGCCAGGCAGAGGTCGAATACGCCCCCGGCGGCGTCCGCTGCAGCATCAACCTGCCGCTGATCACGCCGCCGGAAGCGGGGATGCTGAACCCGGCCGCCTGATCGCGAACCGGCGTCGGCGCCGTGTGGGACCGTCACCCCACCTTCGAGAAGTCCGCCGGCCGGCGCTCGCGGAAGGCGGTCAGCGCCTCGGTGGCCTCGGCCGTCTTCAGGCGGGCGGCGAAGTGGGCGCCCTCCTCGTCCATGCGGCCGGCCAGCTGGTCGGCGTCGCGCATCAGCCGCTTGGTCAGGGTCAGGGCGCCGAGCGGGCGCATGGCCAGGGTCTGGGCGGCATGCAACGCGCGGGCGTCGACCTGGTCTTCCGGCAACGCGGCGTTCGCGATGCCCCAGGCGGCGGCGGTCTTGCCGTCGACCGCCTCGCCGAGCGCGAACATGGCGTAGGCGCGGGCGTGGCCGATGCGCGACGGAAGCGTCAGGCTGGAGGCCGCCTCCGGAACCAGGGCCAGATTCACGAACGGCACCGTCAGCTTCGCGGTCTCGGCGATGTAGACCAGGTCGCAGTGCAGCAGCATGGTCGTGCCGACACCGACGCCGAGCCCGCGCACGGCGGCGACCAGAGGCTTCTCGGCCCGGGCCAGGGCCTTCAGGAAGCGGCCGACGTTGCGCTCGCCGCCGATGCCAGCCGGCGCCGCGCCCGCATTGGCGGCCTGGAAGTCGGCGAGGTCGTTGCCCGAGGTGAAGCTGTCGCCGTTGGAATTGAACAGCACCACCCGGATCGCCGGATCGGTCTCGGCCCGCGCCAGGCCGTCGGCCAGCACGCCGTACATGGCGTCGTTGATGGCGTTCTTCTTGTCAGGACGGTTGAAGGTCAGGGTCATGACGCCGTCCTGGACGGCGACGAGCACTTGGTCGGTCATGGGATCATCTCCGGAATTGCGAGTCGCTACACTGTCATCCCGGCCGAAGCGAAGCGGAGAGCCGGGACCCAGGCTGGTGCGCCGGCCCTGGGTCCCGGGTCGCCGACGGCGCCCGGGATGACAAGGTGGGGTGGATTACGCGGCGCGGTACCAGACAACGCCGTGCTCGTCGGACTCGGCCACGGCGCGGCCGCGCTCGATCAGGCAGTTGATGTGGGCCAGGCCCTCGCCGGTGGCCATGCCGAGAAGCTCGGGGCCGATCGACCGCGCGAACAGGGCGCCGAACACGTCGATGACGCGCTTGGGCTCGTTCGACAGCAGCTTCTCCAACCGGCCCAGCGACCGTTCGTGGCCGTTGATCAGGTGGTCGAGCCGTGCGTGCAGGCCGTGGAACGGATCGTTGTGCGCGGGCAGCACCAGCACGTCGTCGGGCACCGCCGCCTTGACCTTGGCGCAGCTGCTCATCCAGTCCAGCAACGGGTCGGCGTCAGGCTCGGTCGGGAACACCGACACGTTCGACGAGATCCGCGGCAGCACCTGGTCGCCACTGATCAGCAGCTTCAGCTCCGGGCAGTAGAGGCAGGCGTGATCGGGCGAATGGCCGTTGCCGGTCACCACCCGCCAAGTATAGGCGCCGATCCTGAACTCCTCGTTGTCCTCGAGGCGCCGATAGCTGTCGGGCAGCTGGTAGATGGCCTTGCCGAAGCCGCCGAAACGGGTTCGGTAGTTCTCGATCGAGTCCTCGTCCCAGCCGGCGGCCTTGTAGAAGCGAAGGCCGTCCTCGGGCGCCTCGCGGCCGGTGTCCGCGATCAGCATGCGGCACTGCATGTATTCGAGGCGGGTCATCCACAGCCGGCACTGGAACTTGCGCGTCATCCAGCCGGCGAGACCGATGTGGTCGGGGTGCAGGTGGGTGACGATCACGCGCGTGATCGGCCTGCCCTCCAGGCCTTCCTTGAAGGCCGTGCGCCAGGCCTGAGCCGTCTCGCGCGTCTGCAGCCCGGTGTCGACCACCGCCCAGCCGTCGCCGTCCTCCAGCGCCCAGACATTGATGAACTGAAGTCCGCCGCCGACCGGCATGCGCAGCCACTTCACCCCCGGCGCGGCGTCCCGGGTCTCGCCGGTTCCCACCTCTGGTCCTGTCTCGAAGGGGTAGTCGAGCTTCGGCCGCTTGATCTCGGTCGCTGAATCTTCAATGCCGTCGCGCAACTTGCTGCTCTCCGTGTGAACGCCCCTATCATCCGCCGTTCAGAGCGGCGCCGCAATTACGACCCTGCGTAAGGGCATCTTGACCCCCGAAACAGGCACGCGTTTAAGTCCGACCAGGAAACTGCCCCCAGGAGTTAAGACATGAGGTTCACAGGGATCGGCGTCGCCGCCGCTCTTGTGGTCGCCGTAATGGCGCCCGCGGCCGTGATGGCCGCAAAGAAGCCCGCAGCGGCCGCCGGCGCTGTAGACGCCAAGGCCCGTGAAAAGGGCATGGCCGACGCGCCCGCGCTGGTCACGGCGTCCGGCGCCGCCTGCACCGTGGCCGACGCCCGGTTCATCGGCGCCGACACCAAGAGCGGCCAGAGCTTCTACGAAGTCGCCTGCACCCCGGGCATCGGCGGCGTCCTGATGGTCAAGAAGGACGATCCCAAGCCGGCCTTCTTCACCTGCCTGGAGACCAGCAAGCCCGGTCCCGACGGCAAGCCCAACTCCCTCGCCTGCGTGCTGCCGGCCAACGCCGATCCGGTCCAGGCCCTGGCCCCGCTGGTCGCCAAGTCTGGCGTCGCCTGCACCATCGACAAGGCCCGCTCGATCGGCGCCAGCGCCACCAACGCCTTCTTCGAAGTCTCCTGCCAGGGCGGCGCGGGCTACATCCTGCAGACCTCGGCCCCGGTGGACCCGTCCAAGGACGTCAAGGCCAACACCTGCCTCGCCTACGAGCCGGGCGGCAACCTGTCCTGCCAGCTTAGCGATCGCGCGGCCCAGCTGACCGTGGTCGACACCCTCGCCGCCGGCGCGGGCAAGAACTGCACGGTCAAGGACAAGCGCTTCGTCCTGGCCACCACCTCGGGCTCGACCTGGTACGAAGTCTCCTGCCAGGACGGCAAGGGCTACATGCTCGAGCAGTCCGGCGACGGTAAGCTGGCCCGGGCGGTCGATTGCGCCCAGGCGGCGTTCGTCGGCGGCGGCTGCACCTTCACCGACACCCAGGCGGCCCAGACCGAGCAGAACGTGCTCTACACCAGCCTCGCCAGCAAGGGCGGCTTCCCCTGCAAGGTCGAGAAGTACGGCATCCTGCCGTCGCAACGCGCTTCGCAGGAAGTTGTCGAACTGAAGTGCTCGGATCGTCCGGACGGCGTCATCGCCATCTTCGACGGCGCCAACAACAGCTTCCTGAACTGCGCCGTGTCCGAGGCCCAGGGCTATCGCTGCGCCTTCACCAAGAAGGGCCCCACCGAGTTCGCCAAGGTCACCGCCGACCTGAAGTCGCTGGGCAAGGGCGAGTGCATCGTCTCCGACACCCGCGCCATGGAAAAGCGGACCGAGGACACCTCGTTCCTGGAAGTGGCCTGCTCCGACGGTCTGCCCGGCTGGGTGATCGGCTATACCCGCGGCACGGCCAAGCCCAAGGAAACGCTGAGCTGCCTGCAGGGCGAAAGCCTGGGCGGCTGCAAGCTGCCGACCAACATCCGCAAGAAGAGCTGATCGGCTCCACGGCGATGTAACGAACGAGGCCCGCCGGAGCGATCCGGCGGGCCTTTTTCTTGCCAGGGACATGCTGCCGAAAGGTGCGTGTCTCCCGTATGTGGCCGCTGACCGGGGACACGCACCGGCTTCGCCGGACCATGTCCCTGGGCTACAGCGCCGCCTCGATGAACGCGGGCCCCTTGCGGCTCATCGCCCGCGCGAACGCCGCGTCGAACTCTTCCGCCGTCGAGGCGCGTTCCACCGGCAGGCCGAGGCCGCCGGCGACGCCCAGCCAGTCGATGCGCGGATCGCCGAGGTCGAGCAGCTTCTTCGCCGCCGGCCCGGGATTGCCGGCCCCGGTCCGGCCCATCTCGATATTGAGGATGCGGTAGGCGTGGTTGGCGAACACCACCACGCAGACGTCGAGCTGTTCGCGGGCGATGGTCCACAGCCCCTGGACCGTGTACATCGCCGCGCCGTCGCCGCTCAGGCACAGGACCTTGCGCTCGGGGCAGGCCACGGCCGCACCGATGGCGGCCGGGATGCCCTGGCCGATGGCCCCGCCGGTCAGGAACAACCAGTCGTGCGGCCGCGCGGTCTTGGTCGACTGATAGACGGGCAGGCCGGCGGTGACGGCGTCGTCGCTGATGACGGCATTGTCGGGCATGTGCCGGGCGATCGACGCGCCGATGCTGTAGGAGTTGAACGGCCCGGTCGGGGCGGCCGGCAGCTCCAGCGCCTCGGTCGGCGACGCCTCCGGCGCGCCCAGGGCGTCGGCCAGGGCCTGCAGCGCGGCGACGCCATCGCCGGCCTTGCCGCAAAGCGTCGTGGTCTCGCAGCCTTCGGGGACCAGAAGGCTCGGCCTGTCCGGATAGGCGAAGAAGGCGGCGGGTTCGACGGTCTCGACCAGCACCATCAGGTCGACGCCCTCAAGGTCGGCCAGGGCCATCTCGCCGAAGTACAGCATCTTGTCCGGCGCGAACCGCCCTGCCCCGCGAGACAGCCGGGCGACGAACGTGTCGGTCAGCACCCGCACGCCGGTCGCGGCGATGCGGCCGGCCTGGCGCACGCCGGCGTCGAGGCAGGTCGTCCCGGCCATCAGGATCACCGGCTTCTTCGCCGCCTTGATCCGCGCGGCCATGGCCTCGGCTTCGGCGACGGTGATCTTCGCGCGCGGCGCAAGGACGAGGACCGGCCCGCTGACCGACGTCTCGGTCCAGGCGCTGTCGGCGGGCAGGATCAGGCTGGCGCAGCCGCCCGGGGCGCCGAAGCTGGACTGGACCGCCTCGGCGGCCAGCGGTCCGACCGTGTCGGCGCTGTCGGCCGACTTGACCCACAGCGAGTTGGGCGCGGCCCAGCCGGCGATGTCGCTGTTCAGCGGCGCGTCGTACTGGCGATGGTAGGTGGCGTGGTCGCCGATGACATTGACCACCGGCGTCCCAGCCCGGCGGGCGTTGTGCAGGTTCGCGCCGCCGTTGGCGTAGCCGGCGCCGAGGTGCAGCAGGGTGCAGGCCGGGGTCCCGGTCATCCGGCCATAGCCGTCCGCCGCCCCTGTCGCCACGCCCTCGAACAGGCACAGTACCGACCGCATGCGCGGCTCGCGGTCGAGGGCCGAGACAAACTGCATCTCGCTGGTGCCGGGGTTGGCGAAACAGGCGGTGACGCCGTTGTCGGCCAGCGTCGTGATCAGGGCGTCGGCGCCGTTCATGAGAGTCCCTTCCCTATCGTTAGTTAGGCAGTACCGTTCGCGACAGGGGCGACTCAAGGGGGAGAGACGATATGGACCGGCGGATCATGCTGCCGAACCTGGTGCTGGCGGCCTCGGTCGTGGCCGGCGTCAGCTACGTGGCCAGCTGGGGCCTCGAGCTGTCGCAGCCCGCCAGCCTGACGTGGAAGGGGCTCGGAGTCGGGCTGCTGGCGGTCTATGCGGCGCTGCGGGCGCGGGACCTGAACGGCTGGCTGCTCGCGGCGGTGATGACGTTCGGAATGCTCGGCGACGTGCTGCTGGGGGTGAACTTCATCGTCGGCGCCCTCGCCTTCCTGGTCGGCCACGGGATCGCCATCGGCCTCTACCTGCGCAACCGGCGCAAGGTGATCCAGAGGAGCCAGCTGGCCCTGGCCGTGGTGCTGGTCCCGGCGACGGTATTCATATCCTTCATGCTGCCCGCCGACCGCGCCGGGGCGCCGGGCGTGGCCGTCTACAGCCTGGGCCTCGCCCTGATGGCCGCCACCGCCTGGACCAGCCGCTTCCCGCGCTTCACGGTCGGCATCGGCGCGGTGATGTTCCTGGTCAGCGACCTGTTGATCTTCGGGAGGATGGGCCCGCTGCCGGATGACTTCGTCGTCGGCCTGGGCGTGTGGGGGCTCTACTACTTCGGCCAGCTGCTGATCTGCGTCGGCGTGGTCGGGGCGATCGAGCACTGGCGGGAGACAGAGGCGACGGAGCGGGTGATGCCGGTCTGATCCTCCCCTCTGGGGAGGTGGCTCG
>JAZJXN010000243.1:0-4701 GCA_040390885.1 Pseudomonadota bacterium | reverse complement strand
CAGGTCGGTAAGGCGCTGCGCGCCAGACAGACCCCCTCAGTCACCGCTTCGCGGCGACAGCTCCCCCAGAGGGGAGCATCTCGAAGCCCGGACCGACCGCGCTAGAAGGTGAGCACCGCCTCGTCCGGCTCATCCGCGAACAGCCGCGCCACCTCCGCCGGCCGCCGATCGCGCGCCATGGCCTGGTTGATGTAGCCCTTGTCGGTGAGCTCGCCGCTGGCCGCATCCGGCGCGCCGTCGAGGATCAGGGCGCGCCAGATGCGCCCGCCCCCGCCCTTGGCCGCCGCGTTCATGCGTTCGAGCCCGGCCCGCACCGCCTCGCGGACGGCGTCCGCGCTGCCGAGCTTCGCCGCGCCGGCCGGATCGACGAAGATCATCAGGCCGACGCCCTCCTGCCCCTCGCCGCAGACCACCGCGTCGCTGGCCGCGCCGCCGATGGCCGAGACCGCCGTGACCCGCAGCGCGCCCGCCGCCACGAACGTCCCGCTCGCCAGCTTGAAGTTCTCGACCAGCCGGCCGTCGAACATCAGCCCCGCCTCCGGGTCGGACGGGTCGATGGCCCGCGCCGCGTCGCCGAGGCGGTAGAAGCCCTCCTCGTCGAACGCCGCCGCTGACAGCTCGGGCTCGCCGAGGTAGCCCGGGGAGATCTGCGGCCCCTTCACGCGGATCTCGAACTTCTCGCCGGCCGGGACCAGCTTAACGGCCGTGCCCGGCACCGGCAGGCCAATCATCCCCGAGCGCGCGTTCAGCCAGTGAATGTTGCAAGCCGTCGGGCCGGTCTCGGTCGAGCCGTAGCCGGTGGCGAAGGTCACCCGCTCGCCGATCGTGCGCACGGCCACCGCCTGCACCCGGTCGAGGATGCTCTGGGCCATCGAGGCGCCGCCGTACTGCAGCACCCGCACCCGCGAGAAGAAGGTGCGGGCGAGGTCGTCGTCCTTCTCCAGCTCGCTGACGAACAGACCCCAGCCGGCCGGGACCATGTTGTGATAGGTCGGCGCCACCTCGCGCAGGTTGCGCACGGTCTCGGCCATCTTCGCGGGCGTCGGCTGCCCGGCGTCGATGTAGAGAGTTCCGCCCCGGTGCAGGACCATGTGCAGGATGGCGTTGGCGCCGAGGCTGTGGCTCCAGGGCGCCGCGTTGACCACCACCGGGGGGTCGGGATCGTCGAAACAGGCGGCGATCTGGGCGGCGTTGACGGCGACGCCGCGATGCAGGCCGATCACGGCTTTGGGCCGTCCGGTCGAGCCCGAGGTCAGCAGCAGCTTGGCGGTGTCGTCGGGGTGGGCGACGGAAGGCGTCGGCGCGGACGCGAGCAGCGTCTCGAAGGCGACATCGCCGGGCCGCGCGGTGGCGCTGGCCACGATGGGCAGCCCCTTGATGAAGTCCGCCTCCAGCGCCCCGGCGAAGGCCGCCGCGTCGTCGGTATAGACGGCGTCCGGCTTGAGCACGCCGCAAGCGTAGGCGAGCCGCGACAGATCGGCGCCGGCCAGCCCGTACTGCGGCGACACCGGCGCCACGGCCGCGCCCAGGCTCATGGTCGCGTAAGAGATCAGCGCATGGTCGACGCCGTTGCGGGCGAGGATCAGCAGGCAGTCGCCGCGCTTCAGACCCAGCGCCTTGAGCCCGCCGGCCAGGGCCGCGACATCGCGCGCCGCCTGGGCGTAGGTCACCTCGCGCCAGCCGTCCCCGGCACGTTCGGCCAGCCAAACCCGGTCCGGCGCCTCGACGCTCCAGCGGTCGAGGGCGTCGAGCGTCGTCGTTAACGCGGTCGAGAACGGCGTCGGATTGGCCAGCACCAGTTCGCCGCCTGCGCGGCGCTCGACAGTCAGCTGTCGCGGCGAGTAACGGGCGTCGCGAAACGGCGCAGTGGGGAGATCAGTGGTTCCGTCCATGGGCTGGTTATCAGGCGCCGCCGAACGGGGTTCAACCCAAAGCTAGAAGCTCCAGCCTGTTGTCGAATGTCCAAAAAAGCGCAGTTTGTGTTATCGTGGCCGCCAAGGAGTTCCGCTCATGAACGTCTCTTTGACCGCCGAACTCGAAGCCTTCGTCGAAGGCGCAGTGAAGTCGGGCCGCTACGGCTCCGCCTCCGAAGCCGTCCGCGAAGGCCTGCGGCTGCTGCAGGAGCGGGAAGCGAAGTTCCTGCGGCTGAAACGGGATATCGAGGACGGCCTGAACAGCGGCGAGACGACGGAGGGGTCGTTCTCGGATCTGGCTCGCCGCCTCCGCAAGGACTGGGACGCGAAGCAGGCGGCGCTGACGACCTCCGCAGCCAGCCGAACGGCGGCCGAGTAGCCTATGGCGAAGAGGTGGCGCTGGCATCCGCTCGCGGAGTCGGATGCGACCGAAATCTGGAACTGGATCGCGGCGGACAGCGCCGATGCGGCCACCGACATGCTCGACCGGTTCGAGGACGTCGCCCGGATGCTTGCGGAATTTCCTGAAGCGGGCGTGGACCGGCCCGGTCTGGCTGACGGCCTGCGGTCCTTTTCGGTCGCCGGCTACATCCTGTTTTACCGGCTGGTCCCCTCGGGCATCGAGATCGCCCGCGTGATCCACGGCCGCCGCGACATCAAACCGAACCTCTTCTAGCTCGCGAGCGTCTCCGCGAAGCGCACCGGCTCGCCGGCGCCGTGCAGGACGATTTCGTCGTCGCGCATGACCACCTTGCCGCGGACGATGGTCGCCATCGGCCAGGCCTTGGCCTCGAAGCCGTCGAACGGGGTCCAGCCGACCCGGCTGGCGGTGTCGGCGTGACGGATGGTGCGGCGGGCCTTGAGGTCGACGATGGTGAAGTCGGCGTCGTAACCGACCGCCATCCGGCCCTTGTCGGCGAGGCCGAAGACCCGGTTCACGCCATGGCTGGTCAGATCGACGAACCGCTCCAGCGTCAGCCGGCCCTCGGCGACGTGGGTCAGCATCACCGGCACCAGGGTCTGCACGCCGGGCATGCCCGACGGCGAGGCCGGATAGGGCCGCGCCTTTTCCTCGGCCGTGTGCGGCGCGTGGTCGGAGCCGAGCACGTCGGCGACGCCGAGCGCCACGCCGCGCCACAGTCCGGCGCGGTGGTGCGCGTCACGGATCGGCGGGTTCATCTGGGCGTAGCCCTTCAGCCGCTCGTAGTCCTGCGGGCCTTCCAGGGTCAGGTGCTGCGGCGTCACCTCGACGCTGGCGACGTCCTTGTGCTGGGCCAGGAATTCGATCTCGTCGGCGGTGGTGACGTGCAGCACATGGATGCGCTTGCCGAGCCGCTGGGCGATGCCGACCAGCCGCCGGGTCGACATGATCGCGCTCTCGGCGTCGCGGACCTCGGGGTGGCTGGTCCAGTCGCCGGTGCGGGCCAGCGGTCGGCGGTCCTCGAGCCGATACTCGTCCTCGGAATGGAAGGTTCCGCGGCGCTTGATGCTGCTCAGCACCGCCTCGACGCCGGCGTCGTCCTTGATCAGCAGGGTGCCGGTCGAGGCGCCCATGAACACCTTGATGCCGCAGCAGCCGGGCAGCCGCTCCAGCTCGCCGAGGAATTGCGCGTTCTCATGGGTGCCGCCGACATAGAAGGCGTGGTCGCAGCTCATGCGCCCCTTCGCCCGGTGCAGCTTGTCGGCCAGCGCGTCGGGGTCGGTCGTGGTCGGTTCGGTGTTGGGCATCTCGAACACCGCCACCACGCCGCCCAGAACCGCGCCGTCGGCGCCGGTCTGCAGGTCTTCCTTCCACTCTAGCCCCGGCTCCCGGAAGTGCACCTGGCTGTCGATCACGCCGGGCAGCACGGTCAGCCCCGTGGCGTCGAACACCTCGCCGGCCGAGGCCTGCCCCAGATCGCCGATGGCGACGATCTTGCCATCGCGCACGCCGACGTCGGTGAAGCCGCGGCCGGCGTGGTTCACGACTTCGCCGCCGCGGATGATCAGGTCATAGGTCTCAGGCATCTGCGGACTCCGCTGGAATGCTGCGTTCTTAGCGCCGGGCGCGGAGACGTGCAGGAAAAACTCCGGCCGGCGCCTTCAGAAGTGGCTCCCCCTGGGGGACCTGTCGCCGCGAAGCGGTGACTGAGGGGGCCTGTTCAGCGCGCAGTGCTCCACGGACCCGACCCCCTCCGACTCGCCTACGGCGAGCCACCTCCCCCAGAGGGCAGGATCTCGCCGCCCGTCTCGGCGTCCTCGTAGTCCTCAGCGCCTTCCCACTCGGTCTCCTCAAGCAGCTCCCGGCAGGCCCTCAGCACGGCGCTGACCGGCAGGTCCATCATATGGCCGATGGCCTGATTGAGGTCAGGGTCGACGGCCTGGAACTGCTCGAAGCTCCGCGGGCCGCGCACCGTGCGGACATGCTCGCCCCACGGCGCGTAGAGCCGGTCGTCCGAGGGGCCGAACAGGCCCACGGTCGGCGCCCCGGCGGCGGCGGCCAGGTGCATCAGGCCCGAGTCGTTGCCGACGAACAGCCGCACGCGCTTGAGCACCGCATAGACGGTCAGCAGGTCCGCCTGGCCGGTCAGATCGATCAACCGGTCGCGGGGCATGGCCTGCGTCAGCGGCTCGACGTAGCGCACGTCCTCCGGTCCGCCGAGGATCATCAACCGGCCGCCGGCCATCGGCCCGCCGGCGTCGAGCAGTTCATTGGCCAGCCGCCCGAAGCGATCGATCGGCCAGGTCTTGCCCATCCAGTTGGCCGCCGGGCCCATGGCCAGGATCGGGCCGCCCTCGCCGACCAGCT
>JAZJXN010000242.1:6647-11586 GCA_040390885.1 Pseudomonadota bacterium | reverse complement strand
GCCCCGTTGGCCGCCGCCAACGTCGTCGCGGCCGGACCTGTGCCGGCCGAACGCAAGGTCCCGGCCCCCGGCAAGTGATGCGCCTGTTCTTCGTCCTGCTCGCTTTGACGTTGGCCGCCTGCGCGCCAAAGCCGCTGACCCCGACCTTCGTCGCCGAGGGCATGCCCGAGGATCTCGCCGCCTGGGGCATGGTCGGCGTTCGCGACGGGCGGCTGGTCCTCGCCGAGGGCGCCCAGCCCTACGAGCTGAACACGCCGCTGTTCACCGACTACGCCGGCAAGCTGCGCACGGTCTGGATGCCGAAGGGACAGAGCGCTGACTGGTCCGCCGACGAGGCGTTCGACTTCCCGGTCGGGACCGTGGTCAGCAAGACCTTCTTCTACCCGAAGGCCGCCGACGGCGCGGTCGCGCCCGGCGACGGGCTGAAGGTCGCCCAGACCGGTCATGGCCTGGACCTGTCGAAGATCCGGCTCGTCGAGACCCGTATCCTCGTGCGCCGCAAGGACGGCTGGGCGGCGTTTCCCTATGTCTGGAACGACAGGCAGACCGAGGCGACGCTGAAGCGCACCGGCCAGTCGGCGCCGATGACCCTGGCCCGGCCGGGCCGCCGCGACGCCTTCGTCTACCAGGTTCCCAACGTGAACCAGTGCGCGGGCTGCCACGCCACCGACCATGCCACCAAGAAGCTGCAGCCGATCGGTCTCAAGGCGCGGCACCTCAACCGCGACGGTCAGCTCGAGCGACTGGCGGCGATCGGCTACCTGCGCGGCCTGCCGGCGGAACGGCCCAAAGCCGCCGTCTGGACTGACGAGGGCGCCGGCCTCGACGCCCGCGCCCGCGCGTGGCTGGACATCAACTGCGCCCACTGCCACAGCCCGACGGGGCCGGCGGACACCTCCGGCCTCTATCTCACCCCCGCCGCCGCCGGGCCGCAGCTGGGCCTCTGCAAGCCGCCGATCGCGGCGGGCCAGGGGACCGGCGGCTTCCGCTTCGGCATCCATCCAGGCAAACCCGAGGAGTCGATCCTGGTCTTCCGCACCGCCTCCACCGACCCCGGCGCGATGATGCCGGAACTGGGCCGGGCGCTGGTCCATGACGAGGGCCTGTCGTTGCTGCGCCGCTGGATCGCTGCGATGCCCGGAAGCTGCGGCTGACCATGGCCGAGCCGCGCACCTGGCTGTCGATCCAGCACCTGCGGGGGCTGGCGGCGCTGTCCGTCGCGCTGTTCCACGCCTGCCAGTGGTCGCAACTGCCATTCAGCATCGGCGCGGCGGGCGTCGACGTGTTCTTCGTGATCAGCGGCTTCGTGATGTGGACCGTCACCGCCGGCAGGGCGACACGCCCCGCGGACTTCGTGAAACGGCGACTGACCAGGGTGGCGCCGCTCTACTGGCTGGTGACACTGGTGCTGGTCGCCGGCGCCCTGGTCGCGCCGCAGCGCTTCCCGGAGGTGCAGCCGACGGTTCGCCACGTACTGCTGTCGTTGCTGTTCGTGCAGCACTACAACCCCGTCGGCCTGCCGTTCCCGGTCCTTCCGCCGGGCTGGACCCTGAACTACGAGGCCGTCTTCTACCTCGTCTTCGCCGCCTGCCTTTGGCTGCCGGAGCGGCGTCGACTGGCGGCGCTGACCGTCGCCCTGACCGCCCTGGCCCTGGCCGGGTTCGCCTGGCCGCCGGCTTACGTCATGCTGCTCAACCCGATGTTTCTGGAGTTCCTCGCGGGCGTTTGGCTGGCTTGGATCGTCCAGCAGAAGCTCTTGCCCGACCGGTCGTTCGGCTGGCTGCTTCTGGGCGGCGGGATCGCGCTGTTCGTCGCCATCGAGCTGTCGCACATCGATCCCGACCTGTGGCGCCCGATGGTCTGGGGCGTGCCGGCGCTGATGGTCGTCGCCGGGGCGGTGACGGTCGAGGCCGACGGCGGCTGGTCGCCGATCGCGGGCTTGCGCGTCCTCGGCGACGCCTCCTATTCGCTCTACCTCACCCATACCCTCAGCATCGGCGCCCTGGCCATGACCATGGGCGCCTGGAACGCGCCGCTGTTCATTCCAGCGGCGCTCGCCATCGCCGTGGCCACCGGGCTGGCGACCTACGTCTGGGTCGAAAAGCCGATGCTCAAGGCCTTCCGCGAACGGCTTGCCTGACGCAGCGGCGCACTCCCATACTCGCGCCAACGCCGCGCGTCAGACGCGGCTTGAGGAGAGGAGCTCGAGATGGGGCGTTTCAGCCTTCTGGTCGCCGCCTGTGTGGCGACGGCCCTGGTCGCCGGCTGCGGCGACAAGACCGCCTACGTTGACGGCAAGCGCATCGCCGCTGCGGATGAACGCCCGGGCGAATGGGTGTCCCACGGCCGCACCTACGACGAGCAGCGGTTCAGCCCCCTCGAGAAGATCAACACCTCGACGGTCAAGGATCTGGGTCTGGCCTGGAGCTTCGACCTACCCGAAAATCGCGGCATCGAGGCCACGCCCCTGGTTTCCGACGGCGTCATGTACACGACCTCGTCCTGGTCGATCGTCCGCGCCTTCGACGCCAAGACCGGCAAGCTGCTCTGGGAACATGACCCGCAGGTGCCCCGCAAGACCGGGGTCAAGGCCTGCTGCGACAGCGTCAACCGCGGCGTCGCCCTGTGGAAGGGCCGCGTCTACTTCGGCGCCCTCGACGGCCGGCTGATCGCGCTCGACGCCAAGACCGGCAAGGTCGACTGGTCCGTTGTCACCGTCGACCAGTCCAAGCCGTACACGATCACCGGCGCGCCCCGGATCATCAAGGGCAAGGTGATGATCGGCAACGGCGGCGCCGAGCTCGGCGTGCGCGGCTACCTCTCCGCCTATGACGCCGAGACCGGCAAGCTGGCCTGGCGCTTCTACACCGTGCCCGGCGAGAAAACCTCCGATGGCGCGGCTTCCGACGAGGCCATGAAGATCGCCCGCCCGACCTGGAACGGGAAGTTCTGGGAAGTCGGCGGCGGCGGCACGGTCTGGGACTCGATGGCCTACGACCCCGACCTCGACCTGCTCTACATCGGCGTCGGCAACGGCTCGCCCTGGAACCGCGACATCCGCTCGCCGGGCGGCGGCGACAACCTGTTCCTGTCCTCGGTCGTGGCCCTGAAGCCCGACACCGGCCAGTACGTCTGGCACTACCAGACCACGCCGGGCGAAAGCTGGGACTACACGGCGACGCAACACATCGTGCTGGCCGACATGCCCATCGGCGGCCAGCCGCGGAAGGTGCTGCTGCAGGCGCCGAAGAACGGCTTCTTCTATGTGATCGACCGCGTCACCGGGAAGCTGATCTCGGCCAGGAACTATGTCCCGATCAGCTGGGCGACCCACGTCGACACCGTCACCGGGCGCCCGGTCGAGACCGCCAACGCCCGCTATGAAAAGGGCATGGTCGCGGCTATGCCGGGCCCGCTCGGCGGCCACAACTGGATGCCGATGGCGTTCAGCCCGAAGACCGGCCTCGTCTACATCCCGGCCCAGGAGATTCCGTTCCCCTACATGCAGCCGGGCGGCGCCAACGCCAACTTCCGCTACCGCCCCGGCGCCTGGAACATCGGCATCGACACCGTGGTCGCCGGCCTGCCCGACGACGAGGCGGCGCTGAAGGCCATCCGCGCCAGCCTCAAGGGCCGGCTGATCGCCTGGGACCCGATCACCCAGACCGAGCGCTGGAGCGTGCCCTACGCCGGCCCGTGGAACGGCGGTCTGCTGGCCACCGCCGGCGGCCTGGTCTTCCAGGGCAACGCCACCGGCGAGTTCGCGGCCTTCGACGCGGCGACCGGCAAGAAGGCCTGGGCGTTCGACACCCAGACCGGGGTCGTCGCCCCGCCGATGACCTACGAGATCGATGGCGAGCAGTATGTGGCGCTGATGGCCGGCTGGGGCGGCGGCTTCGCGGTTTCGGCCGGCGCCGGGGTCGACCCGCGGTCGGAAGGCCCGCGCCGCCTGCTGGTGTTCAAGCTCGGGGCCAAGGGCGCGCTGCCGGCCCGTCCGGTCTCGACCCGCGAGATGCCGGAACTGCCCGCCGTCACCGCCACGCCGCAGCAGATCGCGGCCGGGGCGGCGTCCTACGCCGGCCTCTGCTCGATCTGTCACGGCGCCAGCGGGGTCTCGGAGTTCTCGATCCCCGATCTGCGCTACTCGCCGGTGACCACCAGCGCCGACGCCTTCAAGGGCGTGGTCATCGACGGTGACCGGGTCGAGAACGGCATGGTCAGTTTCGCGAAGTTCCTGACCCCGGCCCAGGCGGAGGAAGTGCGCCAGTACCTGCTCTCGCTGGCGACGGCCCAGAAGGCGAGGGTGGCGGCGGCCAAACCGGCCAAGTAGAGGAGGGGCATGGTCCTCTTCTTCGCCGACGCCCCGCCGCCTCTGCCGCCGCCGCCACAGGCGCGGGCGGAGCTCGCCTATCCGGGCGGCCCGCAGGTGGTGACGCTGCCGGACGGCTCGACGATGCTGTGCGTTTCGCATCCGCCGCTCTCGGACATACCGATCCCGGTACAGGCGATCACCGACAGCGAGGTCTTCGACGTCACCCGCGTCGTCGTCACCGCCGCGCGTCTGAAGCCGGCGCCGTCGGACGCCGCCTTCGCGGTGACCACGGTCCAGCCCGACACGCTGGAGGCCGTATCGCGCATTGACGAGGCCCTCACCCTGGTGCCGGGGGTGCAGCTGTTCCGGCGCACCTCCAGCGTCGCGTCCAATCCGACGACCCAGGGCATCACCGTCCGCGCCATCGCCGGCTCCGGCGCCGGGCGTGCGCTGGTGACTCTCGACGGCGTGCCGCAGAACGATCCGTTCGGCGGCTGGGTGTTGTGGTCAGGCCTGCCGCCGGCGGCGATCGAGGGCGCGCTGGTCGTTCGCGGCGCCGGGGCGGGGCCTTACGGCGCCGGAGCCCTGACCGGCACCGTGCAGCTGCAGGAGCGCACCAGGGTTCCC
>JAZJXN010000242.1:325-6637 GCA_040390885.1 Pseudomonadota bacterium | reverse complement strand
GCGAGCGCGGTCTGGTGGGCGGGCAGCTCGCCTATGGGCGCGGCGACCTGCTGGTTGTCGGCTCGGCCCAGCAGACGGACGGCTGGGTTCCGATCCGGGCCGGGCGGGGCGCCGCCGACCAGCCGCTGGCCTACGAGGCCTCGAGCCTGGCGATCCGCTGGGCCCCGCAATGGACGGGCGGCGATCTGGCCCTGCGGCTGTCGGGCTACCGCGAGGCGCGCGACAGCGGGCTCGAGGGGGCGGCGTCGCGATCAACCGGTGTGGCCGCGTCGGCGACCTGGATCGGCGCCTCGCCGGGTATCGGCAACGAGTGGCGGCTGCAAGCCTGGGCCCGCGCCTCGGACTTCGAGAACAGTTCGGTCGCCGTGGGCGCCGGGCGCGCGACGACGACCCCGGCGAATGACCAGTACGGCACGCCGGCCCTGGGTCTGGGCGCCAACGCGGCCCTGCGCCACAGCAACGGCGGCGACGGCTGGGAGCTCGGCGCCGACGTGCGCTGGGCTGACGGCGAGACCCGCGAGCAGTTCCGTTATATGGCCGGCGCCTTCACACGCGGACGGGTCGCGGGCGGTTCGCAGTACGTGGCGGGCCTCTACGGCGAGGCCTGGCGCGAGCGCGGCGACTGGCTGCTGACCGGAGGGCTGCGCATCGATCGCTGGGCCAGCTACGGCGGTGAGCGCCGCGAACGCGATCTCGCCACCGGCCTGCCGACCCTCGACCTGCAGCCAGCGGATGCGGACGGCTGGCAACCGACGGCTCGCGCCGCCGCCCGCTACGATCTGGGCGAGGGCTTCCTGCGAGCCGCGACCTACGTCGGCTTCCGGCCGCCGACGCTGAACGAGCTGCACCGGCCTTTCCGGGTCGGCAACGACGTCACGGAGGCCAACGCGGGACTGGAGCCGGAGACGCTCTACGGCCTGGAATTCGGCGTCGGCGGTGAGGGTGACCTGACCTGGTCGGCGACCCTGTTCGCGAACCGGCTCGAGGGCGCGGTCACCAACGTCACCATAGGCTTCGGACCGGGCGTCATCCCCGCCCTTCCCGCAGGGGGCTTCATCCCGGCCGGCGGCGTGTTGCGCCAGCGCCAGAACGCCGGCGACGTCGACGCCTTCGGACTGGAGGTCGAAGCCGGCTATCGCTGGGGCGAGACCTTCGCGGTGAAACTGTCCGGCGCCTGGACCGAGGCCGAGGTCGATGGCGGGGCCGATGCGCCACAGCTGACCGGCCTTCGCCCGGCCCAGACGCCGGAGGTCGCGGTCAGCGGCGAGGCGGTCTGGACGCCCGTCGCGCCGCTCAGCCTCCGGGCCACGGTCCGCTACGAGGGCGACCGATGGGACGATGACCTCAACACCCGCGAACTGTCGGCGGCGACCTCGCTGGACCTGCGCGCCGACTGGCGCGTGACCCCGGCGGCGACGCTCTACCTCGCCGCCGAGAACGTCACCGACGCCGCCATCGAGACGGCCCAGACCGGCGACGGCATCGAAAGCTATGACCAGCCGCGCACGGTGCGGGTGGGGCTGGTCTGGCGGCCGTAGCTTCATTGCGTGGTTCGAGACGCTCACTCGAGGCTCGCTCCTCACCATGACGAACTCAAGAGCTAGTCATCCTGAGGAGCGGCGAAGTCGCGTCTCGAAGGACGCACCGCGCTCACAGCCCTTGACCGCCTCGCCCCCGTCGCCGATTGCGGAGCCATGGCGAAACTGAACGGCGCGAAGGTGACGGTGGCGGGCGCGGGGGCGCTCGGGCTGGCGATCGCGCTCGAGCTTGCGCGGCGTGGCGCGACCGTCACCGTCTGCGACCCGGCGGCGGCGGGCGACAATGCCTCGGGCGTGGCGGCGGGGATGCTGGCGCCGGCGTTCGAGGCCGCGCTGGACCCGGTCTCGGCGGACGACTTCGACCTGCTCAAGGCGGCGCGCGACCTGTGGCCTGAGTTGGCGCGGCGCGTCGGCATCGATCTCGACCAGTCCGGCGCCGCCTACTACGGCGATCACATCGGCGCGGTGGCGGCGCGGCTGCGGGGGCTCGGCGCCAAGGCCGGAGTGTACGGCGACCGGGTCTACACCCAGGAGGACTGGCGACTGTCGCCGCTCAAGGCCCTGATCGCGCTGAGGGCCGCCGCCGCGGAGGCCGGGGCGCGGTTCCAGGCGCGCGCTGCCGGAGCGCCCGTTGACGACGAGACCCTGGTCGTCGCCACCGGCGCGGGGGGCGAAGGATTGGCTCCAGAGCTCGCTCGGCTGACTCCGATCAAGGGCCACATCCTGCGCCTTTCGGGCGGGCCGGACATCGGGCCGGTGATCCGCGGCGACGGCGTCTACATCTGTCCCGACCCGGCCGGCGTCGTTATCGGCGCGACCATGGAGGCGGGCGTCGCCGACCGCGTCGTCGACCCGCAGCGCGTCGCCGCCCTGCGCGCCGCCGCCGAGGCGCTTCTGCCCGAGCTCGCCGGCCTGGACGCCACCGCCGAGACCGGCGTCCGCGCGGCCACTGCCGACGGTCTGCCGATGGTCGGTTTCAGCACCGCGCCGAACGTCATTCTGGCCGTGGGCGCGCGTCGCAACGGCTGGCTGCTGGCCCCGCTTGTCGCCCGGACGGTGGCGGCGTATCTCGCGGGCGAGGATTCCGGCCCCGACGCCGCGCGGCTCAGGCCCGGCCGGTTCGACACCATCGACTGAGGACACGCCCGCCATGAGCAGCTTCTGGCCGACCGAGGAACAGGAAGCGATCCGAGAGGCCGTCGGCCGCATCTGCGCCGACTTCGACGACGAGTACTGGCGCAAGACAGACGAAACCGGCGACTTCCCCGAAGCCTTCGCCGCGGCCATGGCCGCGGGGGGCTGGCTGGGGGTCGCCATGCCCGAGGCCTTCGGCGGCGCGGGCCTGGGGCTGACGGAAGCCTGCCACGTCATGCAGGTGGTCGCCGAGTCCGGCGCGGGCTTCAGCGGCGCCAGCGCCATCCACCTCAACATCTTCGGCCTGATGCCGGTGGTGAAGTTCGGGACCGAGGACCAGAAGCAGCGCCACCTGCCGCGCATCATCGCCGGCGAGGACAAGGCCTGTTTCGCGGTGACCGAGCCCAACAGCGGCCTCGACACCTCCAGCCTCGAAACCCGGGCCGAGAAGCATGGGAACGGCTACCGCATCACCGGCCGCAAGATCTGGACGACCATGGCGCAGCGCGCCAACAAGATCCTGATCATCGCGCGCACGACGCCCAAGGATCAGGTGGCCAAGCCGATGCAGGGGCTTTCGCTGTTCTATACCGACTTCGACCGCGCCCGGATCGATGCGAAGCCGATCCCGAAGATGGGCCGCAAGGCGGTCGAATGTAACATGCTCTTCATCGAGGATTTGCAGGTCCCGGCCGAGGACCTGATCGGCGAGGAGGGCAAGGGCTTCCAGTATCTGCTGGCGGGCCTGAACCCCGAGCGGACCCTGTTCGGGACCGAGGCCGTGGGGCTGGGCCGCGCGGCGCTGCGCAAGGCGGCGGCCTACGCCAACGAGCGGGTCGTGTTCGGCCGACCGATCGGCCAGAACCAGGGCGTCCAGCATCCGCTGGCCAAGGCCTGGGCCGAGCTCGAGGCGGCCAACCTGATGGGCTTCAAGGCCGCCGCCCTCTACGACCAGGGCCGCGACTGCGGAGCCGAGGCCAACGCCGCCAAATACCTCGGCGGCGAGGCCGGCTTCCGTGCCTGCGAGGCTTCGGTGCTGGCCCACGGCGGCATGGGCTACGCCAAGGAATACGACGTCGAACGCTACCTGCGCGAAGCCATGATCGCGCGCATCGCGCCGGTCAGCCGCGAGATGATCCTGAACTTCATCGGCGAGAAGGTGCTGGGGCTGCCGAAGAGCTACTGACAGGAAGGGGACATGCTCCGCGAAGCGGCGCCGTCCCCCGTCTGTGGCCGCATACGGGGGACACGTACTCTTCGAGTACATGTCCCCGCCGCCCTAGCTCGCCAGGTTGAACCGCAGCGGGATGCGGACCACGGCGCCGTCGACGGGCTGGCCGTTGACGGTCTGCGGCTTCATCCGGAAGTAGGGCGCCAGCTTCAGCGCCGCCTTGCCGAAGCCCATGTCGCCCGGCGATTCCGAGACCACCTCGCAGCCGCCGACCGTTCCGTTGGCGGCGACCAGGCAGGCGAGGGTGGCGGCCCCGCTGACGCCGAGGCGCAGGGCGCGCTCGGGGTAGTAGCGCTCGAACTCGCGGGCGCCTGGCATCTTCACCCAGTCGGGCTTGCCGATGACCGTCGGCTCCACGGGCTCAAGGCCCTCGGTCGTTCCGCCCGTCGCATCGCCGTCGAAGGTGAAGGGCTCGAGGCCTGTGATCGGGGCCGTGGGCGCAGTGGGGTCGGCGTCGACCGTGAATGGCGGCTTCACATCGGTGATGACCGGGTCGTGGTAATTCGGGGCGACGGTGCGGGGCGACTCCGGCTTCGGGGCGACCGCCGGTTTCGTCTTCACGGGCGGCTCGATCCAGGGCTCGAAGATCGTCGGCCCATCGGTCGCGGGCGGGGCGATCACAAACTTCTGGTACGCCACATAGGCGCCGAGCGCGGCGTGGACGGCGACCACCAGCCCTATGGCGGTGAGGGTCGAGGCGGAGGGCGGTCGACGCCGCTCCCCTCCGTCGAAGTGGAACGAGGAAACGTCTCGAGCGACCATGGCGACCCTCCCTTGGGTCTTTCTGTTGTTACAGTTGAAGGCTCCGCCCGATCCGTGATTTCCGCAACGGAAATTGCGAACTGCGACGCAATTTCAACGAACGTTCGTTTCGCCGTTAACGGCGGTTAATCGGCGCTTAACCATAAACGGCGACTCCAAGGGCATGGCAGTCGAGGGAATCCGTGGGGTCGTGGAAGCGGCCATCCAGCGCGCGTCGCAAGCGACGGGCGTGGACTTCTCGTTCATGATGCGGACGGCGCGCCGGGAGAGCGGCTACAACCCCAGCGCCAAGGCCCCGACCTCCTCCGCGGCCGGCCTGTTCCAGTTCGTCGAGCAGACCTGGCTGGCGACGCTCAAGAAGCACGGCGCCAAGTACGGCTACGCCCGCTATTCGGACCTCATCACCCGCGGATCCGACGGCCGCTATCGTGTCTCCGGCGACGAGGCGCGAAAGGCGGTGATGAACCTGCGCTTTGATCCGCACGCGGCCTCCCTCATGGTCGGGGAGATGACCTCCGACAACGCCGCCTATCTGGCGGGCCGCATCGGGCGCCAGCCGACGTCGGGCGAGCTTTACGTCGCCCACTTCCTCGGGCCGCAGGGTGCGGCGCGGCTTGTCCAGTCGGTCGCGACCAGCCCGGGCGCCACCGCCGCCTCGATCTTTCCGGACGCCGCCGGCGCCAACCGCTCGATCTTCTACAAGGGCGGCCGGGCGGTCACGGTCAGCGAGCTCTACAACAACCTGACGCGCACCGCCGGGGACGCCGCGCCGCCGGCCCCGCGCCCGGAGCAGGCCTTCGTCCAGTACGCGTCCGCCCGCCGCGCCGATCAGACCGCCAAGCAGCAGCAGGAGGCGCTGGTCGAGTTCATCCTGCGCGGCCCGCAGGACGCCGGCGGCCTGGGTCTGGGCGGCGGTGGTGGCGGTTCTAGCGGCGTGGGCGGCTCGCTGTTCACCGCGGAAATGCTGCGCGTCCTGTCCGAGGCCCGCAAGGGCGAACGCTAGCCCGCCGCGAGCTGCTCGGCTTCCTTCGCGCAGTCGCGGGTCGGCTTCAGCCCCTTGGCCCGCGCGGCCGCGATCTCTGCCCGCGCCGCGTCCAGATCGATACGGAAGTCGGCGTCGCTCTGCAGCCTCGCCACCGTTGCGGAGGCCATCATCCGGCCTTCCTCTGTGTCGCTGAGCCAGTGAACGTTGCAGATCACGCGGCTCTGTCCGAAGGCGCGGCCGCGCGCGAGCACGGCGTCGGCGCGGTCGGGCGCGACCTGCGCCAGGATCAGCGCCCAGCCCCAGCCGATGGCGCTGTGGCCGGACGGGTAGGAGCCATCCTTGCGCAGCGCGTCCTCGTCGGCTGGCGTGCAGATCGGCGCGCCATTGACCGTGAACGGCCGCGGCCGCTGGTACTTCATCTTGGTCGGATAGGTCGACAGCCCGTTGTCGATCAGCGTCCGTCGCAACAGCACATAGAGGCGGGGCGTGGTCGTCTCGGTGACCGGGACGCCGAGCGCGCAAGAGAAGGTGTCGGCCGCCTGCGGGAACTTGAGCTCCGCGTCCTGCGTCGCCTGGGCCCAGCGCGGGCCGCCGTGAAGCGCCACTGCGGCCTTCGCGGCCTCGTCGTCACGCGCCTGGGCCGCTGAGCCGGCCGCCGGCGG
>JAZJXN010000242.1:0-315 GCA_040390885.1 Pseudomonadota bacterium | reverse complement strand
TCAGGGTCAGGCTGTCGGGGGCGCCGCCACGCGGCAGATAGCCGGCCAGGTATCCGGGTCTGATCTCCGGCACGGGCTTGTAGACCACCTGCGGCGCCTCGGCGCCGGTCACGCCGCTGCTGAGGGCCAGCGCCGTCAGCGCCACGCCGATCAGAAAGGTCTTCCTCGCCATCGAGCCCTCCGGTTTGCTGCGGTCACGGTGCGTCGCGCGGACTCGGGGCGCCATCAGGTCGGCGCCCCAGCTGACGTCAGGCGACAGCCTTGCTGGCCTTCAGCGCCGCGATTTCCAGCGGACTGTAGCCGAGTTCCGCCAGC
>JAZJXN010000241.1:2351-12361 GCA_040390885.1 Pseudomonadota bacterium | reverse complement strand
GGGCGAGCCGGCCTTCCAGGCGTCCCAATGCTCCATCTCCTCGACGAAGGCCGGATAGCGAACCTGCGGATACAGACGGTAGTCGGCGACGATGGTCAGGAATCCCTGCGCCGCCAGCGCCCGGCCGACCCAGCCGTAGTCCTCGCGCCGCCCAGAGTCCCACGATCCGCCATAGAAGAAGATCGCCACCGGCGCGGGCCCGGCCTCGGCGCGCGGCGCATAGACGTCCAGCCGCTGACGAGGCTCGGGGCCGTAGGCGATCGCCCGGCCGCGCGCGCGCGCCGCGTCCTTTGGCGTCAGGGTCGCGAACATGGAGAGCGGCGAGCAGGCCGCCGCCAGGCTCGCCGCGATCGTGGTCAGGCCGATCCGTCTGGTCATCATCGCCGGCCAGCCTAGGCGACGGCGATCGCCGCCGCCAGCACGTCCGACGCGAGGACTTCCGAGGGCTTGACCTCCCCTGCGGCAGCGGCGCGGGATGTCGGCAAAACAAAAGACCAAACGGAAACGCGCCATGACCAGCCAAGCCGATCAGCCCATCCTCCACCACTTCGACACCTCGCCCTTTTCCGAGAAGGTGCGGCTGCTGTTCGGGCTCAAGGGCCTGACCTGGACGTCGGTCGAAATCCCCAGCCTGCTGCCCAAGCCGGACTACCTGCCGCTGACCGGCGGCTATCGCCGCACGCCGTCGCTGCAGATCGGCGCCGACGTCTATTGCGACAGCCAGGTGATCATCGCCGAGATCGAGCGCCGCTGGCCCGAGCCGGAGGCCGTGCGCGGCGGCCTCGACTGGGCGATCAACCTCTGGGCCGACCGGCTGTTCTTTGGCGCCACGGTGCCGATCATCTTCGGCGTCATCGGCGACAATGTGCCGGAAGCCTTCATCAAGGACCGCGAGGCGATGTCCGGCCGCCCGTTCGACGTCAAGGCGATGAAGGCCGCCGGCGAGCCGCTGAAGGGCCAGTGGCGCACCCACGCCGGCTGGATCGAGGACCAGCTGGCCGCCTCGGGCACGGGCTGGTTGAACGGCAAGGAGCCGGGCCTGGCCGACATCGCCGCCTGGATGAACGTCTGGTTCCTGGGCGGCGCCCTGCCCGGCGTGGTCGAGACCCTGACGCAGGGCTTCACCCACTTCGGTGACTGGTCCAAACGCGTCCGCGCCATCGGCCACGGCACGCGCGAGATCATGAGCGGCCCCGACGCCCTCGCCCTGGCCAAGGCCAGCCAGCCCGCCACGCCCCCCGCGCACGACGCCAACGATCCGCTGGGCCTCGCGCCCGGCGCCAAGGTGGTGGTGATGGCTGACGACTACGGTCGCGACCCGGTCTCCGGCCTGCTGGTCGCCGCCAATCGCGAGCGCATCGTGCTCAGCCGCGAGGACGCGGCCGTCGGCACGGTCAACGTCCACTTCCCGCGCGCGGGCTTCATCGCGGTCCCCGGCCAATGAGCAAGCCCCTGACCTACGACGACGTCGTCGTCGGCCGCCGCAGCATCCGCGGCTACAAGCCCCAGCCGGTGCCCAAGGCGGTGATCCGCGAGGTCATCCAGCTGGCCATGCGCGCGCCGTCGTCGCTGAACACCCAGCCGTGGAACGTCCATGTCGTCGCCGGCGAGGTCCTCGACCGGATCCGCGCCGGCAACACCGAGCGCAACCTCGCCGGCATTCCGCACTCCCGCGAGTTCCGCGTCCATGGCGAGTACGCCGGCGCCCACCGCGAGCGCCAGATCGAGATCGCCAAGCAGCTGTTCGGGGCCATGGGCATCGAGCGGGACAACAAGGAGAAGCGCCTCGACTGGGTGATGCGCGGCTTCCGCCAGTTCGACGCTCCTGTCGCGATCGTGGTCACCTACGACCGCGAGATCCACGGCAGCGACATCGCCCCGTTCGACTGCGGCGCGGTCACCAACGCGCTGGTCAACGCCGCCTGGTCTCGCGGCCTCGGCTGCGTGATCAACAGCCAGGGCATCATGCAGTCGCCGGTGGTTCGCGAGCACGCCGGCATCCCCGATGACCAGGTGATCATGATCTGCGTCGCCATGGGCTATCCCGACGACAGCTTCCCCGCCAACGCCGTGGTCTCCAATCGCAAGTCGGTCGATGACGCGACGGTGTTCCTGGGCTTCGACGACGACTAGCCCGTCCTGACGGCGACGAGGCGTGTCACAGACGGCAGGCGCGCCTCGTCTCCTCCTTCGAACCCCACGAAGGAGACCGACATGTCTGCCATCCCCGCCGCCGCCAAGGGCGTCGCCGTCCACGCCGAACTTCCCGCCGTGCTGCAGGCCTTGATCGCAACGCAGGCGGCCATTGGCGCCGCAGGCCTCGACCGCAAGCTGACGCACCTGGTCACCCTGCGCGCGTCGCAGATCAACCAGTGCGGCTTCTGCGTAAAGATGCACACGAAGGAAGCCCGCGACGAGGGCGAGACCAATGAGCGTCTCGATCGCGTCATCGTCTGGCGCCACGTCAGCGACTTCAGCCCGGCCGAGAAAGCCGCCCTCGCCTGGACCGAGGCCCTGACCGTGATCGACACCGCGGCCGACCTCGGGCCGCTGCGGGTGACCCTGCGCGAGCACTTCACCGAACAGCAGATCGCCGCGCTGACGGCGACCATCGCCATGATCAACCTGTGGAACCGCGTCCAGATCGCCGCGCACTAGACCGGCGAGCCTGTCAGGCCTTCTTGGGCCTCTTTTTCGAGGCGTTGAGCGCCGCGGCAGCGACGATCAGCGCCTTCAGCGCCGCCTCATTGATCGCCGCGCCTTCGTGAAAGTCGATGGCGCGGCGCGTGGCGCCTTCGAGGCTGGAATTGAACAGTCCTGACGGGTCGTCCAGCGACGCGCCCCTGGCGAAGGTCATCTTGACGGCGGTCTTGTAGATCTCGCCGGTCGAGATGATCCCGTCGTGCTCCCACACCGGGACGCCGCCCCACTTCACCGTCTCGACGACCTCGGGATCGGCCTCCTTGACCAGGGCCCGGATCCTGGCGAGCGTCTCGCCGCGCCAGTCGCCCAGCGCCTTGATCTTGGCGTCGATCTCCGCAGCCGCCGCCGCGCCTTCGCTGGGCGGGCGGCTCTCACCCTTCTTCATGATGCACTCCCTTGCGGATGCTGTGCGCTGCTGACGGTCCTACGCCCGTCCGGCACGAGGGCGCGGGCAGCTCACATCTTCTGGCCGGGCAGCCGGCTCGCCTGCCTGGCCCAATCTTCGATCCGGGCCTCGTCGAACGCGTCGTCCTCATGGATGTGAAAATAGCGCACCTCGGGGACCTTCGACGCTACCGGCGGCTCGGGATCGAGCTGGGTCCCTCGGTAGAAGGCGACTTTCACGTAGCGGTCGAAGCAGTGGAAGCTGACGAACCAGCTGCCTTCCTCGACCCCGTAGAATGGCGTGTTCCACTTCACGGCTTTGCGCACGGCGGGCACGGCGGCGGCGATGGTCGCGTCAAGACGACGGCCGATCTCGCGCTTCCAGCCGGGCATCGCGGCGATGTAGGCCTGGACCGGACCGTCGCCATCGCCTTTGGCGATCTGGGGATTGCCGCCGGCCAGAAGCTTTGGCGCTGGCTTGCCGGGCATGGTCAGGCCCTCCCGCCGCGCCGCCGGACGGCGTACGGCAGCACGAAGAGGTAGAGACCTGTCGCCAGCAGGAGGATCAGCGGAACCAGCGCGAACAGGCCGACCCAGGCCGGGGGCGTTCCCTGGCTCATGACGACGATGTAGCTGACGACACCCGCGGTGAAGGCGATCGAGATCCAGCGGTGAAACTGCCGGATCCATTGGTTCAGGGCCATGTCGGCCTCCTTTGATGGCGGGCGGCGGCGATGTCAGTCGGCGTGCGCCACGACCTGTTCGAGCTTTTCGAAGAAGGCTTTCCACCCGGCGTGGGCGCCGCCGAAGGCCTGCTTCTGGTCGGGGCGGAAGCCCGCCTGTTCCATGCGCAGGTGCGTCCCCTTGTCCGTCGGGGTGAGCGTGAAGGTGACCACGCTTTTCATGGCGAAGGCGGGATCGTCGTTGGCGAAGTCCCAGGTGTAGGACAGCATCCGGTTCGGCTCGACGGCGAGGACTTCGCAGTCCAGCACGCCACCCCACTCACCGGTGAGATTGAAGCTGTGGCCGACGACCGGCGCGAAGTCGTTCTTCATCAGCCATTCCTCGATAAGGTGCGGCTGGGTCAGGGCGCGCCAGAGCTTCTCGGGCGGAAACGGGATGTCGCGCTCAACGATGACGGAGCGGGTCTCGGTGGAGGTCACTGATCCATCCTTCTGAGCAGATCTTCGAGGCGGTCGATGCGGGCTTCCCAGAACTTCGTCATCTGGCCCGTCCAGTCATTCAGCGGCGCCAGGGCCTCGACCCGGGCGCTGTAGTGGGTCTGGCGACCTTCGTGGCGATCGCGCACCAGCCCGGCCAGCTTGAGGACCCCCAGATGCTTGGAGACCGCCGGCTGCGAGACGCCGGCCCGGGCCGTCAGCGCCCCGACGGTCTGCTCGCCCTCGAGGCAGAGCCGCTCGAACAGAGCCCTCCGCGTCGGGTCGGCGAGCGTTCGGAACAGAACATCGGGAGCGGCGGACATCGGGGATCAATAACCCTTGAGCTATGAGTTTTTTCATAACTCCGGAGCTATGAGTTCGTCAAGCGCCGCACAAAGCCGTCGCTCGAAACCGTGGACTCTGAGGACAAATAATCTCGAGACAAAACGAGACACTGCGAGACATTGCGAGACAATTGGCGACGTCGCGCGGCGTATGCCGCCGCGCCCAGGCCGGCCTCCTTGCCTGGAGCCGCGCCCCTCAACCCCCGCGCCGTCTATCGGCGGCCCATTGGGCAAGGCGTTGATCTTGCTGACTTTGGACAGCCCAATCCCGCCCCCCGCCGGCGGGGCTATACTGGGTCTCGGCCGTCGCCACTGGGACAGCCGAACGAGCGGTCGGGACGCGCGAACCGGGCGGCGCTGCGGTCGAAGCTGAAGACCGAAGACACTCTGCCCGCAACACCCCTTCCCTACAGCCGGAACACGCCTTCGTTGATCTTGTCGAAGCTCGCCTTGGTGACCTTGGTCCAGGCCTTCTTGAGCGGGTTCCGGAAGTACAGCGGGTCCTTCACCTTCATCGGATCATAGCCATCAGCGACGAGGTCAACCTTTCGGTACTTGAAGGTCCCGGTGGTCTCGATCTGGCGCTGGAGACGGATGAACAGCGGCTGGGCGTAGCTGGGCAGGCTGGTCTCGATGTGAGCATGGAGCGCGGCGAGATCGAAGCCGTCGCCGATGGTCAGGGCCGCCATGCCGGCGCGGCCGTCCTGTCCCGGGACGGAGACGCCGTAGACATTGGCCTCGATGACTCCAGGCGCGTCGGCCAGGCGGTCTGCGACCTCGCCGGTGGAGACGTTCTCGCCCTTCCAGCGGAAGGTGTCGCCGATGCGGTCGACGAAGTAGAAATAGCCGTCGGCGTCCTGGCGCATGAGGTCGCCGGTGCGGAACCAGGCGTCGCCCTTCTCGAACACGTCGCGCAGGATCTTCTTTTCGGTCGCGGCCCTGTCGGCATATCCGGTGTAGTTGCTGCGCGGATCGCTGGCGTCGATCTTGCCGAGGCACTCGCCGATCTGGTCGGGGCCGCATTCGATGCACAGGCCGTTGGGGCCGCGCACCGGCTCCTCGTGGTCGATGTCGAACTGCACGAGGCGGGCGTTGAAGCGCTTCTTCAGCCACTTGGGGATCCGGCCGATGGCGCCGGTGTGGCCGTCGAAGTTGAACATCGACACATTGCCTTCGGTCGCGCCGTAGAACTCCAAAACCTGCGGGATGTTGAAGCGGGTGACCATCTCCTCCCAGACGTCGGCGCGCAGGCCGTTGCCGAAGGCGAGGCGAAGCTTGTGATCGCGTTCGAGCGGGTCCGGCGCGGCGTTCACGAGATAGCGGCAGAGCTCGCCGATGTAGACGAACATCGTGCAGTTCTCGTTGTGCACGTCTTCCCAGAAGTGACTGGTCGAGAACTTCTTGCGCAGCACGATCGAGCCGCCGGTCAGCAGCGCCGCCCCCATCGCGCAGAGCCCCCCGGTGGCGTGGTAGAGCGGCAGCACCTGATAGATGCGGTCGGTCTCCTCAGCGCCGGTCGAACCGGCAAAGCCGCGCATATAGAGCTGGGCGCGCATGTGGTTGATGCGCGCGGCCTTTGGCAGGCCTGTGGTGCCGCTGGTGAAGATCCACAGCGCCGTATCCTTGCCGCGGATGTCGTCGCGGGCGGTCAGGCGGTCGGGCCGCAGGCTGCTGCAGCTCTTGAGGGCGGTGGCGAGGTCGCGGCGATCGCCGGTCACGGGCCCCAGGGTCCACTGCGACATGTGCTTCGTCAGCTGCCCGCGCACCGCCTCGAAAGCGGGCGAGGTCTCGCCGTCGACGAGGCAGTGCATCGCGCCAGAGATGTTCAGGCAGTGGGCCAGGGCGGCCCCGGTCAGGTTGTTGTTGATGAGGGCGGTGGCCACCCCGACCTTGGTCAGGCCGTACCAGATCGCCAGGTAATCGGCGCGGTTGGGCATGAACAGCGCCACGGTCTGGCCGCGGGTGACGCCCTGCTCCTTGGCCCAGTGGGCGTAGCGATTGGCCAGCGCGTCGAGCTCGCCGTAGGTGATGGTCTTGCCTTCGAAGGTAATCGCCGGCCGGGTCCGATGCTTGTCGACCGCGGCCTCGAGGTCGTCGCAGATCAGGTCCTTGCTGTCGGGCGCGATGGGCTTCACCCACTTCAAGGTGCGCGTCAGTCCCTTGAAGAACCGCGCCTCGCGCGCGATCCGAGCCCTAAGCTTCATAAAACGCCTCCCGCACCAGCCGCCGCGTCAGGTTCGCCCGCGAGGGGAATCCCGGTCAAGGCGAGGCTAGGGTCGAGGCGTTTCGCGGGTGTGAACGTTGCGCAAACGCCGCACTGGCGATCAGCCGGCGCCTCGCGGCGCGCCGAAAGATGGCGAAGGCGTGGCGAATATTCAGCGACAGAGATGTTGGAACCAAATCCTACCTTCAGCATTTTCGCCCGCCGCGCGTCCGCCTTCAAGGAACATGTCCAGTAACAGGAGGCATAACTCTAGCAACAGATGCACCCACCCCTCCGACGATGCGTCCAGACGGAACCGGAGCGACCAGCGTTCGTTGTTAAGACAACTGAACCACATGAAAGGACGGAACATGACCTTGGACCGTGAAGCCGCCCGCGCTCTGTTCGCCAACGCGGAACCCCTGAGCCCCAGCGATGCCGGCCCCGCCGCCGCGCCGCGGACCGCCGCGCGTGTCGCCCCGGAGCGCCGGACCATCGAGTCCGATCCCACGCCGTTCGCCTCGGACACCAGCCCGTTCGCGGCCGCCTCGCCGTTCGCCCCGTCCGCGACCGAGGTCCGCACGCCGGTCCGCAAGGGTGTTGACTGGCGCCTCGTTGCGCCGCTCGGCGTCGCCGCCGTCTGTGTCGGCGCGATCGCCCTCTTCGCGATGCCGCAGGTGCAGAACAACGCCGAGGAAGGCCGCACCGTCGCCTCGACCGACATTACCGCCCCTCCGGTGGCGCCGCCCGTGACTCCCGCGCCGATCGCGCCGGTCGAGACCGCCGCCGTGACCCCGGCGCCGGCCATGACCCCGGCGTCGCCGGCCCCGACGGTGCAGCGCGCGACGACGCCGCGGCCCGCCTCCAAGCGCGCGCCGACGCGTCAGACCGCCGAGCGTGAGGCCCCGGCCGCCGCGCCGAGCGCCTCGGACCCGGCCTCGAGCAGCTACGCCAGCGTCACGGTTCCGGCCGTCGCCCCGCCGAGCCTGGGCGCCCCGGTGACGGTCACCCCGACGCCGGCCCCGCAGCCGATGCCGGCCACCCCGCCGGTCGCCGAGCCGCAGTAATGATTTGACGTCAAGGGACGGGCGCGCTTCGCCTCTCGCGCGCCTGTCCTGATGGGGCGGTTCCTCCAGCCGGAGGAGCCGCCCTTTTCGTTGTGGTCAGCTCCGGCGGACCAGGAGAACGCCCGCGAAGACCAGGGCGACGCCGGCGATGCGGGGCCAGCTCACCGGCCGCTCGGCGATGCCGAAAGCGCCGAAGTGGTCGAGGGTTATGCTCATGATCAGCTGCCCGGCGATCATGAGCGTGATGACGAAGGCCACGCCCAGCCGAGGGACCGATAGCGCCACCACGGTCACGAAGAAGGCCCCGTACAGACCGCCCATCCACGCCCACCACGGCAGGCCGCGCACCGCGGCGAGGTCGGGCTTGACCCGCAGGGCCAGGGCGATCCCCAGCAGCACGATCGTGCCCACCGCGAACGAGACCAGCGCCGCGTTGATCGGCGAACCGACGGAGCTCACGAGGCTGGCGTTGGTCGGCCCCTGGATCGCGTTCAGCATCCCGGCCAGCAGGCAGGCGCCGGCGGCGGCGTAGAAGATCCAGGGCATGCGAGCGGGGCTCCGGGCGGTCATCCGCCGGACATAGCCGCGCCCAGCGCCTCCCGCCAGTGCGCTTCGAGCGCCTTCAGCCGCTCGGCCAGCTGCCAGGCGGCGAGGCCGTCGGGGTCGACCGAAGCAAGCTCCTCATAGGTGAAGCCCTCGCCGCCCTGGGCCTTCCACGCCGCCTGCATCGCCTCGTGCTTGTGGCTTCCGAGGCGAAGGCTGAACCAGACGCCGGGCTCGCGGTTCTCGAGGTTGCGTGCGGCGAACACCCAGGCTTCGCCGGTCGCCGCGCAGCGCACGGCGTAGACGCCGGGCCGGGCCTTCACCTCCTTGTAGGCCGCGGTCAGTTCGCGGCGGCGCTCGCGGCTCATGACGGATCCGCCAGCGTCAGGAGGTGGTCGCGGATCTCGGCGGGCCAATCCGCCGCCAGAGCGGCCAGCCCGTCGCGGTCGCCGGCGAACAGCGCGCGGCTGGCCTCCTCGAAGCCCAGGCGATGACCGGCCATCACGCTCATGAAGCGATAGGCGGATTCGCGAGCCGCCCGCGCCTGCTCCCTGGGATCCTTCTGCGCCGCCTCGACCAGCTTGCGCAGGGCGACCGACGCGCCGCCGGGCTGGCTCGCGAGCCATTGCCAGTGACGGGGCAGCAGCGTGATCTCGCGGGCGACGACGCCGAGCCTGGGCCGGCCGGGCCCCTTCGGCGCCTCGGCCGGGGGTTGCGGTATCCGGCCGAGGACCTCGCCCGTCGAGCCGCGCAGATCGAGCTCGATGCGGCGGGCGTCGGCGTCGGCGAAGATGAGGACAGCGCCCGGGTCCGACGCGGCGAGCACGGCCCGGGCGACCTCGCCGAGGGGGCCGGCGGCGAGACGGCGATCGCCGTCGAAGGCGGTGCAGGGGGTGGCGGCGTCGAACATGCCGCCGCTTCTACCCGGATAAAATCAGGAGTCAATATCGCCCGGGTATTATCCGGGGCCGGCGGCGGCGCCGTAGGCGAGATAGCCGCGCTCGACCATCCGACGCAGCGCCTCGTAGGCTTCGGTCAGCTCCTCGTAGACTCCGCGCAGGTGGGCGAGCTTGGCGAGATCCTCGGGCGTCATGCGGCCGCCGGTGTCGGCGGCGGCGAGGGCGTGGCTGACCCAGACCGCGCGGGCGCTGGCGGCGGCCACCGCCAGCTTCTGGAACCGCAGCGCGTCGGCCTGGCCCAGCACCTGGGCGACCACCGCCTTGTTCGAGGCGAAGGCGGTGTAGTCGATCTGCTCGAGCTGGCCGCGGATGCGACGCTGGGCGTGCGGATCGCTGTCGTCCACCGGCTCGAAATGGTCGCTGCGGCTGCGAAAGCTGTTGGTGCGGCTCACGGACAAGGCGGCCTCCCTGGAAGGCGCGGGCCCTGTCGCGCGGGCCCCGTTGCCGGCGAGGCTAGGGCCGGCGAGCTTAACGGAAGGTCACTCATCCAGCGGCAGCCAGTAGAGGGCGTCGTCGGTGTAGCCGCCGTCCGGCTGGCGCAGTCGATCTTCCCGCGCACCAGCTTCGATCTGATCTATGCGCGTCCGCGCCAGACGCTCGAGGACTGGCAGGACGAACTGACCGAAGCGCTCTGGCTGGCCCAGGGG
>JAZJXN010000241.1:565-2341 GCA_040390885.1 Pseudomonadota bacterium | reverse complement strand
AGCGGCAGCCAGTAGAGGGCGTCGTCGGTGTAGCCGCCGTCCGGCTGGCGCAGCGCCCGCGGCTCGACGCCGTACTGCCGGAAGCCGGCCAGCTCGTAGAGCCGGATGGCCGCCGTGTTGGCGGCGTTGCAGGCGAGCAGAAGCGCCTCCGCCTTCTCTTTGCGGGCATGCCCGATGACCGCCGCCACCAGCTTGCCGGCCAAGCCGCGGCCGCGCTGGTCGGCGCGCAGGTACATGCCGTAGAGCCGCGCCTTGTGCCGCTGCTTGGGGCTGGTCTCGCGGCTGTAGCCGGCGATGCCGACGAGGTCGCCGTCGACAAAGGCGCCGAAGGTCCCTTCCGCGATGCGCTCGTCGAACCAGGCCGCCGGCTTGGCCGCCTCCTCCCCCGCGTCGGACGCGAAGGTGTTGGCGTCGAGCGTCAGGGCCTCGAGCCGCAGGGCGCGGAACGCCGCCCCCTCCCCGGCCCGCAGCCGGCGAATCTCGGCCTCGCCGGTCACGTCGGCGCGGCCATGCCCATCAGCATGGCCCCCATCTTCTGGTGCACATGGTTGATCGCCTTCAGCGGCCGCACCATGACCTTGAAGCCGGTGATCAGCCCCGCCTCGTTCCACCAGATCATGTCGACGCCGTTGATCTTGATCCCGTCGAGCTCGGTGGCGAACTCGAGCACGCAGGAGCGCTCCGCGTCCCAGCGGCCGAGGTACTGGAAGTGCTCGTTGTTGAGCACCGTGAAGGCGGCGCCGAGGTATTTGGCGGTGATCGCCTTGCCGACCTGGGGCGTGTGCACGACCGGCGACTCGAACACCGCGTCGTCGTCCAGCAGCGCATCCAGCGCGGCCGGGTCGGCGGCATGGGCGGCGGCGATCCAGCGGTCCATCACATCAGCGGTCATCATCTCTCTCCAACACAGTCAACGCGTCGCGCACTTGGCGATCAGGGGTTTCAGCGCCTTGGCCGCGCCCTTGCCGGGCAGGGCCCAGGCGTCGCCGGCCGAGCCGATCTGCACATCCTTGCCGGCCACCAGCGCGACGATGGCCGGGTCGTCGGGGGCCAGTGCGACGGAGAAGTTGTTCCCGTCGCCGAGCGCGACGATGACGCCGGCGAGCTGGCGGTCGCCGACCGTGACCGTCACCGGCTCGCCCTCGGCGGCCTCGCTTGCGGTGGCCGCCATCAGACTCAGAGAGCCGTTCGCCTCGCAGTCGATCCGGCCGGCGCGGTCGTCGCTGTCGGGGATGCCGTACTGGGCGCTCTCCCCCTCGGCGGTCAGGTGCCAGCGGTACTGGCTGGCGCCCTGGGCCAGGGCCGGCGCGGCCATGGCGCCGGCCAGCAGCGCGGCGAGGATCAGGCGGGGGCCGGTCATGCGGTCGCGCTCCGTTTGGCGGTCTTGCGCGCCGCGCGGGCGGCGACGGCGGCGGCGTTCTCGGCCATCCGGGCCTCGACGATGCGGCGGACCAGATCCGGCGGGATCGGCGCGTCCGGGGTGAAGCGCACGGTCCCGGGGCTGGTGCTGAACTCGGACAGTTCGGCCTCGAAGCGGTCCTGCACCGCCGGGCTCATGGCGTAGAGCGCGCAGTGGGCCTTGGCCGCCCCCATCGACACCAGCGGCCCGTCGAGCTTCCAGCTCGGCATGCCGTAGCTGATCCCCTCGACGGCGTCCGGCGCGGCGGCGCCGATCTGCGCGCGCAGCCGCTCGAGCGCCGCGCGCTTGGCGGGGTCCTCGACCCCGGCCAGGTAGTCGTCGATCGTCTCCGGCCTGCCGCTCTTCATGACGGCCTC
>JAZJXN010000241.1:0-555 GCA_040390885.1 Pseudomonadota bacterium | reverse complement strand
ACGGCCTCTCCCTCAGCACGGGCTAGCGGAACACGCAGCTGGTTCCGGCCCAGATCGCGTCGATCTTCGCCGCCGCCCCGGCGCCGTCGAGGATGCCGTACAGCTCGCCGGCGTTGAACTCCTGGCCGAGCGTCGACTCCTCGATGGTGGCGCCGCCATAGGCCGACAGCAGCTCGGCGCGGGTCGAGCCGATGCCGACGCCGCTCATCGTCGTCAGCCCCTCGGAGCCGCCGCTGCCGACGCTCCAGCCGACGAACTTGTCGTCCTGGAACAGGGCGCTGAGCCCGTCGTCCCAGGCCACGAAATCGACCGGGCCCTCGCCGCACTCCTCATTGCGCGAGGCCTTGCCGGCGACGCCGCCGTGGGCGCGGGTCAGGATCTCGACCGCTTCGCCCCTCGTCGCGCCGAAGGCCAGCAGCCGGGTCGCGCCGCTGTCGGTGTTGACCAGCCGCAGCCCCTCGGCGTCGAGGGCGATGGCGACCGCGGCGGTCGCCGGGGTCGCCGGCGCGGCGGGCGCGGCGGGCGCGGCGGGCGCGGCCGGGGTCGCGGCGGCGG
>JAZJXN010000240.1:19413-22336 GCA_040390885.1 Pseudomonadota bacterium | reverse complement strand
GATCAGGGCGTCGGCGAGGACATCATCATGCTGGCCGACGGCAACGGCGACTTCACCAAGGCGCTTGGCCTGGAGATGGACGGCAGCAAGTTCGGCATGGGCCTGCGCTCGCAGCGCTACTCGATGATCGTCAAGGACGGCGTCGTCGAGACGCTGAACGTCGAAGCCGGCGGCGAATTCAAGGTCTCCGCCGCGGACTACATGCTGGCGCAGCTGTAACTCCGGACCATGCTCCCCGCTTCGCGGGGAGCTGTCAGGCGGGGCCTGACAGGGGGGAGCCGGTGCACTGGCTCCCCGCCACCGGCTCCGCCGGTCCCCCTTCCCGGCTTCGTCCGGGAGGATTAGTCTTCCAGAACTCCGGCTCCCTGCACCACCGCCGGGACCAGCCCCGGCGCGCCGGCCAGCACCTGTTCGGCGTAGAAGGCGTAGAGCTTCGCATACCCCGCGTCCGCCCCAGCCATCTTCGCCAGCAGCCAGCCGCCGACCACGTCGCCGCAGAGCTTGAGGAACGGCGTCGCGCCGGCCAGCGCGTCGGGCCCCTTGTGCTCGACCAACCAGGCGGCCGTCTCTTCCACGGCCGCGATTCCGGCCAGCAGCCGCTCCTGCCCCCCGGCGTCGGCGCGCATCTCCTCGATCAGCGACCGCATCGCCGCGCCGCCGGCCATCGACAGCTTGCGGCCGATCAGGTCGATGGCCTGGATCCCGTTGGTGCCTTCGTAGATCGGCAGGATGCGGGCGTCGCGGTAGTGCTGCGCGGCGCCGGTCTCCTCGATGAAGCCCATGCCGCCGTGGACCTGCAGCCCCAGCGAGGCGGCCTCGACGCCGACGTCGGTGGACCAGGCCTTGGCGATCGGCGTCAGCAGTTCCTCGCGGAGCTTGGCGGTCTCGCGAGCCTCCTGCGTCGCGGCGTGCCGTGACAGGTCGCCGGCGATGGCGGTGGCCAGGCAGATGGCGCGCGCGGCCTGGGTCTTGGCCCGGATCAGCATCAGGGTGCGGCGCACATCCGGGTGGTCGTGGATCGGCGCCGGGTTCTCGCCGGTCCAGGCCGAGCGCCCCTGTTTGCGCTCGCGCGAGAAGTCGAGCGCCTGCTGGTAGGCGCGCTCGGCGATGCCGACGCCCTGGGCCCCGACCTGCAGCCGCGCGGCGTTCATCATCGTGAACATCGCGGCCAGGCCGTTGTTCTCCTCGCCGACCAGTTCCGCCCTGGCGCCGTCGAAGACCATCACGCAGGTCGGCGAGGCATGGATGCCGAGCTTGTGCTCGATCCCGACCGGCCGCACGTCGTTGCGATGGCCGAGTGTCCCGTCGTCCCCGACCATCACCTTCGGGGCGAGGAACAGTGAGATGCCGCGGCTGCCCGCGGGCGCGTCCGGCAGCCGCGCCAGGACCAGATGGACTATGTTGTCGGTGGCGTCGTGATCGCCCCAGGTGATGTAGATCTTCTGGCCGGTCAGGCGATAGCCACCCTCCCCGTCCGGGACGGCGCGGGTCGTCAGGGCGGCGAGGTCGGAGCCCGCCTGCGGCTCGGTCAGGTTCATGCTCCCGGTCCATTCGCCGCTGACGAGCCTGGGCAGGTACAGCGCCTTCTGGCGATCGGTCCCGTGAGCGCTGAGCGCCTCGATCGCCCCCTGGGTCAGCATCGGGCAGAGGCCAAAGGCGAGGCTGGCGCCCTGGATCATCTCGAAGACGCCAATCTCCAGCGCCTTGGGCAGGCCCTGACCGCCGAACGCGGGATCGGCCGCGAGGCTGTTCCAGCCGCCCGCCGCAAACTGGCGATAGGCTTCGGCGTAACCCGGCGCGGCGGTCACGGCCCCATTGGCATAGGTCGCGCCCGCGAGGTCGCCCGGCCGGTTCAGCGGCGCGATGACACCCGCCGCGAACTCGCCGGCCGCCTCCAGCACGGCCGCGGCGGTGGCGTCGTCCGCGTCGGGGAAGGCCTCGCCGAGCCGGTCGTAGCCCGCGGCCTTGAGCGCGGCGGCCAGATCACGAAGCGGCGGGCGGTAGGTCATGGAGCGTCTCCCTGTGCCCGGGCGTTTTAGGCCGCGCGCCGCATTGTCGTGAAGAGGCCGTCTTTCCGTGGCGGCATGGCTGTCCTATCTGAATTGCAACGGCGCCGATCACAGAGAGACCCCAGATGCTCCGTCCCCTCGCCGCCGCCCTCGCCATCGCCCTGCTGTCGGCCCCGCTCGCGGTCGCGGCGCCCTCGACCAATCCGGCCGACATGCCCGCCGGGACCTATGTGCTCGACAAGCAGCACGCCAGCGTCCTGGCCCGGGTCCGGCACCAGGGGTTCTCGAACTTCACCATTCGCTTCGGCGCGGTCGACGCGACCTATGCCTGGGACCCCAAGTCGCCGCAGACGGCCGAGGTCCGGGCGACGATCCAGGCGGCTTCCTTCGACACCGGCGACGCCAAGGAGGACCCCAAGCTCGCGCGGCAGTTCCTCGACGTGGAAAAGCACCCGACCATCACCTTCGTCTCGACCTCCATCCAGCACGGAGAAGGGAACAAGGGCACGATCCTGGGCGACCTGACGCTGCGCGGCGTGACCAAGCCGGTGACCCTGGACGTCACCTACAACGGCTACGCGGGCGGCGTGACCGGCCAGAGGGCCGGATTCTCGGCAATGACAAAGATCAAGCGCTCCGACTTCGGCTCGACGTATCTTCTCGGCCCGCCGCTGGCCCTTGTCGGCGACGAGGTCGAATTGATCCTTGAACTCGAGTTCACACGGAAGGCCCCATGACCCAGCCGCGCTACTCCGCCGTCGCCATCCTGCTGCACTGGACCATCGCGGTGCTGCTGGTCGTGGCCGTGGGCCTCGCCTGGTATTCCGACGAACTGAAAGGGGCGGAGAAGATCGCGCTGCTGCAGCTGCACAAGCCGGTGGGCATCAGCATCCTGGTGCTGACGGTGATCCGGC
>JAZJXN010000240.1:18629-19403 GCA_040390885.1 Pseudomonadota bacterium | reverse complement strand
GCGCTCGAACGTGTCCAATTCGATCAAGGAACTGCTCGGCTGGCGGCTGATCCACAAGCCGCCGCCCTTGTCGCCGCATCTGAAGCCCTGGGAGCGGGTGCTTGCCCACGCGGTGCACTGGGGCTTCTACGCCATCCTCCTGGCCCTGCCGCTAAGCGGCTGGGCGATGGTCTCGGCGAGCAAGCTGATCACCGTCTATCCGATCAACTTCGGTCTGTTTCACTGGCCGGCGCTGTCGTTCCTGACCAACCTGCCCGCTGACCAGCTGAAGCCCACGCACGAGGCGCTGGAGCAGGCCCATAACCTGATCGCCAAGGTCATCATCTACGGCCTGATCCCGCTGCACATCCTTGGGGCGCTGAAGCACCAGTTTCTCGATAAGGACAACGAGCTTGCCCGCATGATCCCGCTCCTGGCCCGCAAGGACGTCGCGTGAAGCCGCTCCTCCCCGCCCTCGCCCTGGCCTTCGCGGTCTCGGCGCCGGCCATGGCCGCGCCAGCGCCGGCCTGGACCGTCGACAAGGCCGCCTCGAAGGTGACGTTCGCGTCCAGCTTCGACGGTGGGGCCTTCACCGGCAGCTTCCGCAACTGGACCGCCGCCATCCGCTTCGACCCGGCCAACCTCGCCGCCGTGGCGGCTGTCGCGCCGGCGTCGCCCGTCCAGCCGGGCGACGCCAAGCGGCGCGGGGCCGTCGGCGGTCTTGCCGCGAGCGCGGCGTCCTCGCCCACCCTGCCGAGGCAGTACACGTTCGTTGCGGACAAGCACTGCTTTATC
>JAZJXN010000240.1:10620-18619 GCA_040390885.1 Pseudomonadota bacterium | reverse complement strand
GTAGTAGTGGACCCGGCCGGCCAGCACCGCCACCGGACGGTCGCCGACCCGGCCAACCTCGCCGGCTCGTCGGTCACCGCGACCTTCGACACGGCCTCCGCCGTCACCGGTGAGGAGTCGCGCGACGAGGCTCTGCCGGAGCCCGACTGGCTGTCGGCCAAGGCTTTCCCGAAAGCGACCTTCACGGCGACATCGTTCAAGGCGTTGGGCGGCGGCAAGTATCAGGCGCTGGGCAATCTCACGATCCGCGGGGTGACGAAGCCGTTGACCCTGCCCTTCACCCTCGTCATGACCGGCGACACGGCGAAGATGACCTCCCGCGTGGGGATCAACCGGCTGGCGTTCGGCGTGGGACAGGGCGAGTGGAAGACGACCGCGGTCGTGCCGGGAACGGTGACGGTCAACATCAACCTGACGGCCAGACGCGCGAAATAGCCCGCGCGGCCGAGGCCCTGCGCGCCGGCGGACTCGTGATCCTGCCGACAGAGACCGTCTATGGCCTGGCCGCCGACGCCGCCAACCCGCTGGCCGTCGCCGCCGTCTACACGGCCAAGGGCCGGCCGAGTTTCAACCCGCTGATCGCCCACGTCGCCGATGTCGAGGCCGCGCGCCGGATCGCCGTGCTCGACGAGCGGGCCGAGGCGCTGGCCGCCGCCTTCTGGCCCGGCCCGCTGACCATCGTGGCGCCGGTGCGGGACGCCGCCGCCGTCTGCGATCTGGCCCGGGCCGGGCTCGATACGGTCGCCGTCCGCGTGCCCGGCCATCCGCTGTCACGCGCGTTTCTCGAGGCCTTCGGCGGACCGGTCGTCGCCCCGTCGGCCAACCGCTCGGGACGACCCAGCCCGACGACCTGGGCCGACGCCATGGAAGAGACCGGCCCGTCCGCCGCCGCCTCGCTCGACGGCGGACCCTGCCGTGTCGGCCTGGAGTCCACGGTCGTCGCCCTGCTGCCGGGCGGCCCGGCGCGGCTGCTGCGGCCTGGCTCGGTGACCCGTGTCCAGATCGAGGCCCTCATCGGCCCCCTGGAGGACGCCGAGGCAGACGCCAAGCGCTCGCCTGGCCGTCTGGCCCTGCACTATGCGCCCGACGCGCCGGTGCGGATCAACGCCGAACGCGCTGCGGAGGGCGAGGCCTTCCTCGCCTTCGGGCCAGGCGACAGCCCGTTCAACCTGAGCCCCACCGGCGATCTCGCCGAGGCCGCCGCGAACCTGTTCGCGATGTTGCGGGCGGCGGACCGGACCCGGCCCTCCGCCATCGTCGTCGCGCCGATCCCGGACGAGGGCCTGGGTGAGGCGATCAACGACCGCCTGAAGCGCGCCGCCGGCTACATCGGCTGAAGCGCCGAGCGGACATCGTCAAATCGACGCAGAAAGCGTAAGCTCCGCAGCCATGACCATCTCCGTTCCCGCCGACGTCATCTCCCGCCTGAAGGCCGTTCTCGGCGAGGGCGGCTGGAGTCAGGATGCCGACCGCCTCGCGCCCAAGCTCATGGAGTGGCGCGGACGCTGGGAGGGCAGGACGCCGCTGCTGGTGCTGCCGAAATCGACGGCCGAGGTCGCGGCCGTGATCGGGATCTGCGCCGAGTCCGGCACGGCGGTGACGCCGCAGGGCGGCAACACTGGCCTGGTCAGCGGCCAGATCCCGCAGGGCGAGATCCTGCTGTCCACAGAGCGCCTGCGGGCGATCCGCGATATCGACGGCTTCGACGACGTGATCGTGGCCGAGGCCGGCGTGACGCTGGCGGCGGTGCATGAGGCGGCGGACGCCATCGGCCGGCGGTTCCCGCTCGGCCTGGCCTCAGAGGGCTCGGCGACGGTCGGCGGCGTGATCTCGACCAACGCCGGCGGCACCCAGGTGCTGCGTTACGGCACAACCCGCAACCTCGTGCTCGGCATCGAGGCGGTGCTGCCCAACGGCGAGATCTGGAACGGCCTCAAGCGGCTGCGCAAGGACAACACTGGCTACGACCTCAAGCAGCTGCTGATTGGCGGCGAGGGCACGCTGGGGGTGATCACGGCGGCCAGCCTGAAGCTGTTCCCGATCCTGACCTCACGCGCCACGGCGGTGGTCGCGGTGGCCTCGCCGCATGAAGCGATCAAGCTTCTGGCCCGGGCCAAGGCCGAGACCGGCGGCGCCATCGAGGCGTTCGAGCTGATGAGCCGGCTGGGGATCACCTTCGCCCTCAAGAATATCCCCGGCCTGCGCGAGCCGCTGGAGAGCCGATACGACTGGTACGTGCTGATCGAGACCGCCAGCGGCGAACCCGGCGCGGCCGAAGGCGCGATGGAGCGGCTGCTCGGCGGGGCGCTTGAGGATGGCTTGGTCCTCGACGCCGCCATCGCCCAGACCACGGCCCAGTCGAAGGCCTTCTGGGCCGTGCGCGAGAACCAGTCCGGCGGTCAGAAGGCCGAGGGCGCGTCGTGGAAGCACGACGTCTCGGTGCCGGTGTCGCGGATCGCCGACTTCATCGACCAGGCCTCGGCGGCGATGATCGCGCTCGATCCGAGCGTGCGCATCGTCGCTTTCGGCCATGTCGGCGACGGCAATGTCCACTACGACGTGACCCGGGCCGAGGGCGGTTCCGACGAGGCCCACAGCGCGCGCCGCGACGAGGGCTCCCGCATTGTCCACGACATCGTCGATTCCATGGGCGGCTCGATCAGCGCCGAGCATGGCCTCGGCGCCGCCAAGACCACCGACGCCCTGCTCTACAAGTCGCCGGTCGAGGTCGAGGCCCTGCGCGCCATCCGCGCGGCGCTGGATCCGAAGCGGATCATGAACCCGCGCGTGCTGTTCTAGATATCCCGCGCGGGATCATCGACCGACACCGCCGGCTCTGCGGGCTTGGCGCCCGGTCCCTGGCCCGGAGCTTGGGTCTTCACGTGGAAGCCGATGATCTTCCAGGTCTTGGTCTCGTCCTTCCTCAGCACCGTCTCGGCCAAAATGGTGCGGGCCGGGTAGCTGTAGGCATGGACCAGCCGCGCCGACGATTGGCCGTTCTCGATGCTGATGTTGAAGCCCTGGTTGGCGACCGCAGTCGGGGCTTCGGCCGGCAGCGACGCCTTCACCGCGGCCAGTTGGGCCAGCGCCGCCGGCGTCTTCAGCTCGGGCGCGAGGTCGGGGCTGGCGGCGAGATCGGCGCCGCTCCGGATCTGTTCGTAGAGCGCCCGCGCCTTGGCGTCGGCCTCCTTGTCCAGGGTCGGCAGGGTGCAGGCCGACAGAACGGCGCCGGCGATGGCTAGGGTGGCGATGAGGCTCGGGCGCATGGACGTCTCTCGGTTGGAACGGGGCGATCCTGCGCGCGCGGCGGCGACGCCGCAACCAGCGACGCGCGACGGCGTTTGGGAGGCATGAGCAACGCCACCCCCCTGCCCGGCTACAGCCGCAACCCGATGGACCGCGCCGATCGTGTCGGCATGCTGTGGAGCATCCTGACGCCGCTGGTGCTCGCCATCGTCGCCAACGCGGCCATTTTCCTGACCGGCTGGAGCCAGGAGGACCAGGCCTATGACGCCGTGTCATTCAGCCCGCCCGGCTGGGTGGTCGGGAGCATCTGGCTGCTGATCTTCCCGATGTGGGGCTATGCGCGCTGGAAGGCCTACCAGGCCGGACCTGAGGGCCGCCGCGAGTCCTGGTGGGCGGCCGCGCTGATCGCCTGGTCGCTCGCCTATCCGATCGTCGTCGTGTTCCTCGACACCACCGGCAGCGCCTGGATGAACGTCGCCTCGCTGGCCCTCGCAGCGGTGACCGCCTGGCGGCTGTCGACGGTCTCCAGGACCGCCGCGGCGTGGGTCCTGCCGTCGCTCGCGTGGCTGACCTTCGCCTCGATCCTCGGCTTCGCGGCGGTATCCACAGACGTCTGACCGAGGCGACTCGCCTTCCCGCCGAGACCGTCCTATCTCCCCGCCATGCTGATGGTCATCTCGCCCGCCAAGGCGCTAAACTTCGACGCGCCGACGCGACCCCTGCCGCTCACCACCCCGGCGATGAAGGACGACATCGCCGTCCTCGACAGCGTGACGCGCAAGCTGCGGCCGGCCGACCTGCGCCGGCTGATGGACATCTCCGAACCGCTGGCCAAGCTGAACCACGAGCGCTTCCAGGCTTTCGACCCGTCAGTCGAGGAAGGCCTGCAGGCGGCGATCGCCTTCAACGGCGACGTCTATTCCGGCCTCGACGCCCGGAGCCTCGACCCCAAGGCCTTCGCCTGGGCCCAGGACCGGCTGCGCATCCTCTCGGGGCTCTACGGCCTGCTGCGCCCGGCCGACGCGATCCAGCCCTATCGTCTGGAGATGGGGACGCGGCTCAAGACCAAGCGTGGCCGCAGTCTCTACGACTTCTGGGGCGACCGCATCTCGGCGGCGCTGAACGAGGCGGCCGAGGGCCACAAGGACAAGACCTTGGTGAACCTGGCCAGCCAGGAATACTTCGGCGCCGTTGACGCGGCCGCGCTGAAGCTGCCGGTCGTCACCTGCCGCTTCTTCGAGGAGAAGGCGGGGGTCTCCAAACAGATCAGCTTCTTCGCCAAGAAGGCGCGCGGATCGATGGTCCGCTACGCTATCGACAACCGCATCGAGAAAGTCGCCGACCTGAAGAGCTTCGACGTGGGCGGCTATGCCTGGCGCAAGGACCTGTCGTCAGACGCGGACTGGGTGTTCCTGCGGCAGAGCGTCACCGCCGGATAACATTTCATCCAGCGATGAATTATACCGCTCGCGATAGCCGGCGCGGTCGCTTACGCTGCGCCGCAACATAGAAAAGCGAGGCAGCGCGTCATGGATTACGGGCTCAAGGGTCAGGTCGCCATCGTCACCGGCTCGACCAGCGGCATTGGCCTCGGCCTCGCCGAGGCGCTCGCCCAGCAGGGCGTCAACATCGTCATCAATGGCCTGGGCGACGCCGAAGCCATCGAGGCCGAGCGCGCCCGCCTCTCGGCCCGCAACGGGGTCGAGGTGCTCTACCACGACGCAGACATGACCCAGCCGCACCGCATCGCCGACATGGTCAGCTCGACCCGGAGCGCCTTCGGACGGCTCGACATCCTCGTCAACAACGCCGGCATCCAGCATGTCGCGCCGATCGACGAGTTTCCGGCCGAACAGTGGGACCGGATCATCGCCATCAACCTGAACTCGGTGTTCCACGCGACCAAGGCGGCGATCCCGCCGATGAAGGCCGCCGGCCGCGGCCGCATCGTCAACATCGCCTCGGCCCACGGCCTGGTGGCGTCACCCTTCAAGAGCGCCTACGTGGCCGCCAAGCATGGGGTCGTGGGCTTCACCAAGTCCGCCGCCCTCGAGCTGGCCCAGGCCGGCGTGACCGCCAACGCGATCTGCCCCGGCTATGTGAAGACCCCGCTCGTCGAGGCCCAGATCGCCGACCAGGCCGTGGCCCGCGGCATCAGCGAGGACCAGGTCATGCGGGATGTCATCCTGGCGGCCCAGCCGACCAAGCAGTTCGTCACCATCGATCAGCTCGCGGGACTGCTGCTCTATCTCGTTTCCGACGCGGGGGCCTCGGTCAACGGCGCGGCCCTGAGCGTGGACGGCGGCTGGACGGCGGCGTGAAACCCCGCCCCACCAAGCCCAGGCCGATCAGCCTGGCGCTGCAGGGCGGCGGATCGCATGGCGCCTTCGAATGGGGCGTGATCGAGCGGCTGCTCGAGGAAGACGGGATCGAGATCAAGGCGGTCACCGCCGCGTCCGCCGGGGCGATGAACGCCGCCGCCCTGATCAGCGGCCTGGCGACCGGCGGCCGCGACGGGGCCAAGGCGACGCTGGAGGCCTTCTGGCGCAAGGCCAGCAACAGCGACAGCCGCAACGGCACGATCTTCGGCGACTCCAGCGTCTGGACGTCGATGATGCAACCGGACTGGCTGAAGGCGACGCCGGCTTGGCGCTGGGCGGAAAGCTTCGGGGCCAAGCTCAGCCCCTACGAGTTCAACCCGTTCAACCTGAACCCGCTCAGGGACGTGCTCGAGAAGACCGTCGACTTCGACGCCATCCGCGCCCACGGCGAGGTCGCGCTGTACGTCGCCGCCACCGGCGTTCGGTCCGGCAAGGCCAAGATCTTCAAGCGCGAGGAGCTGACCGTCGAGCATCTGCTCGCCTCCGCCTGCCTGCCGACGCTGTTCCATGCGGTGGAGATCGACGGCGAGCCTTACTGGGACGGCGGCTACCTGGCCAACCCGCCGCTGTGGCCGCTGTTCTACGCCGACACCCCCGACGACGTGATGGTCGTCAGCCTCAATCCGTTCGTGCGCGAGGACCTGCCAAAGACGCCGGGCGAGATCATGGACCGGCTCAACGAGATCACTTTCAACGCCGCCCTGTCGGCGGAACTGCGCGCGGTGGCCTTCGTTCAGAAGCTGCTCGACGAGGGGCTGCTGAAGGACACCGCCAAGGGCCGCTACCGGCGCGTCTTCATGCACGCCATCACCGCCGACGGACATCTGACGGACCTGACCATGGCGTCCAAATTCAACACCGACTGGGCCTTCCTGACCGGGCTGCGCGACCGGGGCCGCAAGGCCGCCGACGCGTGGCTCGAGAGCAACCTCAAGTTCGTCGGCGTGAAGTCCAGCGTCGACCTGAAAGCCGAGTTCCTGTGACCCTCCCCGGCGTCCCCCAGCGTCCCGTTCCCACGGTCGGCGTGGTCTGCCTGAAGGGCGACCAGGTGCTTCTGATCAAGCGCGGCACCGCGCCACGCCTCGGCCAGTGGAGCCTGCCCGGCGGCCGTATCGAATGGTCGGAACCGGTGACCGAGGCCGCCCTGCGCGAGCTCAAGGAAGAGACCGGAGTCGACGCCGAGCTGACCGGCCTGCTCGATGTGGTCGATGGCGTCTTCACCTCGCGCGAGACCGGCGAGACGACGCGTCACTATGTGATGATCGACTATGCCGCCCGCTGGACCGGCGGGGAGCCGGTGGCCGGCGACGACGCCGCCGACGCCCGGTTCTTCACCCGCGCGGAGGCCATGGCGGCGGTTGAATGGGACGAAACGCGCCGGGTCATCGAGGAAGCCTACGCACGCTTCGCCGCTTGACGGCGCGCGCCGCTCCGGGTTCTTGGCATCCAAACAGATGTTCAAAAACCACGGGAGCAACGACGCCATGACCTACAAGCCCTTCGATCTGACCGGGAAGGTCAGCCTCGTCACCGGCGGCAACCGCGGGATCGGCCTTGGCATGGCTGAGGCGCTGGCCGCCTCCGGCTCGGACATCGTGATTTGGGGCTCCAACGCCGAGCGCAACCAGGAAGCCGAGGGCAAGCTGACCCAGTACGGCGTTCGGGTGAAGGCTCAGGTCGTCGACGTTTCCAACGAAGACGCCGTGGTCAACGGCATGGTCGAGGCGGTCACCGCCATGGGTCGGATCGACACCGTCATCGCCAACGCCGGCATCGGCGCCCTGTCGAAGTCCTTCATCGAGATGGACACCGACACCTATCGCCGGATCCTGGCGGTGAACCAGGACGGCGTGTTCTGGACCTTCCGCGAAGCCTGCAAGCACATGGTCGAGCGCGCCAAGGCCGGTGATCCGGGCGGCTCCATCGTCGGCGTCGCCTCGCTGGCCGCCATCGAGGGCGCCGGCCGCAACGAGGCCTATGCCGCCACCAAGGGCGCGGTGATCTCGATGATGAAGTCTGTCGCCGTCGAGCACGCCCGCTACGGCGTGCGCGCCAACGCCATCCTGCCGGGCTGGATCGCCACCGACATGACCGCCGGCGCCCAGGGCAGCGACGTGTTCGAGAACAAGGTCATCGCCCGCGTTCCCGCCCGCCGCTGGGGCGAGCCGGCCGACTTCGGCGGCATCGCGGTCTACCTCGCCTCCAACGCGAGCAGCTACCACTCGGGCGACAGCTTCCTGATCGACGGCGGCTACGCGATCTTCTAGCGGAGCCTAGAAGCTCCCCTCTGGGGGAGCTTTCGCCGCGAAGCGGTGACTGAGGGGGTCTCGCGCAGCACGTCGCTCGCCTGATCCCCTCCGTCTCGCCTGCGG
>JAZJXN010000240.1:9950-10610 GCA_040390885.1 Pseudomonadota bacterium | reverse complement strand
CAGAGGGCAGGATCAACGCTGCCGCTGCGTCACGGTTGAGGAGAGTTCCGCGGCGCCTGATGATGCGGCCAACAACAAGACCAAGGAAACGCGCCATGTCCCTCCGCACGCCTCTCTGCGACATGCTCGACATCGAGCACCCCATCCTGCTCGCCGGCATGGGCGGCGTGTCCTACGCCGAGCTGGCGGCGGCGGTCTGCAACGCCGGCGGCTACGGCGTGCTCGGCATGGCCGGCACCAGCCCTGACTTCATCCGCGAGCAGATGCGCAAGGTCCGCTCTCTGACCGATCGCCCGTTCGGCGTCGACCTGCTGGCCGCCTCGCCCGAGAGCCTGACCGACAGCGTCGATGTGATCATCGCGGAAGGGGCCTCGTCCTTCATTGCCGGGCTCGGCGTGCCGATGCCGATCATGGAGAAGCTCAAGAAGGCCGGCCTCAAGGTGATGGTCGTCTGCGGGGCGGTGAAGCATGCGGTGAAGGCCGAGCAGGCCGGCTGCGATGCGGTCATCTGCCAGGGCGGCGAAGGCGGCGGGCACACCGGCCTGGTCGGCACGCTGCCGCTGATCGCCCAGGCCGTCGAGGCCTTGAAGATTCCGGTGGTCGGCGCCGGCGGCCTCTATGACGGTCGCGGCCTCGCCGCCAGCCTGGCGCTGGGCGCCC
>JAZJXN010000240.1:9553-9940 GCA_040390885.1 Pseudomonadota bacterium | reverse complement strand
CCGCTGCTACAGCGGCAAGCCGATGCGGGTGCAGAAGAACGCCTATGTCGCCGACTGGGAGAGCCGCCCGCAGGACATCCAGCCGTTCCCGATCCAAGCCGGCATCAGCGTGCGCAACAACGCGCTCGGCGGCATCGGCGGCCAGACCGAAGGCCTCGACCCGGACAAGTCCTGCTTCGCCATGGGTCAGAGCGCCGGCGGCGTCCACGACGTGCTGCCGGCCGGCGACATCGTGCGGCGGATCATGGCCGAGGCCCACGCCGCGATCGGCGGCCTCACCGCCCACCTCAACCTCCTCGACCGCTGGCCCGGTCTCGCTGCCTACGGCGTGCACCCGTTCAGCGTGCCCGCCGCCATCGCCTTCGGCCTCTGCCTCGTCAACCTGCT
>JAZJXN010000240.1:4922-9543 GCA_040390885.1 Pseudomonadota bacterium | reverse complement strand
CGCCCTCAACGCCGCCAGCCCGGCCGGCGCGCGCGGCGTCGCCGCCTAGGTCACTCCCCGTCCGCTCATCCCTGCCGTCGCGGGGATGAGCGGAGGCTATCCGGCACAGAAAACCGCGCGATCCGACCGCGCGAATATTGGCTGCGCGAGGCCCCCTCCGGGACTTCGGATTCATATTCCTTGCCGCCTCGGCGTTTTCCTGAAATATTGGCGGTATCGAATTTCGATCTGGCTCGGCTGGATTTTCCGGATCGCTAAGGCGTAACCTGGACGCCCACTCCTCCCAACAATCCGATTTTTGATCGATCGGCCACATCTCGTGGGCCGAATACCAATATCTATAAGGCTACATTCTATGGCTACCGGTACTGTCAAGTGGTTCAACGCCACCAAGGGCTTCGGCTTCATCGAGCCCACCAACGGCGGCGGCGACGTCTTCGTGCACATCTCGGCCGTCGAGCGGTCGGGCCTGGGCTCGATCCACGAAGGCCAAAAGCTGAACTACGAAATCGAGAAGGACGCCCGCAGCGGCAAGTCCTCGGCTGGTCAGCTGTCTTCGGCTGACTAAGCACGATTGAATCCGGCATGCCGGATTCGCGAACTTCGGGACGGGGCGGCCAGTGGTCGCCCCGCTTCCAATCTGACGCCGCGCTCAGCGCGGGGGCGCGTTACCGCCGCTGTCCGCGCACAGGAGCCGCGTCATGACCAAGAAAAAACAACCCCCCAGTCTCCCGGCCAGCCCGACCATCGCCCAGCTGCGCGACGCGATCGCCCAGGCTCAGGGTGAGGGCATCCGCGCCAAGGACATGGTCCTGCATCTGACGCTCCGCGACGAGTCGCGCATCAAGCGCAGCCGCGACGTGGCCATGGACGAAGTCAGCTTCAATGACGGCGAGATGCGCTTTCTCGGCATCCGCGTGATCACCGGGGACGTGACCGTCAGCGCGCTGGATCGCGCCGAGCCCTAAGGGGCCTGGACTCCCTCGACGATCATCACCCGATATTCGGCGCCGGCCAGCCGGTCCTGCAGCGCCGCCTGATAGGCCGGGCTGTTGTACCAGGCCTTGGCCTCCTCGAAGGTCGGGAACGACATGATCACCGCCCCTTCGGCCGGCGGTCCTTCCAAAACCTCGTAGCGACCATAGTAGGCCAGCGGCGTGATCGCGTGCCCGCCGCGCGCTTCCCTGGCCTTGGCGCCGTAGGCCGCGAACCTCTCGGTGTCGATCATCTTGTCGCGGATCAGGATCACATAGGCGGTCATGGTGGGCTCTCCAGCTGTCCTTGAGCTCAGCTTAGCGCCCGCGCGGGAACCGGCCTAGTTCCCGGGCCAGGTCCGCAGCGCCATTTCGGCGACCTGCTGCAGCTCGGCCCGCGTGGCGCCGCCGGCGGCCTGGACGCTCATGCCCTGGACCACGGCCGCCAGGTAGCGGGCCAGAGCCGCCGGGTCGACGCCGGACGGCAGATCGCCCTCGTCCCTGGCCTGTTCGAACCGCACACGCAGCCGGGACTCCGGATCCCGGCGCTGTTCACTGAGCGCGTCGGCCACGGACTCTCCACCGACGCCGCAGGTCAGGCCGCTTTGCAGGACAAGGCACCCGGCCGGTTTGCGCGGATCGCCGGCCAGTTCCGCCGAGCCGCGCAGGAAGCGCTCTACCACCTGGCGCGAGGTCGGGGCGCCGAGCACATCCTCCATGAAGCTGGCCCGGCCCTGGCCGTAGCGCTCGAGCACCGCCCGGAACAGCCCCTCCTTGCTGCCAAAAGCCGCGTAGAGGCTGGGCGGATTGATGCCCATTGTCGCGGTCAGCTCGGCCAGAGACGCGCCCTCGTAGCCATGGCGCCAGAAGACGTCCATGGCCCGGTCGAGGACCTGGTCCCTGTCAAAGGCGCGGGGTCTGCCCATCGCCGCATCGTCTCCCGAAATAATTCTTATCGATCACTACATAATGCCCTTGCGGCTGGATTTCCACTCCACATCTGTAGCGTCCACTACAGAACGGACAGACTCACGAAACGCTCCCGTCCGACACCCGATAGCCGCGGCAAGAAGCGGGTCGATGCCGGCCGACGACAGACCTACCCCTTCACCACCAACACCCTCCAAGGAACAAGCACATGAGCAAGCCCCTCTCCGGCAAGGTCGCCCTCGTCACCGGCGCCTCGCGCGGCATCGGCGCGGCCATCGCCCGCAAGCTGGCCGCCGACGGCGCCGACGTGGCCGTCGCCTACAGCGCCTCGCCTGAAAAGGCCCTGGCCGTGGTCGCCGACCTCCAGGCCCTGGGCGTTCGCGCCGAGGCCTTCCAGGCTGACCAGGCCGACAGCGCCCAGGTCGAGGCCCTGGTCCGCACCGTCGCCGACCGCTTCGGCCGCCTCGACATTCTCGTCAACAACGCCGGCGTCTCGATCGCCCGGGCCGTCAGCGACGCCGCAAACGACGCCGAAGCGTTCGACCGTCAGTTCGCCATCAATGTGAAGGCCGTCGTCGCCGCCGTGCGCACCGCCGCCCCGCTGCTGCCCGACCATGGCAGGATCATCACCATCGGCTCGGTCGTGGCCGAGCGAGGCTTCCCGGGCCTGGGCGACTACTCGGCCACCAAGGCCGCCGTGCAGGGCTACAACAAGGTGTGGTCCAAGGAGTTCGGCCCACGCGGCATCACCGTCAACCTCGTCCAGCCGGGGCCGATCAACACCGACATGAACCCGGCCGACGGCCCGGCGGCGGCCGGCATGCTCGCCAGCATTCCGCTCGGCCGTTACGGCCAGCCCGACGACATCGCCGCCGCGGTCGCGTTCCTCGCCAGCCCCTCGGCCGGTTTCATCACCGGCACGACCCTCAGCGTCGACGGCGGCGCCACCGCCTAGCGCACCTCGGGCCCCGGCGTCGCCACGGCGTTGGGGCCTGCCTTTCCGAGTCTCGCCTGAAGGACGCCGCATGACGCCGCCCACCGCCCCCGCGCGCCACAAGATCCGCTCTCAGGGCGACCGCTGGCGCGCCCGCCTCGGCAGGCTCTCGGCGTTGACGACCGCGCTTGGCCGGGCCCTGAGCGATGACCGTGAGCGCCGCTCGCCGCCTCACGAGTAAGCCGCCGCTTGCACTGGCCGCGAGCCCGTAACAGTGTTCCGCCATGAGCAAGCGATGGATTCTGGCGGCCTTTCTCCTGGCGGCCGCCCCCGCCCCGGCCGCCGTCTCCGCGGCGTCTGCCGGCCCCAGCTTCGACTGCGCCAAGGCCGCGACGCCGGTGGAGAAGGCGATCTGCGCCAACCCCGAGCTGGCCAGGCTCGACCGCCAGATGGCCGCCGCCTACGCCGCTGCTGTCGCCATCACACCGACGCCGGTCAGCCTGAGGGCGGGTCAGCGCGACTTCCTCGCCGAGCGCAGCCGCGGCGATGACGGCCAGCCGGTGAAGACGGTCAACATCGCCCAGCTCACCGAACGCTACCAGTTCCGGATCCAGGCGCTGACCGACGAGACGGCGCGGGCCGGTCGCGCGACCGCCGCCCGCATCCGCGACGACGACCTGGGCCGCGTCTGCATCGATGTCGCGATCACCGGCTGCAAGGTCGAGTCGTCGGGCCCGGTGCCCGGCTCGGCGCCCTACGGCGGCCTGTTCTTCCAGCTGCAGGGGCCGTCCAGCGAGGACGGTTTCACGCGTGGCGTGGTTGTGCTCCAGGCCGACCGGCCGGGCTTCCTGAAGCCGGTCATGTGGAATTTCGACGGCGACATCCCGGCGCCGCCCGAGGTCGTGGCCTCGCCCGCCGGCCCCCTGCTGATCGTACCCTCGATCCATGGCGGCACCGGCGTGTTCAATGCCGAGCTCATCTTCCGACCCGTCGCGGGCGGCTGGCGCGATCTCGAGATCGACGCCTGGCGCAAGCCGTTCGACCGGCAGCTGCCCGCCGGGGTCGGCGTCTGGAAGGGCGTGATCTACGACTGGAAGACCCTGACCATGGAGACGATGCTGTGGAAGGACGACGACGCCAACTGCTGCCCGTCCGGCGGCTCGGCCGAAGCGGCGTTCGCGATCCAGGGCGACCGGCTGACGCTTAAGTCGATGAGCGTCGATCGCACGCCGCCCCGCGGCAACTAGGGCCCGCAAGGCTGACGCTGGGACAGACTGTCGTCCGCCGCAACCATGGGCTATGCCGATTGACCGCATCGCCCGGGGGATCCGTGCACTCGATCGACTATTTCCGCCGTTCGGACTGGGCCGGGCTCAAGCGCCACATCGCCGCCCTGCCCCCGCAGGCCGCCTATAGCCAGATCGTCGAACTCGCGTTCGCGTCGCCGCTCGACACCTGCCTCGACGGTCTCGTCGACGGGCCCGAGGATGTACTGGGCCGGACCATCGCCGGCGGCATCGGCCGCTACCGCGCAAAGCGGATCCGCGGCCCCCGCCTCGCCGGCCCCGCCGCCGACCATACGCTCGAGCGCTATTCACGCGGCTTCGCCGAGGCCACCAGCCAGCTCTGGGCGGCGATCGCCGTCGATCCGCACCACGGCCTGGCGGCCGCCTTCCTCGCCTCGGCCGCCTCGGAGCTCCCGCGCGACGAGGTCGACGAGGTCGAGACCCTGCTGGTCGACGCCGCCGCCGTCCCCGCCTCCGCCTTCGTCGAGCTGCTGTCA
>JAZJXN010000240.1:0-4912 GCA_040390885.1 Pseudomonadota bacterium | reverse complement strand
GCGGCGCGCGCCTGGCGGCGCGGCGGCTCGCAGGAGGACATGTGGGCGGTGGCCGAGCGCTACCGTGCCTGGTCACGACCCGGCACCCTGGCCGTGGTCGCCCGGGCCCATTTCGAGCAGCACACCTTCCTCGCCCTGTTCGGCGAAGGCCCGACGGCGCGGTCGCAGGCCCGCGCCTACTACCGCGGGCTTGAGGTCCGGGAAGCGCTTCTGGCCGCGTCCGAGGAGGTTCTGAACCCGCCGGCGGACGCCGACCCCTATGCCCTGCGGCTGGCGGACGGCTGGCTGGCGCGGACCCTGGTGGCGGCGGGACAGGGGCGCGCGGCGCGCGCCCACCTGCGTCGGCTTCGCGGACATGTTGATCCGACGGTCTGGACAAAGGGCGCGGGCCTGCCGCCCTGGGCCAACTACTGGCTGACGCGCGTCCGCGCGACGCTGCTGCTGGGCTGAGCTAGCGTTCCCAGCCCGGATCGAACGCGAACCGCTCGGGCCAGAACCCGGCCAGACGCGGATCGGCGTCGACCCGCTTGACGATCGGCGTCATCATCGGCGCCTCGCGGTAGAAGCGGTTGCGGCCCGGGCCCCAGCGGCTGACCACCGTCACATAGAGGTCCAGCACCGAGACCTCGTCGCCGAGCAGGTAGTCGCCGGCGGGCGCGATCTGGCTGTCCATCATCCGCCAGCAGTCGGCGATGCGCTCGGCCGTGGCCGCCTTGATGCGATCCTGCACGGCCGGATCCGGACCGCCCAGGCGTGACGGCTCGTCGCGCACCCAGAACAGCGAATAGATGGCGGCCGGGATGAAGGTCATCCAGCGCAGGAACCGTCCACGCAACGGGTCACCGACGGCGGGACCGAGCCGCGCCTCGGGGTGGCTGTCCGCCAGCCAGATCAGGATCGCCGCGCTTTCGGTGAGGATCTCGCCATCGGGCAGGACCACCGCCGGGATCTGGACCAGCGGGTTGACCTGGCGGACCCGGTCCAGGACCTGGGGATCGTGCTCCCAGGTCGCCCCTTCGACGACCTCGTAGTCGAGGCCGATCAAGGTCATCGCCGCCTCGACAGGCACGCTGCCCGATCCCGCGGCGCCGAAGATCGTCAACGATGTCTTCATCATCTTTTATCCACAGTCTCACAACATCTTGTGGGTTGCGTCAGCATGCCCACTAGATGCGCCGCGTGAGTTTGCTACGGTGACTGAGCCTACCCGCCTTCTCGATTCCTGTCCGCCCGTCCGTCCGGAGTTCGCCACCGCCATGGCTTCCAAGCTGATCACCACGCCCGGCCTGCTCACGCCTTCCGCGGCCTACAAGCCGTTCCGGTACCCGTGGGCGTTCGACATGTGGAAGAAGCAGCAGCAGGTCCACTGGATGCCTGAAGAGGTCCCGCTGGGCGAGGACATGAAGGACTGGGCCGTCAACCTGACCGACAGCGAGCGCAATCTGCTGACGCAGATCTTCCGCTTCTTCACCCAGGCCGACATCGAGGTGCAGGACAACTACATGGAGAAATACGGTCGGGTGTTCAAACCGACCGAGGTGAAGATGATGCTGGCGTCGTTCGCCAACATGGAAACCATCCACATCGCCGCCTACGCCCTGCTGCTCGAGACGATCGGCATGCCCGAGAGCGAGTTCGCCGCCTTCCTCGAGTACGAGGCCATGCGCGACAAGCACGACTTCATGCAGAAGTTCGGCGTCGAGACGAACGGCGACATCGCCCGCACCCTCGCCATGTTCGGCGGTTTCGCCGAGGGCCTGCAGCTGTTCGCCAGCTTCGCGATGCTTATGAACTTCCCGCGCTTCAACAAGATGAAGGGCATGGGCCAGATCGTGTCGTGGTCGGTGCGGGACGAGAGCCTGCACTGCGAGGGCATCATCAAGCTCTACCACGCCTTCAACAAGGAGACCGGCGCGGTGACCAAGGCCGTGGCCGACGACATCGTCGACTGCTGCAAGACCGTGGTCGAGATGGAAGACAAGTTCATCGACCTGGCCTTCGAGATGGGCCCGGTGCAGGGCATGGTCCCGCAGGACATCAAGAACTACATCCGCTTCATCGCTGACTGGCGCCTGCGCCAGCTGCAGCTGCCGGAAGTTTACGGCGTGAAGGAAAACCCGCTGCCCTGGCTGCAATCGATGCTCAGCGGCGTCGAGCACGCCAACTTCTTCGAGGCGCGGTCGACCGAATACAGCAAGGCCGCGACCAAGGGTCAGTGGCACGGCGAAGAGGGCGTCTGGGGCGAGTTCGACAAGCTCATGGCCAAGCGCCAGGAAAACCTGCTCCCGGCCGAGTAGGCCGCTAGCAGGGCTCGCCGATCTTCAGCCGCGCCTTCGTGGCCGCCAGGGTTTCGCGCCAGCGGACCTTGGCGCGGCGGCTGTCGACCGTCTCCGGTTCGGCTAGGTCGGGCAGGATCAACTGGCCCTCGCGACACATCCAGTAGCTGCCGTAGACCTGCGGCCGCCCGGCCTCGACGGCGGCGCGGTCGTAAAGGCGCGCATAGTCCTCGCCCGCGACCTCGCCCTTGCGGGCCAGCGGCGCCATGCGCTTGAGCGCCGTGGCGGTGAAGGCCTTGTCCTCCGATCGCCACACGATCCACCAGGCGTCGTGCGTCGCCACCGCGCCGTCGCGCGAGATCCGGAACCAGCCGCCGGGCGGCAACCTGGCCTGCAGCGCCTCGATGTTGTCGTGGGCCAGCCTGCGCAGGGTGAAGCCGGCGATCAGGTTGACGCCGGCCAGGTCGGCCGCGTCGAGGCCGGCGTCGGCGAAGGCGGTGGTGGCCGCCTCGCCTTCGCGGTCAAGCTCGGCCATCCGGCTCACAGCCTCGCCGGCGGTCTTCGGCGGCCCGGCCTGCGCCTGACGCACGCGGACGGCGTCGAGCGCCGCCTGCCACTCGCCGATCACCGCCCGCCCCGCGTCCGAAATGACGGGCGGGGTCGGCGGTGGCCCCATCGGGGCGAACATCAGGGCGACGGCGAGCAGAACGGGCGTCATGCGCCCCAGACTGGCCGAACATCGATCGCCGATCCAGCCCGCTGATGGCGCTTGGAGCGGCCGCGGTTCTGCGGCTAGGCTCGGCGCTCAACGCTAAAGGGGCCGCCATGCTGATCCTCCGACTGATCCTGCGCACGATTGTGGGCATGCTGGGCCTCTGGCTCGCCGCCAGCTTTGTCCCTGGCGTCGACATCGTCGACAGCACCACCCTGATCACCGCGGCCCTGATCATGGGCGTGATCAACGCCATCATCCGGCCGATCGTGGTGCTGCTGACCCTCCCGGTGACCTTCCTGACGCTGGGTCTGTTCCTGGTGGTGGTGAACGCGGCGATGTTCAGCCTGACGGCCTACTTCCTCGAAGGCTTCACGGTCGCGGGCTTCTGGCCCGCCCTGTTCGGCGCGATCGTGATGGGCATCGTCAACTGGATCGGCCAGATGGTGATCGGACCGCGGGACGAGCGGTAGCCGGCAATCCTCCCCCCAGGGGGATGACTGAGCCTAACAAAGAAAAAGGGCGGCCCCGTCGCCGGAGCCGCCCTCAATCATTTCAGCGAAGCTGAACGCGCCTGGACTAGAAGTCCATGTCGCCCATGCCGCCGGGCATACCGCCCGGCATGCCGCCGCCGGCGGCCGCCTTCTTCGGGGCCTCGACGATCGCCGCTTCCGTGGTGATCAGCAGGCCGGCGACCGAAGCCGCGTCCTGCAGAGCCGTGCGGACGACCTTGGCGGGGTCGATGACGCCCATCTTCACGAGGTCGCCGTACTCTTCCGTCTGGGCGTTGAAGCCGAAGGACGGATCCTTCGATTCCAGGACCTTGCCGACCACGATCGAACCTTCGACGCCGGCGTTTTCCGAGATCTGACGGATCGGAGCCTGCAGGGCGCGACGGACGATGGCGATGCCGGCGGTCTGGTCGGCGTTGTCGCCGGCGAGACCTTCGAGGACCAGCGAGGCCTTCAGCAGCGCGATGCCGCCGCCGGGGACGATGCCTTCTTCCACGGCCGCGCGGGTCGCGTTGAGGGCGTCGTCGACGCGGTCCTTCTTTTCCTTAACTTCGACTTCGGTCACGCCGCCGACGCGGACGACCGCAACGCCGCCGGCCAGCTTGGCCAGACGCTCTTGCAGCTTTTCCTTGTCGTAGTCCGAGGTCGTGTCTTCGATCTGCTTCTTGATCTGCGAGATGCGGGCTTCGATGCCGGCCTTGTCACCCGAACCGTCGACGATCGTGGTGTCGTCCTTGGTGATGGTGACCTTCTTGGCCTTGCCAAGCATTTCGAGCGTGACGCTCTCAAGCTTGATGCCGAGATCTTCGCTGACGACCTGGGCGCCGGTCAGGATGGCGAGGTCTTCCAGCATCGCCTTGCGGCGATCGCCGAAGCCCGGCGCCTTGACGGCGGCGACGCGGAGACCGCCGCGCAGCTTGTTGACCACCAGGGTGGCCAGGGCTTCGCCTTCGATGTCCTCGGCGATGATCAGCAGCGGACGGCCCGACTGGACGACGGCTTCCAGCACCGGCAGCAGCGGCTGCAGACCTGAGAGCTTCTTTTCGAACAGCAGGATCAGGGGCTCTTCGAGCACCGTTTCCATCTTGTCGGCGTTGGTGATGAAGTAGGGCGACAGGTAGCCGCGGTCGAACTGCATGCCTTCGACGACGTCGAGTTCGGTTTCGGCGGTCTTGGCTTCCTCGACGGTGATGACACCTTCGTTGCCGACCTTTTCCATGGCGCGGGCGATCATTTCGCCGACTTCAGCGTCGCCGTTGGCCGAGATGGTGCCGACCTGGGCGATTTCGCTGTTGGCCGAGACCTTCTTGGAGGTCTTCTTGATCTCTTCGACGACCTTGATCACGGCCTTGTCGATGCCGCGCTTCAGATCCATCGGGTTCATGCCGGCGGCGACCGACTTCAGGCCTTCG
>JAZJXN010000239.1:0-4415 GCA_040390885.1 Pseudomonadota bacterium | reverse complement strand
CTTCCCACTTGGCGACCACGGCGGCGGCGACGGAGTTGCCGACGACGTTGGTGGCGCTGCGGCCCATGTCGAGCAGATGGTCGACGGCCAGGATCAGGGCGATGCCCGCTTCCGGAAGGTCGAAGTAGGCGAGGGTGGCGGCGATCACGACCAGTGAGGCGCGGGGGACGCCCGCCATGCCCTTGGACGTCACCATCAGCAGCAGCAGCATGGTGATCTGCTGGCCGATCGTCATGTCGATGCCGTAGACCTGGGCGATGAACAGGGTCGCGAAGGTGCAGTACATCATCGACCCGTCGAGATTGAACGAGTAGCCGAGCGGCAGCACGAACGAGGCGACCTTCTTGGAGACGCCGAACTTCTCAAGCTCCTCGAGGGTGCGCGGATAGGCGGCCTCGGAGCTGGCGGTGGCGAACGCCAGCAGGGTCGGCTGGCGAACCCGGCCCAGGAGCCGCAGGATACGCGGGCCGACGATGACGAAGCCGGCGAAGGCCAGCATGGCCCAGAGCACGCCCAGCGAGATGTAGAATCCGCCGATGAACTTGGCGTAGACCGCCAGGATATCGAGGCCGTACTTGGCCACCGTCCCGGCCAGCGCCGCGAAGATCGCCAGCGGGGCCAGCTTCATCACGTAGTTGGTGACCTTGAGCATGATGGCAGCCATCTGCTCGACCAGGGTCAGGATCGCCGGCGCCTTGTCGTCCAGCGAGGCCACGGCGACGCCGACGAAGATCGAGAATACCACGATTTGCAGAATCTCGTTCTTGGCCATGGCGTCGAAGATCGACGACGGGAAGACGTGGGTGATGAACTCCTGGATGGTCAGCTTGGTGGCGTCGACGCCGGTGACCGTCTCGGGGATCGGCAGGCTCAGACCGACGCCCGGCTGCAGCAGATGCACCATCGCCAGACCCAGCAGCAGGGAGAAGATCGAGGCGGTGATGAACCAGCCCATGGTCTTGGCGCCAACCCGGCCGACGCTGGCGGCGTCGCCCATGTGGGCGATCCCGGCGACCAGGGTCGAGAACACCAGCGGCGCGATGATCATCTTGATCAGCCGCAGGAAGACGTCGGTGACGACCTTGAACCAGACGGCGGCGGTCGCCCCCTGCTCGGCGTCGAGGGTGACGTGGCAGATCCAGCCGACGAGGATCCCCAGCACCATGGCGGCGACGATGAAGGCTGTGAACAGGCGATTCATGGGGTTCCCCGGCGAAAGCTCCTCGCCTGTTTCGCCGGGAATGCGTCGCTAGTCCATGCGCTTGCGCGTCGTCAGGCCGCCGACGAGGTCCGCGCCGTCCGTTGCGGCAGGAAGCGGCTGTTGCGGAGCAGGGCGGCGGTGACGAGCGAGACCAGCAGTCCCACCGGGAAGATCTCGACGAAGGTCATCGGCAGCCGGAACAGCGGATTGGCGTACTGCGTCCGGAACTTCTCCACCTCGCCGGCGACCCGCGCCAGCTCCGCGGCCGAGGCGCCCTTGGCGCGCGCGGCCTCGATCATCGCCGCGCCGTAGTCGTCGACAAACGCGAAGTGGGTGGCGGCAAGCGAGATCTCCCAGCCGATGACGTAGACGATCCCGGCCACGACGCTGATGCCCAGTCCCATCAGGAACGCGGGCAGGAAGCGGATGACGCCGCCCAGCGCGCGGTCGCGGTGGCGCTTCACGGCCACGAAGATCAGGCTGAGGCCCAGGAGCATCAGCAGATAGCCGGTGACCATCGAATGGCTGGCCTCGGATTCCCCGAAGACCAGCAGCGAGAACATCGGCGTGGCGACGATGACGCCGGCGGCGAGGCCGAAGAGAAGGATGGTGCGGAGCATGGGTTTGTCCCCTGTGGTGGTTGCCTCCTCACGCAAGGACGGCCCGCCGGTGGAGACAATCGCCCGAAAGGGTGACTTCGGCAAAATCGCCCGAAAGATCAGGGGATCAGTCGCAGCTCACGGGCTCGCACGACGGCGTCGGTGCGGCGCGCCGCCTCGAGTTTTTCGTACAGCCGCGCGATGTGGGTCTTCACCGTGTTGAGGGAGAGGCCAAGACGCCTGGCGATGTCCTTGTTCGACAGGCCGGCGGCGAGCAGTCCCAGCACCTCGTGTTCACGCCGGGTGATGCCGAGCTGGACCAGCGCCGCGTCGTTGAGCGCGAAGTCCGTCTCGACGCGGGTCCGCACCAGCCGGGCGCCGACCCAGACGCCGAGACCAAGGAAGGCGGCCGCCAGCAGCGCAATCCAGACCTCGGCCCCGTGGGCGCGGGTCCAGAGGCGATAGTCCATCCACTGCAGCGCCACCGCGCCCAGCGCCAGCGCCGTTCCGTAGAGGAGCACCGTGCGGATCATGGAGCGGGAGTCTAGGAGCGACGCGGCGACCGCGCCAGTCTCGGCCGGATCAGGCCCACGGACCCTTTCTGACGCCGGTCCGGGGGACGGCGGTGCCGCCCGGCCTCGCCGCCGGCTCGCGGGCCGCAGGCCGAGGCGCGCCGCCGCCGCGCATCGCCAGCAGCGCCTTGACCCGGTTGGCGGTCGCGGGGTGGGTCGAGAACAGGTTGTCGGCGCCCCGACCGAGCAGCGGATTGATGATGAACATCTGCCCGGTGGCTGGATTGCGCTCTGCGGTTTCGTTGACCGCGCCGCCATGGACGTAGGCCTCCATCCGGCTCAGCGCGTCGGCCAGGGCCGCCGGATCGCCGCAGATCTCGGCGCCGTGCTTGTCGGCCTCGTACTCGCGGCGGCGGCTGATCGCCATCTGGACCAGGGCGGCGGCGATCGGCGCCAGCACGGCGATCAGGATGGTCCCGATCATCCCGGCCGGCCGGTCGCGGTCGCCGCCGAAGAAGAAGGCGATGTTGGCCAGGGCCGAGATCGCCCCGGCGATGGTCGCCGTGACCGTCATGGTCAGGGTGTCGCGGTTCTGCACATGGGCCAGCTCGTGCGCCATCACCCCCCGGATCTCGCGGCGGGTGAGCAGCTTCAGCAGGCCGACATTGGCGGCCACGGCGGCGTTCTGGGGATTGCGGCCGGTGGCGAAGGCGTTCGGCTGGTCGTCCTGGATCACATAGACCTTGGGACGCGGCAGGCCGGCGCCGTCGGCCATCTCCCAGACGTCGAGGACGTAGTTTCGGATCAGCGCGTCCGGGTGACCATCGTCGACCAGGATCGCGCCGTACATCTTCAGCACGATCTTGTCGGCGTTCCAGTAGCTGAACAGGTTCATGCCGCCGGCCAGCACCAGGGCGATGACCATGCCGGTGGAGCCGCCGATGAAGAAGCCGGCCATGACGAAGATGGCCGTGAGGCCGGCCAGGAGCATGAAGGTGCGGACTGTGTTGTTCATGGCCCCTTATGTGGCCCCGGTTCCCGCCGTCGCAAGACGCCCTGTCTCGCCAGCTTCACGTGAAATCGCTATAAGCGGGCATGAACCATGAGAAAGACGCAGCCGCCATCGTCGAGCGGCTTATCGAAGAATACGACCGATCCGTTTCCGCCCTCCGGGCCGCCCTCAAAGCCTTCCTGATCGACGGAACCCGACCCGATCCCGCGGCGCGGCTGGACGGGACCTACGCCTATCCCGAGTTGCGGCTGCACTGGAACGGCGAGAGCGGCTACCCCCGCATCAGCCGCGCCTACGCCCGCATCGGCGTGCCCGGCAGCTACTCGACCACCGTCACCCGCCCCGCGATGTTCCGCGACTACCTGGTCGAGCAGCTGGCGCTGATGATCCAGGACTTCGGGGTCACCCTGGAAGTCGGCCGCTCGCTGCAGGAGATCCCGTTCCCCTACGTGCTGGATGGCGGTGACCTGGTCATGGCCGACGTCAGCGCCCAGGAGATCGCCCGCTGGTTCCCCACCACCGAGCTGGCCTACATCGGCGACGAGCTGGCCGACGGCCTGTGGAACCTGGCGCTGGAGGACGACCGCCCGCTGGCCCTGTTCGACGGTCTGCGCACCGACTTCTCGCTGGCCCGGCTCAAGCACTACACCGGCGCGCCGGCCGAGCACGTGCAGCAGTACATCCTGTTCACCAACTACCACCGCTACGTCGACGAGTTCGTGCGCTGGGGCTGTGAGCAGCTGAAGACCCCGGGCACGGCCTATACGGCGCTGTCGGCCCCCGGGAACATCGTGGTCACCGCCGAGACGCCTGACCCGGAGATGGCCATCGCCAGCGGCCCTTGGCGGCGTCACCAGATGCCGGCCTATCACCTGATGGCGCCGGGCGGCCGGGGCATCACCCTGGTCAACATCGGCGTCGGCCCGTCCAACGCCAAGACCATCACCGACCACCTCGCCGTCATGCGCCCGGAAGCCTGGCTGATGATCGGCCACTGCGGCGGGCTGCGCGGCAGCCAGACGATCGGCGACTACGTCCTCGCCCACGCCTATCTGCGCGACGACCATGAGCTGGACGAAGTGCTGCCGCCG
>JAZJXN010000238.1:0-8805 GCA_040390885.1 Pseudomonadota bacterium | reverse complement strand
TCGCCGACGTGCTGCGCGACCTGGTCCTGCAGACCCCGCCCAACAGGGTCGAGGGCGGCATCACCGCCGCGCTCCCCGACCTGTTCAAGGCCGCCGGCCTTGGTCGCAAGCTGTCGAAGCTCGATGTCACCGCGCGCCGCGACCTGCTCGCGCTGTTCTCGCAGTCGGCCGGCGACTGGCTGGACGGCTGGTTCGAGAGCGATCCCATCAAGGCGGTGCTGGGCTTCGACGGCATCGTCGGCAACTACGCCAGCCCCTATGCGGCCGGCTCGGCCTACGTCCTGCTGCACCACGTCTTCGGCGAGGTGAACGGCAAGAAGGGCGCCTGGGGTCACGCCGTCGGCGGTATGGGGGCCATCACCCAGGCCATGGCCGCCGCGTGCCGCGAGCAGGGCGTCGAGATCCGCACCAGCGCGGGCGTCGCCGAGGTTCTGACCGAGCAGGGCAGGGCGGTCGGCGTCGTCACCGAGACCGGCGAGACGCTGCGGGCGCGGGCGGTGATATCCAATACCCACCCCAAGATCCTGTTCGAGCGACTCGTGGATCCGGCCGTGTTGCCCGCGGACTTCAAGGAACGGATCGGCCGCTACCGCTCCGGATCGGGCACCTTCCGCATGAACGTCGCGCTGTCGGAACTGCCGCGCTTCACCTGCCTGCCGGAGCCCGGCGACCATTTGACCGCCGGCATCATCATCGCCCCCAGCCTCGCCTATATGGAGCGGGCCTGGATGGACGCGCGCGCCCACGGCTGGTCGCGTGAGCCGATCGTGGAGATGCTGATCCCCTCGACCCTGGACGACAGCCTCAGCCCCGCCGGACAGCATGTCGCCAGCCTGTTCTGCCAGCACGTCGCGCCGACGCTGTCTGGCGGGCGGCCGTGGGACGACCACCGCGACGAGGTCGCCGATCTGATGATCGAGACGGTCGATCGCTGGGCGCCGGGCTTCAAGGCGTCGGTGCTGGGGCGTCAGATCAAGAGCCCGCTCGACCTTGAGCGCGACTTCGGCCTGATCGGCGGGGACATCTTCCACGGCGCCCTCAGTCTCGATCAGCTGTTCTCGGCCCGTCCCGTTCTGGGGCATGGGGCGCATCGTGCGCCGGTCCCGGGCCTCTACATGTGCGGGGCGGGGACGCACCCCGGCGGCGGCGTCACCGGGGCTCCGGGCCACAACGCGGCGCGTGAGGTTCTCAAGGACCTGCGCCGGCGCTGACCGGCCGACGTCAGCGCCCGTAGCCTGCCAATAGCTAAGGCATTGAATCGCAGGTCGTCTTCTCTAGCCAGGCGTGCGTCTTTCACCGCGCTGCGCCGGTGCGGACGGACGGCGCCGCTGCCCCGAAGCTGGGCGCCACGAGGTGTTGGAGCCACGGCCAGGGCATGACCGTGGTTTGGCCTGAATTTCGCCGTCCGCCGGGGGAGGTATGGGGCGGGGTCCACCCAGGTCGGGCGGCGCCGTCGTGATCCATGGCGCAGGAGCAGGCATGTTCGGCAGTTTGCGAGGCAGCGAGGATTTCCACAGGGAAGTCGTCGTCGAAGTTCAGTACCTGACCAAGCTGCATGGCGACGACGCCCTGCGCATCGCGCGAGAGAAGGCCGACCGCCCGGACCTCAGGACCCAGCGTCGCAAGGTCCTGGAGGCCGCCGTGCGGAAGCTGGCGGGGCAGCCCGAGAAGCGCAGCCTGCTCGGGCGCTGGTTCGACTGACCGCTATTCGCCCGGCTTCTTGTCCATGCCCATGGCGGCAAGGATCTCGGGACGGATGTTCTCGGTCCCCTTCTCCTGGATATGCTGGGCGACCCGGGCGCCGACGGCGGCCATGGCCTCGCCGATGAAGCGGGGGCGGTTCTCGGCCGCCCACTTCAGCGACACCTCGCGGTTCTCGTTGAGGCCCTGGAACTTCGGCGTCACATAGCGGGCGATCAGCTCGTAGGACTTCTTCTTGGCGTCCCAGTTGGCCCAGTTGTGGTCCATCATCAGGAAGGCGCCGAAGCCGCCGGACTGGGTCTGCAGCCGCTCGATCTGGGCGATGGCGTCCTCGGGCGTGCCGATCACGGCCATGCCCGAGGCGATCAGGGCGTCGACCGGGTCGCTGCCGTCCTGCGGGGCCAGCGGCAGGGCCGCGACCTCCTGGAAGTAGTAGAGCCAGTCCTGCAGCCCGTGGCGGACGTCCTCACGGGCCTGCTCGCGGGTCTCGGCCACGTGCATGGGGCCCACGAGACGCCATTTGTCGCGGTCCATGGTGTTGCCGGCGTCCCGGGCCTTCTCCTCGGCGATCGCCCAGTTGGAGGCGAGGGCGTTGAAGCCGCCGCTCTGGGTCGCCCCGATCGACAGCAGGCCGACGCCATGACGGCCGGCCGCGCTGGCCCCGGTCGGCGAGACCTGGCTGGCGACGCAAATCTCCACCGACGGCCGGCTGAATGGCGTCATCTGCAGGCGGGCTTCGTTGAGCTCGAACCACTCGGTCTTCATCGACACCTGGCCGCCGCGCAGCAGCTCGACGATGGCGTCGAGCGCCTGGTCCATGCGGTCGCGCTGGGCCGAGACGGGAATGCCCATCATGAAGGCGTCAGAGGGCAGCGCGCCCGGGCCGACGCCGAACATCACCCGGCCGCGGGTGATGTGGTCGAGCTGGTTGATGCGGTCGGCCAGCATCAGCGGGTGGTGGTAGGGCAGGGACGAGACGCCGGTGCCGAGGCGGATGTGCTTCGTACGCTCGGCCACGGTGGCGATGAACAGCTCGGGGCTGGCGATCAGTTCGTAGCCGGCCGAGTGGTGCTCGCCGATCCAGGCTTCCTCGTAGCCGAGGCGATCCATGTGCTGGACGAGTTCGAGGTCCCGCTCCAGCGCCAGGGTCGGGTTCTCGCGAAGCGGATGAAACGGCGCGATGAACGCCCCGAAACGAAGTTTGGCGCCAGCCATGGTGTCCCTCCCCGGACGTCGTTGATTATTGCCGATCACCATACGCGGGAGGGCAGGGGTGGCCAGCGAAAAGGCGTCCGCCGGTACGGCTCCTTGACTCGCCGCGCCGCCAAGTGTTCCGTGTTTGTTCCGTTCCGGAGCGATCCCATGCAGCCTCGCCTTCACGTCAAGAATGACCGCCCGCTCCCGCGTGTACGGGCGACGCTGCGCGCCATTTTCGGCGACCTGCGTCCGCGCGAGCGGCTGTCGCCTCTTGATCAGCTGGTGCGCTCGGAACTGGGCGGCCGCACCCTGGATGAGGTCTCCTGGACGGCCTTCCACTTGTTGCGGGCAAGGTTCGAGGATTGGGGCGAGGTCATCGAGGCCGGGCCTGCGGCGGTCGAGGTCCTGATCGCCGATGTCACCCATGCCCATGCCAAGGCGATCTGGCTGGTCGAAGCCTTCACCATCCTGCGTGCGCGCCGGGGCGATCTGAGCCTGGATTTCATCGGCGACCTGCCGACGGAGGTCGCTTTCCGCAAGCTGCGCAACCTGCTGGGGGTCGGTCCCAAGGTCGCCGCGTCGGTGCTCAACTTCAGCAGCCTCGCCCGTCCCGTCCTGGTCGTCGACACCGACGTCGCCCGGCTGGCCAATCGTCTCGGGCTCGTGGCTGCGGTCCAGAACCTCGATCGCGCCCACCAGGAGCTGACGGCGATCCTCGAGCCCGGCTGGGACGCGGATGATCTCTACGAACTGCACCGGCTCATGAAGCGGCACGCTCAGGAGACCTGTCACGCGCTAGCTCCTGGGTGCAAGGCCTGCGTCCTCGCCGACCTCTGCCCTCAGGCGGCTTCCAGCATCCGCAGCACCGCGGTCTCGAAACCGCGTTCAGAGGCCGAGGTCTTGAGCTTCAGACGTCCCTGACTGAAGGCCTCGATCACCGCGGGGTGGATGTAGGCCTTGCGGCAGACGGCGGGCGTGTTGCCCAGCACCCCGGCCACCGCCTTCACGCAGGCGTTGACCGCCTGTTTGGCGGCCGTGGCGCTGCCCGGCGCCTCTTGCAGACACAGGGCCCGCGCCGCGCCGACCGTCCCGAACCAGGTGCGGAAATCCTTGGCCGTGAAGTCGTCGCCCATCGCCTCGCGCAGGTAATCGTTGACGTCGCCGGAGGTGATCCCGTGGGTCTGGCCGTCCTCGTCGACGTACTGAAACAGCCGCTGGCCGCGCAGGTCGGCGCAGGCCCTGACGATCCTCGCCAGGCGCCGGTCGTGGAAGCCGGTCCTGTGTTGCTTGCCGCTCTTGCCGCGGAAGCTGAACACCGCGCCGGCGCCGGTCAGGGTGACGTGGCGCTTCTGCATCGTGGTCAGGCCGAAGCTCTTGTTGGTCTTGGCGTACTCGTCGTTGCCGACGCGGATCAGGGTGATCTCCAGCATCCGGATCACGGCGGCCAGCACCTTGGCCTTGGGCAGGCCGCGTCGGGCCAGGTCCGTCTCCAGACGCTTGCGCAGCTTCGGCAGGGCGCGGCCGAAGGCGGCCATGCGGTCGAACTTCCCTTCGTCCCGGGCCGAGCGCCAGTCCGCGTGATAGCGGTACTGTTTGCGACCGCGGGCGTCGCGGCCGGTGGCCTGGACGTGGCAGCTGGGCTTGGGCGCGATCCAGACGTCGGTCCAGGCGGGCGGGATCACCAGCGCGCGGATCCGCTCAAGGGTCGCGTCGTCCTTGACCGTCTCGCCGTCCGGCCCCTCATACGACCACAGCGGCGGCTTGCCCTTGCGGGCGATGCCGGGCCCGTCGTCGGCGCAGTAGACGAGGTGCTCGGGAAGGTCTGGAGGACCCAGGTCTGCAGTATCTCGCGCCATGGGGGCTCCTTTCGACGGCAGCGGAACGTGATAGGGGAAACCCGGTTCCTCACCCCGCGAGCACAGACTTCGTGAATTACCGCCACGCCTTCCACGCCGGGAATTTCGCCGACCTCGTCAAGCACGCCACGCTGACGACGCTGCTGCAGGTGCTGCTCGCCGACCGCGCGCCGCTGGCCGTGGTCGACACCCACGCCGGGGCCGGCGGTTACGACCTCGACGGGGAGTTGTCGCGCCGGACCGGCGAGGCCGCGCAGGGCATCTTCCGGCTGATGGCGGACGATGCCGCGCCGCCGGCCTTCGACGCCCTCAAGGCGGCGGTGCGGGCCGGCAACCCGGGCGGCGGCGTGCGCTTCTATCCGGGCTCGCCCAGCCTGATCGGCGCCGCCCTGCGGCGCGGCGACCGCTACTCGGCCTGCGAGCTGCGCGACGACGACTGGGCCCTGCTGCGCCAGACGCTCGCGCCGTATCCCGGCGCCAAGGCTGTTCAGGACGACGGCTTCGGCATCGCCGAGCGCGAGGCGGGCAAGGGCGGGCGACTGTTCGTGCTCATCGACCCGCCGTTCGAGCGGTCCGACGACTACGAGCGCATCGCCGCGACGATGGGCTCTGTGCTTGCTCTGGACCGCGAGGCCTGTGTCGCCGTCTGGTTGCCGCTCAAGGACCTGGAGACCTTCGACGCCTTCCTGCGGCGGATCGAGCCCGTGGCGCCGGCTCTGCTGGTCGCCGAGGCGCGGCTCAAGCCCCTGACCGATCCCATGAAGATGAACGGCTGCGTGATGGTGATCGCGAACCCGCCGGCCGGTCTCGATGCGCCGCTGACGGCGATATGCGAGTGGGTGGCGACGCGACTGGGCGAGCCGGGCGGCAAGGCGAGCGTCTGGACCACCGACGCCTGAACCAATGTTTCGCAATTGCGAGGCGCAAAACCATGTTATGCTGCGCTGCACAATCCGCGCTCTGACCTGGAGGCCGCACGCATGTCCAAGCTTACTCCCGAAGCCGAAACCGCCCTGCGTCTGCCCGTCGGCGTCGTGTCGCCGCTGTGGCTGATGTTCGCCGGAGCCGCCATGACCGGCGCTGCCGTCTACTGGGCCCGCAACTGGTACAAGGCGACAAACCTCGAGGCGCTGACGCCGCTGCCGGCGTTCTCCTCCGATCCGGAGATCGCGGTCAAGGAAGCGGCGATCGCCGCCGAGCCGATCGTCGAGGCGGTCGAGGAGGTGGTCGAGGTCGCCGAGGACGTGGTTCTGGACACGGTCGTCGCCGTGGAGCTGGCCATCGAACAAGCCCCCGAGATCGTCGAAGAGATCGCCGCGCCCGTCATTCAGGCCGCCGACGACCTGACGAGGCTGTCCGGCATCGGGCCCAAGCTTGCCGCCTCACTGGCCGAGCGCGGGGTCACCCGCTTCGCCGAGATCGCCGCCTGGACCGCCGAGGACGTCTCGCGGTTCGACAAGGACATGAAGCTGATGGGCCGCGTCGAGCGCGAAGCCTGGATCGCCCAGGCGAAGCGGTTCGCCGAGGCGCTGACCTAGTTCTTCGGGAACATCGTCCCGAGCAGATCCTCGGTCTTCTGCATGTCGTCCTCGTTGCTGCCGCAGACGAAGCCGTTGTCGGTCCGCCGGCAGTGCATCGCGCCGCCCGCGGCGGGTTCGGCGGACGCTGCCTCGGCCTGATCCGCGCCCGAGGGCGGGTCGATCCTCAGATGGTCCGCCAGCGACGGCTGCGCCGGCGTGCGGGTCGGCTCCGGTGGTTCCAGGAAGTCGCCGACATCATAGGTCGGCGCCGGCGTGACGAGCGCTGGCGTCGCCATCGCGCTCGAGGCGGGCGGCGGGGGCAGGGCGGTCGAGATCGGACCGTCCTGACAGAGGGCGAGCAGCAGCGACAGCGTGGCGAGGATCATGCGGTCAGTGTCGCTTGCGCGCCGCCGCCGCGGCATCCACCACAAGGGGGGCTGCTACAGGCCGAACGCCTTCAGCAGCCGGTCCGCCGCGGCCGAGGCCGGCAGCTGGCCCGCGCGAACCTGCGCCTCCATCTCGCCGGAGAGGGCGGCGACGTCCGCGTGCTCGCGGAAGGCCTCGTCCAGCCGGTCGCGGACCATGGCCCACATCCAGCGGGTGTTCTGCGCCGCGCGCCGCGCCGCGCGCTCACCGTTGGCGGTCATCACCTCGCGGTGGCGCGCGACCTGCTGCCAGAGGTGGTCGAGGCCGGCGTTGTTCAGGCCCGACGCGGTGATCACCGGCGGCGTCCAGTCGGGAGAGGCGGGGGTCAGGATATGCAGCGCCGTACGGTACTCGCGGGCTGAGCGCTCGGCGCGGGCGGGATCGGCGTCGGCCTTGTTGATCACGATCAGGTCGGCGATCTCGATCAGACCCTTCTTGATGCCCTGCAGCTCGTCGCCGCCGCCCGGGATCAACAGGGCCATGAAGATGTCGACCATGTCGGCGACCACGGTCTCCGACTGACCGACGCCCACCGTCTCGACGATGACGACGTCGAAGCCGGCCGCTTCGCACAGCAGCATCGCCTCGCGGGTCTTGCGGGTGACGCCGCCGAGGGTGCCGCTGGACGGCGAGGGGCGGATGAAGGCGTTGGGGTCGGTCGACAGCCGCTCCATCCGCGTCTTGTCACCGAGGATCGAGCCGCCGGTGCGGCTGGAGGATGGGTCGATCGCCAGCACCGCGACCTTGTGGCCGGCGGTGGTCAGGTTGACGCCCAGCGCCTCGATGGTGGTCGACTTGCCGGCTCCGGGCACGCCGGTGATCCCGACGCGCTGGGCGGCGCCGGTGCGGGGCATGATCGCCTGCAGCAACGCGCGCGCCGCTTCCTGGTGATCTGAGCGCCGGCTTTCGACCAAGGTTATGGCGCGCGCGAGGGCGGCGCGGTCGCCCGCGACAAGGCGCTGCTCAAGATCGGCGATGTCGGGAATCCGGCTCACCGGAAGGGTCTAGATGACGATCGCCGTTCCCGAAACCGAAACCAGCAGCCTGCGTCGCCGAGATGGCGCGGGGCGCCCGACAGGCGCATGGCGGATGGTGTTCCCGGGCCAGGCGGGCAAGGATGGCGGCGACCGTCGTGGTCTTAATCCGCGTCCGGTCGAACTCCGGGACGGGAATGGCGTTAGCCCACCATGAGCAGGGATAAAGCACACAGCGCCTATCGCACGGCGGAGACGGTCAAGCGGCTGTCCGACCGCGTGGTCGGCTTCGGGCCGTTCGGCATCGGGCTCGACGGCCTGCTCACCTGGATTCCGGGCGCGGGCCTCGTCTACGGCGTCGGCGCCGGTGGCTACCTGCTGCTTCGGGCCTTCCAGGCCGGGGCCGCGCCGCTGACCCTCGCGCGGATGCTCGGCTATCTTGTGGTCGACACGGCGACCTCGGAAGTCCCCATCGTCGGCGACGCCATCGACCTGCTGTTCCCTGGCCACCTGCTGGCGGCCACGGCCATGCAGAAGGACATCGAGCGCCGGCATGGCGTGCCGGAGGGAATGGAGTCGGTGCTGCGCCGGCCGCGCCTGCGTCGCACGGGCCTGGGCTGGGTCGCCCTGCTGGTGGTGATCCTGATCGGCGTCGCGATCTGGCAGTCGAACTTCGGCGAGCTGATCCACCAGGGCCTGATTCACGCCCTGTCCCACGCCCGCCTGCCGCTGCTGGGCGCGTCGATTGCCCTGCCGGTGATCCTGATCGTCGGCATGGTAATGCTGACTATCCTCAGTGTTGTGCGGCGAGGCCTGCAGCGGCGTGGCTTGGGCGGCGCGGCGGCGCCCCTCTAAGGCATCAGCTGAGCCGCCGCGGCGTCCAGCAGGCCTTCGCCCAGGCCGCCATCCTTTGGCGTCCGGTCGTTCCGTCATCGCCTCCTCCACCTGCAGCGTCCGTGAAGGCAGGGCGCCGTTCCCGCGGCGTCCCGGCGCTCATGCGGCGGCGAGGTGGGCGCGGCGTCGCGCCCACGCCTTGACAGGGCGAGGTGGGGAGGTGGTGCGGAGCGCTCCGGTCATGCCCGGATGTCTGTTTGTGCAAGTGCAAGAAGAGCAGGACCGACGCGCTCCGCG
>JAZJXN010000237.1:0-3412 GCA_040390885.1 Pseudomonadota bacterium | reverse complement strand
GTCGTCGAGAACAACCAGTACGCCATGGGCACCTCGATCGAGCGCTCCTCGTCCGAGACCCGGCTGCACAAGCGCGGCGTGTCGTTCAACATCCCCGGCGAGGAAGTCGACGGCATGGACGTGGAGGCGGTCGCCGCCGCCGGCGCCAAGGCCGCCGAGCACGCCCGCTCGGGCAAGGGTCCCTACATTCTCGAGATGAAGACCTACCGCTACCGCGGCCACTCGATGAGCGACCCGGCGAAATACCGCACAAAGGAAGAGGTCGACGAGGTCAAGAAGACCCGCGACCCGATCGAGCACCTCAAGGAGAAGCTCGTCGCCGCCAAGGTCACCGAGGAAGAGCTGAAGGCGGTCGACGCCGAGGTGAAGGCGATCGTCGCCGACGCGGCTGAATACGCCCGCACCAGCCCCGAACCCGATCCGTCCGAGCTCTATACCGACGTCTATCTGGAGGCCTCGGTATGAGCGTCGAGATCCTGATGCCCGCCCTCTCTCCGACGATGGAGGAGGGTACGCTCGCCAAATGGCACGTGAAGGTCGGCGACGAGGTCAAGGCCGGCGACGTGATCGCCGAGATCGAGACCGACAAGGCGACCATGGAGGTCGAGGCCGTCGACGAGGGCGTGATCAGCGCCCTGCTGGTCGACGCCGGCGCCGAAGGCGTGAAGGTCAACACCCCGATCGCCCGTCTCGGCGAAGGCGAGCCCGAGGGCGCCGCGCCCGCGCCGGCCCCCGCCGCTGACGCCAAGGCCGAACCCGAAGCCGCCGGCGAGCCTGAAAAGGCCGCGCCCGAGGCCGCCAAGCCGCAGCCGGAAGGCGAGGGGCCCGCGCCCGTCACACCGACCGTCGCGCTCAAGGATCCCGAGATCCCCGAAGGCGCCAAGATGGTCCGCATCACGGTCCGCGACGCCCTGCGCGACGCCATGGCCGAGGAGATGCGCCGCGACCCGGACGTGTTCCTGATGGGCGAGGAAGTCGCCCAGTACCAGGGCGCCTACAAGGTCAGCCGCGAGCTGCTGCAGGAGTTCGGCGACAAGCGCGTCATCGACACCCCGATCACCGAGCACGGCTTCGCCGGTCTCGGCGTGGGCGCGGCGATGGCGGGTCTGAAGCCGATCGTCGAGTTCATGACCTGGAACTTCGGCATGCAGGCCATCGACCAGATCATCAACTCCGCCGCCAAGACGCTCTACATGTCGGGCGGGCAGATCAAGTCGTCGATCGTATTCCGCGGCCCCAACGGCGCGGCCGCCCGCGTCGGCGCCCAGCACAGCCAGGACTACAGCGCCTGGTACGCCCAGATCCCCGGTCTGAAGGTCATCGCCCCCTATGATGCGGCCGACGCCAAGGGCCTGCTCAAGGCGGCGATCCGCGACCCGAACCCGATCGTCTTCCTCGAGCACGAGATGATGTACGGGGTCGAGTTCGACATCCCCGAGGTCGAGGACTGGGTCGTTCCGATCGGCAAGGCCAAGGTCCGCCGCGAGGGCAAGGACGTCACCCTGACGGCTCACAGCCGCATGGTCGGCCTGGCGCTGAAAGCGGCCGAGGAGCTGGCCAAGGACGGCATCGAGGCTGAGGTCATCGACCTGCGCACCCTGCGTCCGCTCGACCACGAGACCATCCTGGAAAGCGTGCGCAAGACGAACCGGCTGGTCAGCTGCGAGGAGGGCTGGGGCCCTATGGGCGTCGGCGCCGAGATCGTCGCCCGCGTCGTCGAGCACGCGTTCGACTACCTGGACGCCCCGCCGCTGCGCGTCCACCAGGAGGACGTGCCGCTGCCTTACGCCGCCAACCTCGAGGCCCTGTCGCTGCCGTCGGTCGAAAAGATCGTCAAGGCCGCCAAGGCCGTCGCCTACAAGTAGATCCGGAGCGTCGAGGCGTCCCGCGCGGACGTCTCGCCCCTCTTTCCAGGGAAGCCTGAATGTCTATCGAGATCCTGATGCCCGCCCTCTCTCCGACCATGGAAGAGGGCACGCTCGCCAAATGGCACGTGAAGGTCGGCGACGAGGTCAAGGCCGGCGACGTGATCGCCGAGATCGAGACCGACAAGGCGACCATGGAGGTCGAGGCCGTCGACGAGGGCGTGATCGAGGCGCTTCTGGTCGACGCCGGCACCGAGGGCGTGAAGGTCAACGCCCTGATCGCCAAGCTGAAGGGGGAGGGCGAAGCGCCCGCCGCCAAGGCTGCGGAAGCGCCGAAGGCCGCCGCTGAAGCTGCGAAGGCCGAGGCTCCGAAGCCCGCCGAGCCGGCGCCGGCCGCGCCCGTCCAGGCCGCCGGCGAAACCGGCGCCACCACCAAGGCGCCCGCGCCGAAGGCGGAAGGCGAGCGGGTTTTCGCCTCGCCTCTGGCCCGCCGGCTGGCCCAGGCCGCCAATCTCGATCTCAAGACCATCGCCGGTTCCGGTCCGCACGGCCGGGTGATCAAAGCCGATGTCGACGCCGCCCGCGGCAAGGCGCCGGCCGCCGCGCCTTCGCCCCAGCCGGGCGCCACCGCGGCCCCGGCCGCGCCGCGTGAGCACAAGAGCCTCGAGCAGATGGGCATCGCGCCCGGCAGCTACGACCTCATCCCGCTGGACGGCATGCGCAAGACCATCGCGCGCCGGATGACCGACAGCTTCCGTGACGTGCCGCACTTCCCGCTGACCATCGACATCGAGATCGACGCCCTGCTGGCGGCGCGGACCAAGATCAACGCCCTGCTCGAGAAGGACGGCGTGAAGGTCTCGGTCAACGACCTGGTGATGAAGGCCGTGGCCGTGGCGCTCAAGCGCGTGCCGGAAGCCAACGCCAGCTACTCGCCCGAAGGCATCGCCATGCACCACCATGCCGACATCGCCATGGCGGTCGCCATCGACGGCGGGCTGATCACGCCGATCATCCGCGCCGCCGAGACCAAGGGCCTGGCCCAGATCGCCGTCGAGGCCAAGGATCTGGCCGCCCGCGCCCGCGACAAGAAGCTGAAGCCCGAGGAATTCCAGGGCGGCACCTTCTCGGTCTCGAACATGGGCATGATGGGCATCAAGCAGTTCGCCTCGATCATCAACGAGCCGCAGGGTTGCATCATGAGCGTCGGCGCCGGCGAGCAGCGGCCGGTGGTCAAGAACGGCCAGCTGGCCGTGGCCACGGTGATGACCGTCACGCTGACCTGCGACCATCGCGTCGTCGACGGCGCGATCGGCGCCAAATTCCTGCAGGCTTTCAAGCCACTGCTCGAAGATCCTCTGACGATGATCGTCTGACGCCGCCGGCCTTGTAACCTCCGACCCGAGTTTCTGGGAGACTGACCTTGAGCGACTTCGACCTGATCGTCATCGGCTCCGGCCCCGGCGGCTACGTCGCCGCCATCCGCGCCAGCCAGCTGGGTCTGAAGACCGCCATCGTCGAGCGCGCCGAACTGGGCGGCATCTGCC
>JAZJXN010000236.1:10412-12967 GCA_040390885.1 Pseudomonadota bacterium | reverse complement strand
CCAAGGGTCACCGAGCTGGAGCCAGACGCAGCATGGAGGCAATTTCTTGCCCTCAACCCGACCTTGACCGCCTCGGCTTAGCGTGGCATCAGCTCTCTGGACGATTTGGAGCAATCTTCGTGCGCAACACGATCCTCGTACTTACGACGCGACCGCTTTCGGCGTGACCTGACCGTCACGCCGTCGACGGTCGCGTATGCCCAGGCCCCTTCGAGGGCCTTTTTTATTGCCCGTTTCCGAACCCATCCGAGACACCGCCATGACCGCCCCGACCACCGCCAAAGCCTTCACCCAAGCCGCCGTCCGCGAAATGAGCGGCGCCGAGATGGTCGTGCAGGCCCTCATCGACCAGGGCGTCGATACCCTGTTCGGCTATCCGGGCGGCGCGGTGCTGCCGATCTATGACGCGCTGTTCAACGACAACAGCACTCACGGCGAGCGGCTCCGGCACATCCTGGTCCGCCACGAGCAAGGCGCGACCCACGCGGCCGAGGGTTACGCCCGCTCGACCGGCAAGCCCGGCGTGGTTCTGGTCACCTCCGGTCCGGGCGCGACCAACGCCATCACCGGCATCGTCGACGCCCTGATGGACTCGATCCCGATGGTTGTCTTCACCGGCCAGGTCCCGACCCACCTGATCGGCACCGACGCGTTCCAGGAAGCCGACACCGTCGGCATCACCCGCGCCTGCACCAAGCACAACTACCTGGTGAAGGACGTCGCCGACCTGCCGCGGATCATCCACGAGGCGTTCCACATCGCCACCAGCGGCCGTCCCGGCCCGGTGCTGATCGACATTCCCAAGGACGTCCAGTTCGGCAAGGGCGCCTACCTCGCCCCCGACGAGGTCAAGTTCAGCCACGCCTACGCCCCGCGCACCAAGGGCGACGCCGGCAAGATCGCCGAGGCCGCGCGCCTGATCGCCAAGGCCAAGCGGCCGATCTTCTACACCGGCGGCGGCGTCATCAACGCCGGCCCCAAGGCCGCCGAAGCGCTGCGTGCGTTCGCGGCCATGACCGGCGCGCCGGTGACCTCGACCCTGATGGGTCTGGGCGCCTTCCCGGCGGCCGATCCGGCCTGGCTGGGGATGCTGGGCATGCACGGCACGTTCGAGGCCAACCACGCCATGCACGATTGCGATGTCATGGTCTGCATCGGGGCCCGGTTCGACGACCGCGTCACCGGCCGGCTGGACGCCTTCTCGCCGAACAGCAAGAAGATCCACATCGACGTCGACCCTTCGTCGATCAACAAGAACGTCCGCGTCGACATCGGCATCGTCGGTGACGCCGGCTCGGTTCTGGACGACCTGATCGCGGCCTGGCAGGCCGGAGGCCACGCGGCCAATCGCGGCGCCCTGGACGAGTGGTGGCGCCAGATCGACGGCTGGCGCGCCGTCCAGTGCCTGCGCTACACGCCCTCCCCGACCACGATCAAACCGCAGCAGGCCATCGAGCGCCTCTACGAGCTGACCAAGGGCCGCGACACGTACATCACAACCGAAGTCGGCCAGCACCAGATGTGGGCGGCGCAGTTCTACCGCTTCCAGGAGCCCAACCGCTGGATGACCTCCGGCGGCCTGGGCACCATGGGCTACGGCATGCCCGCCGCCATCGGCGTGCAGCTGGCCCATCCGGCGAGCCTGGTCATCGACATCGCCGGCGAAGCCTCGATCCAGATGTGCATCCAGGAACTGTCGACGGCGATCCAGTATGACCTGCCGATCAAGATCTTCATCCTCAACAACGAGTGGATGGGGATGGTTCGCCAGTGGCAGCAGCTGCTGCATGGCGAGCGTTATTCGCACAGCTATTCCGAAAGCCTGCCCGACTTCGTGAAGCTGGCCGAGGCCTATGGCGCCGTCGGCATCCGCTGCTCCGACCCGGCCGAGCTGGACGCCAAGATCCTCGAGATGATCGACAGCCCACGGCCGGTGATCTTCGACTGCCGGGTCGAGAAGAACGAGAATTGCCTGCCGATGATCCCGTCGGGCAAGGCCCACAACGAGATGATCCTGCCCGAAGGCGGCGACGACATCGGCAAGGTCATCGACGAAGCGGGCAGAAGGCTGGTCTAACCCCTCTATTCCCGCATCCCCGCGAAGGCGGGGACCAGGCCTTTTGTCCTGACAGCGCGGCGCCGAACGTTAAACACCTGGGTCCCCGCCTTCGCGGGGATGAGCGGATTAAAACAGACCTCGATGACCGACACCTCAAACCCCGCTTCGGCCTACGACATGTCCCACACCGACGTGGTCGAGAATCTCGCCACCTTCGCGCTGCTCGTCGACAACGAGGCCGGGGTGCTTCACCGAGTGGTCGGGCTGTTCGCGGCCCGGGGCTACAATATCGAGAGCCTCACCGTCGCCGAGACCGACCGCAAGGCGCACACCAGCCGCATCACCATCGTCACCCGCGGCGCGCCGCATGTGCTCGAGCAGATCGAGGCGCAGCTGTCGAAGGTGGTCAGCGTCCGCCGTGTCCACGACGTCACCCGCGACCCCAACGGCGTCGAGCGCGAGCTCGCCCTGGTCAAGGTGCGCGGCGCGGGCGGCG
>JAZJXN010000236.1:0-10402 GCA_040390885.1 Pseudomonadota bacterium | reverse complement strand
CGGGTCGAGGCGCTGCGCGTGGCCGACATATTCCGGGCCAAGGTCATCGATACGACGTCGGAAAGCTTCGTGTTCGAAATCACCGGCGCCCCCGCGAAGATCGACAGCTTCGTGGAACTGATGCGGCCGCTCGGTCTTGTCGAACTGTCCCGCACCGGCGTGCTCTCGATCGAGAGGGGCGCCGAGGGCATGTAAGGGGAGACCCCACTGCCAGCCGTCCTGATCGCCCTGATGCTGATGGCCGCCGAACCGGTGGTCATCCCCCCTGCCCCCGAGACCTTCCCGGCCGCGAACCCGAATCTGTGGTGGAGCGACGCCTGGCCCAAGGAGCCGGAAGCCGCCGACCCGCTGGGCGGGCGCCGCGCCGGCCGGGGCGAGCGCGTCCCGCCCGTCGACAACGGTGTCGACCCGTCCCTCTACCGCCTGTGGGGCCTGCAACCGCTGCAGAACCAGCTGGTGAGACGCGGCGAAACGATCATCGAAATCTGGGCCCGGCCCTCGCGCGATGTGCGCCAGGCGGTGATCCGCCTGACCCTTCGCAATGACGGGCAGGCCTTCGTCCAGGGCCGCGCGGGGCTGGGCTGCTGCGAGCCGAGGATCGGCCGCAAGGTCACCTTCGACGAGCCGCTGGCGCCCGGCTACGCAGACACCATCCGCAATCTGATCAGCAACCGCATGTGGGCCGAGCCGCGGTCCGCCGAGGTCGAGGACCCGGATGGCGCGGCCCCCGCTCTCTGCGTCGATGGCGTCTCCTGGGACCTGACCCTCATGGTGCCCGGCGAGGTTCGCCACCTGCGCCGCGCCTGTCTGGACGAGGAGACCGGCTCGGTCGCCGACGCCCTGACGGTCGCCGTGGGCGCGGCGCTGGGCCAGGACCCGCGCTTCGATGTGGTGTTCCCGAAGGGCGCCAACTTCGGAGAAGCCAAGAAGCGCTACGACGACCTCATCGCCCGGGGCGGACGGCTGAAGCCGGCGCCGACCAACAAGGCCCAGCCGCCGACCGTGCCGGTTCCCGTGGAGGAGCCGCCGCCGCCTCCGCCTCCGCCTCCGGCGCAACCCGCGCAACCCGCGCAACCGGCCGCGGCGGAAGACAGTCCGTGACCGCGGCGGCGGGCGGGCGTGCGACGCGCCGGCGGATCGTCCTGCTGGGGCTGGCGCTGTCGGCCGCGGGAGGCGCGGCGTTGGCCGCCGAGCCGCAGGCCGACAGGGCGCGCGCGTCCGACCTGCCCCGCCCGCGCCGGCCGCTGATCGATCCCGCGCAGGTGGAGAGGTCCGACGGGCGCCCGCTGACCGTTGAGTTTCGCGCTGCCGACCCGGACAGAGCGCCGCAGAAGGCGCCGACGATCTATACCCACATCGCCTGTGGAACGGACTCCGCCCTCCCGCCGGCGCTGGCCGCGGGGTTCGCCAGCGGGCAGCGGACGGTCAAGACGGCGGCCTGCCGCCACTGTCGCGGCCGCTTCCCGCTCCACCAGTTCGTCTGGAAGGGCACGACGGAGGCGATCGGCCCCTAGCCGTCCTCGCCTCCGCCTTCGCTGCTACTCGTCGCCGGCCTTCAACAGGTTGAAGCGGAACAGCAACGCGCCGAGCACCGCGCCGATCGCCGGGGCGACGAAGAACAGCCACAGCTGCGCCAGCGCCTCACCGCCGACCAGGACCGCCGGGCCGAAGCTGCGCGCCGGGTTCACCGAGACGCCGGTGACCTGGATGCCGACGATGTGGATCACCGCCAGGGCGATGCCGATGCCGAGACCGGCGAAGCCGGGCGCCGAGCCGGCTCCGGTCGAGCCGAGGATGACGATCACGAACAGGGCGGTCATGACGATCTCGAACACCAGCGCCGCCTGCATCGAATATTCGCCCAGGTAGCCCGGCCCCCAGCCGTTGTGGCCCAGCCCGCTGGCGGCGCCGTCCTTCGCCAGCACCAGCAGGATCGCCGCCCCGACCAGAGCGCCAGCGAACTGTGCGACCCAGTAGAAGACCATGTCCTTGACCGTCATCCGGCCGGCCACCCAGGCCGCCAGGCTGACCGCCGGATTGACGTGGCAGCCCGAGATCGGGCCGATCCCGTAGGCCATGCAGATGATCGCGAACCCGAACGCGAGCGCGATTCCGAGTTGCCCGACGTTGTCCGTTCCGGCCAGCACGGCCGCCCCACATCCGAAAAGCACCAACGCAAGCGTGCCGATGAACTCGGCGATGTACCTGGTCATGGCAGTTCTCTCCCGTTTTCCCCCGCCGTCATCGATCGGCGTTCGCCGAAGCTGCACGCTTCGGGTGAGTCCGGGAATAGGGTGAAACCCCGGCCCGCTCCTTCCCTCCGGGCCGGTTACCCCCTATATTGGGTCTGTTCGGGCTTGCCCGGGCTATGGACATAAACGGGCGTATAATAAGCGGACTGGACCCGGGTGCGATTCCCGGCGGCTCCACCAATCCTTCTTCCGGCGTTATCACCGGGGAGCATGGGGCCGATCAGCATCGACAGACGTGTAAAGACGTTTCTTTGTCCCGGCGTGACTCACCGTTTCGGGTCATTTTTCTAAATGCGAACGATAACTTCGCTGAAGAGTATGCTGTCGCCGCGTAATGCGGTTCTAGCGAACTCGGAATAAAGTCCAGGGGGTTCAGATCCTCTGGCTGGGCCCGGGGGAGCCTGCAAACAGAATCCCCCACTTCCCTCTTTTGCGTCCGCCGGGGACATGCGCTTCGAAGCGCGTGTCCCCTGGTGGTTGCGTGCTCGGGAACCGGCTCCGCGACGCGGTGCGTGTCCCCGTTCAGGCGCGCTTTTTCGCGCTCTGCCTTGGAAGGGCGAGTGGGGAGGTGGTGCGGAGCGCTCCGGACTTGCCCGGATGTCTGTTTGTGCAAGTGCAAGAAGAGCAGGACCGACGCGCTCCGCGAAGTCCGTTATCCGAAAGCCGCCGGTAGGCAGTGGTGTTTAACACTTAGCCGGCAGAAGCCTCCGACGGGCGGGGCCTGGCAAGGCGCCCCGGACCGCATGCGTAACCCCCGCATGCCTGCTGCTCTCCGGCCAGAGGTCCTTCCGGTTCCAGGTCCCGCCGGGAGGCCCAGGGGGCGGCGGCGGGCGGACCTTCGAGACTGACGCCGTCGAGCTACCCGCTCGAACTCCATCCCGAACACCGCAAGGTCGCCGGCCTGAGCGCCCTCCCCGTGTGACGGGACAGGGTGAGTATGCGGCGCCCGCGGAGGGCGGGGATAAGTCGCGATGCTTGCACGCGAGGTTCGGAAAGCCGCCTTCTGAATCAGAGGTTTGCTTCAGCGAAACCGCCGCGACACCCCTCCGTTTGGCATCCCGGACGCCGCAGGCGATCCGGGACCCAGGGCCGGCGCACGAGGATGGGCGCCGGCGCTCCGCTACGCTACGGCTCGGGTGACATGGGGGAGCCTTCTCCATGCCCCCTGCCCCTGCGGGGAGGATTTTCAGGTCAACCGCTTTCCGCCCGGCACACGGCGCGCTAGGCTCGCGCCTTTCCTGAAGCGTAAGTGACTCATGGCCCAGCAGAAGCCGCCCGAAGACCGCATGAACTACGAGGCGCTCGCGCAGGACGCGCTGCGTGGCGTGGTCAAGGCCGCGCTCAAGGTCGCCGCCGGGCCCGGCGGGATTCCGCCCGAGCATCACTTCTACATCACCTTCAAGACCCGGGCGCCGGGCGTGTCCGGCCCTGCCGAGGTGCTGTCCAAGTACCCGGACGAGATGACCATCGTCATCCAGCACCAGTACTGGGACCTCGCTCCCGGCGAGACCTTCTTCACGGTGACGCTGAAGTTCGGCGGCTCGCCCAAGAAGCTGTCGGTGCCCTACGCGGCCGTGACCCGCTTCTTCGACCCCTATGTCCAGTTCGGGCTGCAGTTCGAGGCCCCGACCGACCTGGTGCGGGACGAGCCTCCGGTCATCGCGCCAGAGGACCGTCCGGAGCCCACCGATGACGGTCCCAAGATCGTCTCCCTCGACCAGTTCCGGAAGAAGTGAGGCCGGCTTGACCGACGTCGCCTCGACCGAAGCCGTCGCCGTGACCGACGAGGCCCTTCTCGCACGGTTCCAGGGCAGCAAGCGCCAGCCGCCTGGCTCACAACTGCTGGGCTTCCGGGTCATCCGGGTCACCCAGGCCGACCGGGAGGTCGAGGTGGCCTTCGAGGCGACCGAGCAGCTGACCAATCCGATGAAGCAGATCCAGGGCGGGTATCTCTGCGCCATGCTCGACGAATGCATGAGCGTCGCCTGCATGGTCGCCTCGGGCATGACCAGCGTGGCCCCGACGCTGGAGATGAAGACCAGCTTCTTCCGCCCCGCCCTGCCCGGCCCGATCCGCGGGATCGGGCGGGTGGCGCGCTGGGGCAAGACCATCGCCTTCACCGAGGGCGAGCTCTATGACGCGGAAGGCCGGGTTCTGGCCAAGGCCACTGGCACCGCGATGCCGACCCCCTTCGCGCGGTACAAGGGCTAGAGGGACGCGAATGAGGCGCTGGCTTTCGATCCTCGTTGGCCTGGCGGCCTTGCTCACCGCCCCCGCAGCCCTCGCCGAGACGCCGAAGAGCGCGTTCAACGACTGGACGGCGATCGTCGTCGCCGGCGACTGGCGCGCCCATTCCGGCGGACCGACCGAGGCCTTCGACAACGCCCGCCGCGACGTCGCCGCCACCCTGCAGACGATGGGCTTCCGCCCCGAGAATGTGTTCCAGTTCTCGACCAAGCCCGACCAGTATCCAGACACCGCGCCGCAGCGGACCACGCCGCCGGCGATGGCCCAGGCCCTGATCGGCGGCGCAGCCAAGACCAAGGGCGGCTGCCTGATCTACTACACCTCGCACGGCGGCCCGCCGGGGGTGGTGCTCGACGTCGGCGGGCGGATGTACGTCTTCAAGCCCGAGCACATGGCCAGGCTGGTCGACACCGCCTGCCCCGACCGGCCGTCGATCGTCATCATCTCGGCCTGCTTCTCCGGCGTCTTCATCCCGGAGCTCGAGAACGACCAGCGGCTGGTGCTGACCGCCGCCCGCGACGACCGCAGCTCGTTCGGCTGCAGCGAAAGCGACCGCTACCCCTTCTTCGACGACTGTTTCCTGCAGTCGGTGGAGACCTCGCGCAGCTTCGCGGTGCTGGGGCCGCAGATCCAGGGCTGCGTCGCCAGAAAGGAAACCGCGCTCGGCCTCAGCCCGCCCTCCGAGCCTCAGGTCTGGACTGGCGGCAAGCTGCGTCCAGCCCTGCCGCTGATGCCGTTCCCGAAGGGCGCCAAGGGCGTACGGTCGCCCTAGCGATCGGCGACGGCGTCCTCTGGCGGACAGCACAGCTTCTGCTCGGCGATCAGCGCCTTTAGCTGGGTCCACAGCCGCAACGAGGCGGCGATATGGGCCTCGACATCGCGCAGCTTGCGCTCGAGCGTCGGCACAATGCTTTCGGACGCCACGCCCCCCTCGATGCTGAAGGTCGCCGACTGGATCTCGCGCAGCGAAAACCCGAGCGCCTGGGCCTGTTCGATGAAGGTCAGCGTCCCGACCGTGGCGTCTGGATAGTCACGATAGCCGTTGCCGCCCCGCTCGGCGGGCGGCAGCAGGCCGCGGCCCTCGTAGAACCGGATGCGGGAGGTGCTGAGCCCGGTCTTCCGGGCGAGATCGCCGATACGCATCAGAGGCCTTGACCTTAAACCATGGTTGAAGGTTCATAACCCGTCCCGATGCAATCGTATCGGGGAAACAGATGACCGCCTCCACCAACGCAAAATGGCCGCCGGCGCGCTGGCTGCCGCTCGTCATCGGCAGCCTGCTGTCGTTCCTCGCGGTCGGCGGACGCTGGGACGTCGCCCTGGCGGCCTGGGTCGCGCCGGTCCTGCTGCTGCGCTTCGCGCGGAGCGGCCGCTGGGCAGTCAGCCTCGGCCTGGTGCTGATCGTCTCGGTCGCCAACGTGGTCTGGTGGGCGGTGCAGTCGGCCGTACCGCTGACGCCCCTGACCCTCGGCTTCGCGGCGATGCTGGGGGTCGCCTACGCCCTGCCCTATGCGCTCGACCGCGTCGCCGGAAGGCTGGGAGTCGTCGGACGGCTGCTGGTCTTTCCGATGGCCGTCGCCGCCAGCGAGTTCGTCGTCGGCGCGGTCAGCCCGATGGGGGTGAGCTACGGCCTTCGGGCGACCACCCAGGCCGAGACCCTGCCGCTGATCCAGGTCGTCGCCGTCACGGGCCCCTATGCCATCGGCTTCCTCGTGGGCTGGTTCGCGACCACCGCGAACCATGTCTGGGCCAACCCGTCCTGGAGCGGCGCACGCAGGCCGGCGGCCCTGTTCGCGGCGGTGCTGCTGGCGGTGACCGTCGGCGGACAGGCGCGCCTCGCCCTGGCCCTGAACGACATTGGCGGCGCCCATATCCGCGTCGCCGGGATCACGCCGAGCATGGACGCGCAGGACAGCGCGCGACGCCTGTTCGCCGAAGGCAACGGCGCGCGGGGACCAGAGAATTCAACGGATCTGGAGCGGCAAAGGGCGGCCTACGGGGTCGTCGAGGGCGAACTGTTCGAGAGCACCCGCCAGGCGGCGGCCGCCGGCGCAGACATCGTCGTCTGGTCCGAGACGGCCGCGACGGCCCTGGCCGCCGACCGGAGCGCCCTGCTGACCCGCGCCGCCGCGCTCGCCCGCGAGCAGGGCGTCTATCTGAATGTCGCCGTGGGCGAGCCCTTCGCGCGCAATCAGACAGTGCTGATCGATCCCGCGGGCCGCCGGCTCTGGGTCTACGACAAGAACCATCCGGTGCCGGGGATGGAGCCGGTGCCGCCGCGCGCCAACTCTGTCCCGGTCGTCGCGACGCCGTTCGGCCGGCTGTCCAACGTGATCTGCTTCGACGCCGACTTCCCGGCCCTGGCGCGGGTCGACGCCGATATCATGCTCGTGCCCGGCTGGGACTGGCCGGAGATGGGCCGGGTCCACACCCTGCGCATGGCGCGGCTGCGGGCCGTCGAGAACGGCTATGCGCTGTTCCGCCAGGACTACGATGGCCAGTCGGCGGCCTTCGACCGCTTCGGCCAGGTCCTGGCGTCGCAGGACACCACCGGCCGCGCGCGCCATGTGATGATCGCCGAGGTTCCGAGCCGGGGCGTACGGACGATCTACAATCGGACCGGCGATGTCTTCGCCTGGGCCTGCCTGGCCGGTCTCGTCCTGGCGACGGGACTGAGCCTGGCGCGGCGGCGGGAGGGGCGGGCATCGGGCCGCGCGGCCTCGTCTTCGACCGACTGAGGCTTTGAACCTCGGCCTCGGCGCCCTAGAACGCGGAGACAACTCCCTGGGGAATCTCTGTGCGTCTGGTCTCCAAAGCGGTCGCTTCGGCCTTGCTCGTCTGTGTCGTCGCCCAGTCCACGTTCGGCTGGGCTCAGGCGCCCGAACCGATATCTCCGGTCGCCCTCCCAGTGACGCCGACGCCCGCCCTGCCCCGGCCCGCGCCGGCGCCGATCCGCCCGGCGGCGCCCGGCGTCGCCCTGCCTGCCGCCGTCGCCGTCGCGCCCGTCGCCGGGGTGACGCCGATGACCCCGGCCGAGCTCGAGGCCTTCGTCGACGGCATGGTGCGCGAGGCGATGGCCGCCGACCACATCCCCGGCGTGACCATCTCCGTGGTGCAGAACGGCCAGGTCGTGCTCAAGAAGGGCTACGGCTTCGCCAACCTCAGCCCCGCCAAGGCCGTCGATCCGGACCGGACGCTGTTCCGCATCGCCTCCATCTCCAAGACCTTCACCTGGATCGCGGTGATGAAGGAGATCGAGGCCGGCCGCATGCGGCTCGATGCGCCGATCAACCTGTACCTGCCCGAGCGGGTTCAGGTCCGCGACCAGGGGTTCACCACCCCGATCCGCCTGCGCGACCTGATGACCCACACGCCCGGGTTCGAGGACCGCGCGCTCGGCCAGCTGTTCGAGAAGGACGCCGACCGCGTCCGGCCGCAGCTGGTTTATCTGCGCCAGGAGCGCCCGCGCCGCGAGTTCGAGCCGGGCAGCTTGCCGGCCTACTCCAACTACGGCGTCGCCCTTGCCGGGGCCGCGGTTTCATACGTCGCCCAGAAGCCCTTCGAGACCATCATCGAGAACACCATCACCGGGCCTTTGGGCATGGCCCGGACGACGTTCCGCGACCCGTACCCGGCGCGTGAAGGCCTGCCCGCCCCGATGCCGGCCGCGCTGGCCCGCGACCTCGCTGACGGCTTCTTCTGGACCGGCTCGGGCTGGCGCGAGCGGCCCTACGAGTTCACCGCCCATATGGCTCCGGCGGGCGGGGCGTCGACGACCGCCGCGGACATGGCCCGCTACATGACCATGATCCTGAACAGCGGCTCGCTCGACGGGGTCACGGTCTACAGCCCGCAGACGGCCGAGGGCTTCCGCACCGCGCAGTGGCGGCCCAACCCGGCCGTCGGCGGCGCGGCGCACGGCTTCCTCCAGTTCAGACTTCCCGGGGGCCGTACCGGCTGGGGCCACGACGGCGCCCTGCTGTCGTTCCGCTCTCAGATGGTCACCGTGCCCGAGCTGGGCCTGGGCGTCTTCATCGCCGCCAACGGCGAGACCGGCGGTCGTCTCACCGCCCAGGCGGCCGGACGCATTGTCCAGCAGTTCTACGGACCGCGCCCGACCCTGCCCGAAGCCGGCTCCGAATGGCTGAAGACCAACGCCGGCGCCTTCGAGGGGCAGTACGTCGGCAGCCGCCGCGCCTATCACGGGCTGGAGAAGTTCGTCGGGCTCATCAACGGCCGCAGCGAGGTCACCGTCACCCAGGATGGCCGGCTGGTGACCCGCGGCTTCAGCACGTCGCAGACCTGGATCCCCGTCGACACGGCCGGGGTGTTCCGCGAGGTCGGCGGCTGGCGGACCATCGCCTTCGACATGCGCGAAGGCCGCGCTGTCGGCTACTACGACACCGCCGGCGTCGGCTTCGCCAAGCGCGTCGGCTTCCTCGGCGGCCAGGGCTGGGTGGTCAACCTCGGCCTGCTCGCCATCCTCGCCGCCGTCGCCACCCTCGCCGGCGTCGGCCTGCGGATGCGCGGCCGCGACAACCGCGAGACGCCGATGCAGCGCCGCGCCAGCCTGATCCAGACCACTCAGGCGCTGCTGTGGCTGATCGCCTTCGCCGCGCTCGGGCTGTGGGTCGCGCGCAGCGGCGACGTCGCGGCGATCTTCTTCGACTGGCCCGGCGGCCTGATGCTGACCTTCGCATCCTGCGCCCTGGTCGCGGCGGTGCTGTCGCTGGTGGCCCTGATCATGCTGCCGTTCATCTGGCGCGGCGGACGGCGGGTCGACAGCTGGACGGTGGGCCGCAAACTGCGCTTCACCGCCACCGCGCTGATCTATGTCGGCCTGTCCGTGACCCTGGCGCTGTGGGGCGCGATCTTCCCGTGGGCCAGCTGACGAACCGGCGGGCGGCGGAGACGTCCGTCAGGACAGCTTCGTCACCCGCACGGTGATCCGCTCGCGCCCGCCCTGCTGGCGCTGGACCAGCAGCCGGGCCACCTGCGAGTCGTCATGGAAGGCGTGACCCTTGATCGAGTCGAGGATGGCCTTGGCGAGGTTGTCGAGGTCGAGCCAGGGCGGGTCGCCCTCGTAGTCCATGCCGATCTCGACCGCGAATTCGCCCCAGCTGGGCCGCGCGCCGCGCCATTCCTTGCGGAAGAACTCGTAGATCAGCGGCTTGTAGTACTTGGCCTGGGTGGTCAGGCCGTCGACCACGATCTCGAGCGCGCCGTCGATCTCCCGCGCGCGCACCTTCCCCCGGCCTGTCCAGTCGTCGATCATCAAATGGCTGTAGCAGCAAGGCCCCGGCCCCGCCACGCGCGAGCTCAACCGTGGGCCGGCTCCTCAACACGGTGGACGCGCGCGCACCACAGCACCCCGGCGATCAGGCTGACGATGGCGATCATTTCCAGCCCGGTGGGCCCCCGTCGTTCCCACAGGAAGCCGTAGGCCAGGGCGAACAGGGTCTCGAACACGATCATCTGGCCTGCCAGGGTCATCGGCAGCAGGCGGCTGGCGCGGTTCCAGAAGCCGTTGCCGAGGATCGAGGCGAGGATGGCGATGCCCGCGCTGACCGACCAGAACAGACCCCAGTCACCGGCGTCGTGCGGAGGCCCACCGGGCGACATGAACGCCGGGATCGCCAGCAGCAGCGCCAGGGCCCCCGTCATCACGCCGGTCAGCAGCGACCAGTCGTGGCCGGAGATGTCCGGCCGCCTCTCCAGCCAGCGGGCGTTCCAGAGCGAGTAGGCGGTCCAGGACGCGAGCGCCCCGACCGCGCAGACCAGGCCCAGGGCGCGGCCTACCGGATCATGCGACGAAGAGTCGTTGGCCAGCGCCTCCCAGCCGACCAGCACCACCCCGAGCAGGCAGAGCGCCAGCGGCCCGACCAGCGCGCGGAAGGCGACCG
>JAZJXN010000235.1:0-5151 GCA_040390885.1 Pseudomonadota bacterium | reverse complement strand
CACCACCGCCCGCATCCGCGGCGTCGGCACCGTCGGCGACAACCCCGGCCTGGAAAGCTCGGTCGGCGTCGTGATCGACGGCGTCTACCGCCCCCGCAACGGCGTCTCGTTCGGCGACCTGGTGAGCTGGAGCGCGTCGAAGTGCTGAAGGGTCCGCAGGGCACCCTGTTCGGCAAGAACACCTCGGCCGGCGTCATCAACATCATCTCCAAGGAGCCGGAGTTCGATTTCGGCGCCGACGCTGAACTGACCGCCGGCAACTACGGCGCGATCGGTGGCTCCGCCTCTGTCACCGGCGCGATCGTCGAAGACAAGATGGCCGGCCGTCTGTTCTTCGCCGCCCGCAAGCGCGACGGCTTCCTGGACGTGGAGACCGGCGACGGCCCGCGCACCAAGAGCGACGACGTGAACCAGGACTTCTGGACGCTGCGCGGCCAGCTGCTGATCACCCCGACCGACGACCTCACCTTCCGGGCCATTGCTGACTACACCAAGCGGGACGAGTCCTGCTGCCTCGGCACCCAACTGTTCGTTGGTCAGGCCGCGGCGTCGCGCGCCAACATGATCAACAACGTTCGTCCGGGCTCGATCGACACCACCAACACCCCGTTCGATCGTCGCGCCTACGCCAACCGCAACACCAGCCAGAACATCGAAGACCGCGGCATTTCGCTTCAGGCCGACTGGGACATCAGCCCGGACATGTCGCTGACCTCGATCACGGCCATCCGTGAGTGGCGCGCCGAGACCGGACAGGACTCCGACTTCACCGCCGCCGACATCGTCTACCGCCCCGACGATGGCAGCAACTTCGTCGAGTTCGGCCAGATCTCGCAGGAAGTCCGCCTGGCCGGCACGACCGGCTCGTTCGACTGGCTGGTCGGAGCCTTCCTCGCCAACGAAACCCTTGAGAGCCGCTCGGTTCTCAACTACGGCGCGGACTTCTACGACTACTTCGACCGTCAGGTCCTCGGCGGCGTCCCCGGCCTGCTCGGCCTGGTCGAAGGCTCGATCCACCAGCCCGGCAACGGCGCCAACGACCGGTACTCGCAAGAGGACAACACCGTCGCGCTGTTCACCGACAACACCTGGTCGATCACCGACGCCCTCAAGCTGACCGTGGGCCTGCGCTACACGAACAGCGAAAAGGAACTGACCACCACCTACAGCTCGACCGGAACCTCGTGCGACCAGGCTGAAGCCGCCTTCGGCGCGCTCGTCGGCCTGGCCGGCCTGCCGACCGCCGTGAAGGTCGTCGGCGGTCTCTGCCTGAACCCGCAGAACAACGACTTCGACGCCCTCGGCACCTTCACCCAGAAGACCAAGGAAGAAGAAGTCACCGGCACCGCGAAGCTGGCCTGGGCCATCAACGACGACATCATGACCTACGCGTCCTACGCGCGGGGCTACAAGTCGGGTGGCTTCAACCTCGACCGCTCGTCGATCGCCTGCCCTCCGGGCGGACGTCCGACGACCAACGCCAGCGGCGTGGCCTGCACCAACCCGACCCCGGGCCTCGACTTCCAGGCCAACCCGGACACCAGCTTCGCGCCGGAGTTCGCGGACAGCTACGAAATCGGCATCAAGACGAAGTGGTTCAACAACTCGCTGCTGCTGAACGGCACGATCTTCTGGCAGGAGTACAGCGACTTCCAGCTGAACACCTTCGTGGGCACGGCCTTCATCGTCGAGACCATCCCGGAAGTGACCTCCAAGGGCGTCGACGCCGACTTCGTGTGGTTCACCCCGCTCGACGGCCTCAGCATCCAGGGCGGCCTGACCTACGCCCAGACCGAGTACGGCGACTTCGACGCGCTCGACCTGACCGACCCCTCGCGCTTCACCAGCCTGCAACGCCTGCCGGGCGCGCAGATGTCGTTCGCGCCGGAATGGTCGGGCTCGCTGGCGGTCAGCTACGAGCGTGACATCGCCGAAAACCTGCTGTTCCGCGGCAACATCTCGGCCAAGTACACCTCGGAGTACAACACCGGCTCCGACCTGCACCCGTCCAAGGAGCAGGGCGCCTTCACGCTCGTGAACGCCCGCGTCGGCATCGGTTCGCAGGACGAGCGCTGGACCGTCGAGCTGTGGTCGAACAACCTGTTCGACGAAGACTACCTGCAGGTCGGCTTCAACGGACCGTACCAGGTCGACGAAGCCAACGACTCGATCAGCGTCTACAACGCCTTCCTGGGCGCCCCGCGCACCTACGGCGTGACGCTGCGCAGCAAGTTCTAGGCGCCAAGACCTAGCGACTTCGAATTGGGCGGTCCGGTTTCCCGGGCCGCCCTTTTTCTTGCGTGGAATTCACTGGCGTCCGGACCACGGCGCAGCAGACTGCGACCATGGACGACCTCAGGCGCAGCCTGCCGGCCCGCCAGCGGCTGGCGAACGGGGACGACGCGCCCCGCCATCGGCACGACCACGCCTATGCCGCTCTGGTATTGGCCGGGGACTATGTCGAGGCGGGCGATGCCGGCCGCCGCCATGTCTCACCAGGCGATGTGATCCTGCACGACCGCTTCGAGGCCCACGCCAACCGCTTCGGTGGCCGCGGCGCGACGGTTTTGAACCTGCCCTTGCCCCAAGGCTGGACCCCAGCCGCCGCCTTCATGCGCCTTGCCGACCCTGACGCCGTCGTGCGCGCGGCCGAGCGCTGCGCGCGGGAGGCGGTCACGCTCATGCTGGCAGGGCTCCATGGCGCGCCGGTCCAGGCCGCCGACTGGCCGGACCTGCTGGCCGAGGCGCTGCGCAGCGACGACGCGCCATCTCTCGGCGACTGGGCGCGCAAGAACGGGCTCGCCGCCGCCACCGTCTCCCGCGGCTTTCGGCAGGCGTTCGGGGTCGCCCCGGTCCGCTACCGCGCCGAGGTCCGCGGCCTGGCCGCCTGGCGCGGACTGGCCGATGACCTGTCCCTGGCGGATCTGGCAGCGCAGACCGGCTTCGCCGACCAGGCCCACATGACCCGCGCCATCGTCGCCCTGACCGGCCGGCCACCCGGCGCCTGGCGCAGGTCAAACCGGTTCAAGACCGCGGAGCCGCGCGCCAGCTAGCGTCGGCGCATGAACCGTCGTCAGCTCCTCGTCACCGCCGCCGCGAGCCTCGCCCTCGCCGCTCCCGCGCTCGCCGCCTCACCCATCATCCGCACGCGGTGGACGGTGCGCACGTCGGAGGGCTTCGACGCCCTCTGCTTTTTCGGGCCGCTCAGCGGCAAGCCCTTCTACGCCGACTACTACCGGGCTGAGCTCGCGGCCTTCCTGCCGAAGCTGGACGCCGAGGCGAAGGCGGCCATCGCCTCCCTGTACGCGGAGGCCGATCGAGAGAACGCCCTGCTCGGCCCGAACCTCTGCACCCAGCTTTCGGGCGGGCCTGACGGGACGCTGCTCGAGCTGATCGCCGCGCTGGAAGACGCCGAGCGGGTCATCCTGCCTTCGCTGCAGGCCGGGCCATACGCCCTCGATGCAAGGGAGCTTGCGAACTTCATGGCCCAGCGTCCGCGGGTCCTGATCGTGCTGAGGGGCATGCAGGCGGCGGGATTCACGGAGTTCCGCCGAGGCTACGTCGACAGCCGCGCCGCTATACGCTTGCCGGCGCTGCGCGAGCGGCTGGCCGGCGTCGACGTCATCGCCGAGCAGGAGCGGCTGCTGGGTCGCCGTTTTCCGGATCCCTCGCTGGAGGTGATCCTGCTGTATTTCTCAAAGCCGCACGGCATCAAGATCCAGGGCCAGCGCTTCCTGACCCATCTCGACTACCCGGACGAGGTCGTCATCCGCAACGCGGCGCACGAGATGCTGCATCCGCCGTTCGACATGGCCGGACCGACCGCGCGGCTGGCGCTCGCGACCATGACTCGCGACCCGCTGCTGACCCGTGTGCTGACCGATCACGACCCGTCGTTCGGCTACAACACGATGGAGGGCATCCTCAATGAGGATACCGTCCAGGCGCTGGAACAGATCGTCAGCGAGCGGCTGGGCGTGGCCAGGCCGGCCGGCGAGCGCTGGCGCAAGAGCGACGGCGGCATGCACATCTTCGCCGCGGCGCTGTACGGAATGCTCAAGGCCGACGGCTACGGCGAGACGGGCGGCAATCTCGAAGCCTGGATCGCCAAGGGCCTGAAGGCCGGCCGCTTCGCGCCGGCGAGCATCGCGGCGTCGGCGAGCAAGGTGATGGAGCTGCCGGCGGACGGTCTGTGGGTGAAGACGTGATCCTCCACCTGGGGAGGTGACCCCGCGTCGCGAAGCGAAGCATGGACGGAGGGAGTCAGGTCGGTGCGGCGCTGCGCGCGAAACCGCCCCCTCCGTCTGACCTTCGGGCGACAGCTCCCCCGGAGGCGAGCGCCGTCAGCCCAGGGCGGTCTTCAGCCTCGCGCCCGTCTCCTCGATCGCGGAAGGCACGCCCGGGCAGAACGGCGCCAGGGTGTAGAAGTCGTGGACGAAGCTGCCGTATTCGACATGCTCGGCCTTGCCCCCGGCGGCGTTGATGGCGGCGGCGTAGGCCTTGCCCTCGTCCTTCAGCGGATCGAAGCCGGCGGTGACGACGAGGGCCGGGGCGACGCCGGTCAGGTCGGCGAACTTCGGCTCGGCCCGCTTGCGGTCGGCATGGCGGTTCACGCCGAAGTGGTCGCCAAACCATTCCATGACCTCAGCCGTCAGCATGTGGCCGGTGGCGAGGTCGCGACGCGACTGGGTGTCCTGCTCCATGGCCGTGGCCGGGTAGAGCAGGAGCTGGAAGGCCAGCTTGCGCTTGGGGTCGTCCTTGATCTCCAAGGCCATGACGGCGGCGAGATTGCCGCCCGCCGAGCAGCCGCCGACCGCGATGCGCGCCGGGTCGAAGCCGATCTCGGCGGCGTGGTCGAACGCCCACTTCAGCGCCGCGATGGCGTCGTCGTGCGCGGCCGGAAACTCGTGCTCAGGCGCGAGGCGATAATCGACCGAGAGCACCCGCACGCCGGAGGCGGCGGCCAGCCGGCGCAGGAAGCCGTCATGGGTGTCGAGATCCCCGATGACGAAGCCGCCGCCGTGGAAATAGACCAGGCCCGCCGTCGTCGCCGCCGCGCCTTTGGGCGTGTAGAGCCGCGCCGCCACCGGCCCGGCCCCGCCGTCGACCTGAAGGTCGCGGACATCGAGGTCAGTCGGCGCGCCGGCGTCG
>JAZJXN010000234.1:0-8841 GCA_040390885.1 Pseudomonadota bacterium | reverse complement strand
ACGAGCTCGCCGGGCTCACTCCGGAGGCGAGTTATACCGTCGAGGTCGAAGCCATCTCGCCGCTGTTCGCCGGAGGCTCGAGCGTCGGTCCGCTGAGCCCGCCCGTGACGCTGCCCGGGCCGCGGCCGCCGCGACCATTGACGTCCTCTCTGGCGTCAACCAGGCGCTGCGCACGCCCCTGTCCGGCATTCTCGACGCCGCCGCCCGCCTGTCGACGCGATATGCCACCGACGAGAGCGGCCTGGAGGAGGTCGATCGCATCGCCGCCGCCGCCGCCGCCCTGCTGACCCGGCTCGACGCCCTCGTCGCCGTGGCCGGGCCGCGCGCCGCCGGCGCTGACGCCCGCCGCGCGTCGCATCCGGCGGATGGCCCCCATCCCGGCTCTCGCGTCCTGATCGTCGACGACCACCGCGTCAACCGCGAGCTCGCCCGCGCCATGCTGGCCCCCTGGGACCTGCGCATCACCGAGGCCGAGGACGGCCGCGCCGCCATCGCCGCCGCCCGGGCCGAGCCCTTCGACCTGATCCTGATGGACGTGCGCATGCCCGGCCTCGACGGCCCCGGCGCCATGGTCCAGATCCGCCAGGGCGACGGCCCCAACCGCGACACCGCCATCCTCGCCTTCTCCGCGGACGCCGACGACGACAGCCTGCACGGCCTCGTCGACCGCGGCTTCGACGGCATCGTCAGCAAGCCGATCCTGGCCGCCGAGCTGGTCGCGGCCGTGGCCCGATGGACCAACGCGCCGCGACCCCAGGCCGAGGACGAGCGGCAGATCGCCTAGGCCGCGCGGGGGCTCGCGCCGCCTCTCCGCCACGCCATCGCCGACAGCACCGGCAGCACGATCAGCGTCAGCAATGTCGCGGTCGTCAGGCCGCCGATGACCACCGTCGCCAGCGGCTTCTGCACCTCGGCCCCGGGGCCGAAGGCGAAGGCCATCGGCACGAAGCCCAGCACCGCCACCAGCGCGGTGGTCAGCACCGCCCGCAGACGGCTGACCGCGCCTTCGGCCGCGGCCTCGACCGGCGACAGGCCGTCGTCGAGCCTCTGGCGGATCGCCTGCATCATCACCAGTCCGTTCAGCGTCACCACGCCGGAGACGGCGATGAAGCCGACGGCGGCGCTGATCGACAGCGGCATCCCCCTCGCCAGCAGCGCCAGCGCCCCGCCGACCAGGGCCAGCGGCACCCCCGCGAACACCAGGGCGGCGTCCTTGAACGACCGCAGCGCCAGGACCAGCAACCCGCCGATGGTCAGGAACACGATCGGCACGATCAGGGCCAGCCGGGCGCTGGCGCGCTCCAGGTTCTCGAACTGGCCGCCCCAGTCCAGCCAGCCGCCGGCCGGCGGCGTGACCTTGCCGTCGATGGCGGCCTGGGCTTCCTTCACGAAGCCGCCGAGGTCGCGGCCGCGGACGTTGGCCTGGACGACGATGCGGCGCTTGCCGTTCTCGCGGCTGATCTGGTTCGGCCCCTCCGAGGTGTCGAACCGGGCGACGGCCGACAGCGGCACCGTCGGCGCGCCCGGCTCGGCGTCCTCCGGCATCACCGGCAGCTGGCTCATCACCGTCGGGTCGTTGCGCAGCTCGTCGGCCAGGCGGACGACGACGTCGAAGCGGCGGTCGCCCTCGAGCACGTGCCCGGCCTCGCGACCGGCCAGCCCGATGGCGAGGGCGTCGGCGGCGTCGCTGGCGTGGATGCCCTGGGCGGCGGCGACGGTGCGGTCGACGCTGGCGGTGATGGTCGGCTGGCCGGAGATCTGCTCGACGCGGACGTCGGCGGCCCCGTCGATGCCGCGCAGGATCGTCGCCACCTCCTCGGCCGTGCGGGTCATGGCGGCGAAGTCGTCGCCATAGACCTTCACCGCCACGTCCGATCGCACGCCCGCGATCAGCTCGTTGAAGCGCATCTGGATCGGCTGGGTGAACTCGTAGCTGTTGCCCAGAAGCTTGCCGAGCTCGCGCTCCATGCGTTCGACCAGCTCGGCCTTCGACAGGCTCCGGTCGGGCCACTCCTTGCGGGGCTTGAGCATGACGAAGGTGTCGGAGATCGACGGCGGCATCGGGTCGGAAGCCACCTCGGCGGTGCCGGTGCGGGTGAAGACCAGCGCCACCTCCGGCATCGCCTTCAGCGTCCGCTCGACGCGGAACTGCATCGCCTGGCTCTGTTCCAGCGAGGTCGACGGTACGCGCAGCGCCTGGACCAGCAGGTCGCCTTCGTCGAGTGTCGGCACGAACTCGCGGCCGAGCATGAGGAAGGCGATCACGCCGGCCAGCAGGGCGACGCCGGCGCCGGCCAGCACCGCCCGCGGCCGCGCGATGGCCCGCCTCAGCAGCGGCGCGTAGCGGGCCTTGGCGACGCGGGTCAGCCGCGTCTCCTCATGATCCGCCTTCGGCTCCCGCACCCACAGCGCGGCCATGGCCGGCACGAAGGTGAAGCTGAGGACGAAGGCGCCGAGCAGGGCCAGCATCACCGTCGCCGCCATCGGTCCGAACATCTTGCCCTCAACGCCCTCGAACATCAGCAGTGGGGCGTAGACCAGCAGGATGATGGCCTGGCCGAAGGCGGCGGGCCGGGCCATCTCGCGGGCGGCGGAGGCGGCGACGGACAGCCGTTCCGGCGCGGTCAGGGCGCGGCCGGCTTCCTCGCGTTTCAGGGCGAGCCGTCGCAGCGTGTTCTCGATCACCACCACGGCGCCGTCGACGATCAGGCCGAAGTCGAGCGCGCCGAGACTGAGCAGGTTGGCGCTGATCCCGAACCGGTTCATCGCCGAGGCGGCGAACAGGAAGCTCAGCGGGATGACGAGTGCGGTGATGATCGCCGCCCGCACGTTGCCGAGCGCGAAGAACAGCACCGCGATGACCAGCGCCGCGCCGAGCGCGAGGTTGTGCTCGACGGTGCGGATGGTCGCCTCGACCAGCTGGGTGCGGTCGAGCGCCGGGCGGATGGTCACGTCCGGCGGCAGGCTGGGCGCGATCTCGCGGATGCGCTCGCCGACGCGCTTGGCGACCTGGCGCGAGTTCTCGCCCTGCAGCATCAGGGCGGTCCCGACCACGGTCTCGCGACCGTCGGCGCTGGCCGAGCCCAGGCGCGGGGCGCGGCCGATCTCGACCTTGGCCACGTCGGAGACGCGGATGACCTGGCCGCCGCGGTTGAGGATCGGCGTCTGGGCCAGCTCCTGCAGGCTCTTCACCCGGGCGTCGGCGCGGACGATGTAGGCCTCGCCCGCGCGGTTCACGTAGCCGGCCCCGGCGATGCGGTTGGCGTGCTCGAGCGCCTCGACCAGCTGCACCAGCCCGACGCCGTAGGCGGCGAGCCGGGCGGGGTCGGGGTGGACCGCGTATTCCTTCACATAGCCGCCGAGCACGTCGACGCCGGCGACGCCCTTCACGGTCTTCAGCTGCGGCGCGACGATCCAGTCCTGGACGGTGCGCAGGTAGGTCGCCTTCTCCTCGTCGGTAACCAGCCGCTCGCCCTCGGGCGTGATGTAGGGCGCGCCGGGCTGGGCGGCCTTTCCCTTGAACTCGATGGTCCAGATGTAGACCTCGCCCAGTCCCGTCACGACCGGGCCCATCGACGGCGTCAGGCCGTCCGGCAGGTCCTCGCGCGCGGCCTGCATGCGTTCGTTGACGAGGCTGCGGGCGAAATAGATGTCGGTGCGATCGGTGAAGACGGCGGTGATCTGCGAGAAGCCATGGCGCGACAGCGACCGTGTCTCGGTCAGCCCCGGCAGGCCGGCCAGCGCCGTCTCCAGCGGGAAGGTGACCTGGCGCTCGACCTCCTCCGGTCCGAGCGCCGGGGCGACGGTGGTGATCTGCACCTGGCGGTTGGTGATGTCCGGCACGGCGTCGATCGGCAGCTTCATCAGCTCCCGCGCGCCGAGGATGGCGAGCACGGCGGCGACCAGAACGACCAGCCAGCGCAGACGCACCGAGGCGTCGATGATCCTGTCCAGCATGGTCAGTGTCCGTGCTCGGCTTCGCCCTTGGCCAGTTCGGCCTTGAGCAGGAAGGCGCCGGCGCCGGCGATGCGTTCGGCGCCGGTCAGGCCGCTGACGATCTCGGTGCGGCCGTCGGCGGTGCGACCGGTGACCACCGGGCGGGCGCGGAAGCCCTTGCCGTCGCTGACGAACACCGACGGCGTTCCATCGACGGTCTGGACGGCCTCGCTCGGGACCACGAAGGCGCCGGTTCCGGCGCTGGCGGCGAGGCGGGCGGAGATCACCGTCCCAGCGGGCGGCATGGGTCCGCTCGGGCGAGCGCGGACGGTCACCGTGCCGCGTTCATTGGACGGGGCGATGGCGGTGACCACCCCGGCGACGGCCTGGCCATCGGCGGTGCGCCCGTTGACCGTATCGCCGACGCGCAGCAGGGCCGAGCTCGCCGGCGGCGCATCGAACACCAGCTCGATGCGGCTGGCGTCGGACACGGCGGCGACCTCCTGGTCCTCCTCGTGCAGCACCTGTCCGGGCGAGGTGGTGAGGCGGGTGACGACGCCGGCCACCGGGCTGCGCACGACCACGCGGCCGTCCGAACCGGGCGAGCCATAGACAGCCAGCCGCGCGCGGGCGGCGCGCAGCTCGGCCTCGGTGCGACGGCTTTCGGCCTCGGTGATGTCGAGCCGCGAGCGGGCGACATAGCCGCGCTCAAACAGGGCCCGATCGCGGCCGGCGGCGGCGCGGGCGGAGTCGGCGGCGGCGGCGGCCGCGTCGACCGTCGCCCGGGCCACGGCGCCCTCGGGGCTGCGCAGGGTGATCAGGGGCGAGCCAGCGCGCACGGCGCTGCCGGGCCCGACATGGACCTGGGTCACCGCCCCGGGCAGCGGCGCGTCGACGACGGCTTCGGCCCCCGGCGCGAACTCGATCCGCCCGGGCAGCATCAGCTCGGCCCCTCCGCCCCGCTGGACGGCGACGACGGTGACCCCGGCCTGGCCCGCCGCGCCCGGGGCGAGGGCGACGAAGCCCTCCTCGCCGGCCGCCTCGTCCGCGTGGCCTTCCTCTTCAGCGTGAGAGTCGGCGCCGGACGCCGGCATCAGCCGGGCGGCGCCGAAGCCCAGGCCCAGGGCCGCGACCACGGCGACGCCGGTCAGCAGCCAATGTCTCTCGATGTTCATCGCAAGGTCCTCGCCGGCCCGCCGCGCGCTCGCGGTCGACGCCGGACTGAATGTCAGGGGGTGACCCACGCGGGCCGTGCGGCGGCGCGCGAAGTCGCTTCAGTCAGGGAGGGGGAGGGCCTGGACGCCGCGTGGCCGCGGGCGTCTGGACCCGTCAGGCGCGCGGAGGTCGCTCGAGCCCAGACGGCGCGCCGTGCAGGGCGCCGAGCACCGCCGGCCAGGCGGCGGGCGACTTGAAGCTGGCGGGCGTCAGAGGAGAGGCGGCGATCTCGACGACGCCGACGTGCTGGGCATGACAGCAGCCATGCGCGCAGGCGAGACCGCAGTCGGCGCACTCCTGCGAGGCGCAGGGGTCGGTCTGAACGGCGGTCACGGCGGCGGTGAGCGATGCGGACACGGCGGCTTCGGCGCCTGGCGCGCAGGCCTGGGCCTCGACAGCCAGAGTCGCCGTCGTCAGCGCCACCAGCAGGGCGCAGACGAAGCCGATCTGTCGGAGCAGGGTTCGCGCCGCGAGCAACATCGCCTGTCGTCTAGCACAGCGCGGACCGTGGCCGCCAGCCGGCCTAGGGCGTCGAGCGGTCCACGGCGCGGGCGTAGCGGATCACCGCCTCGCGCCGGTGGCTGTCCGGCGGGGAGTCGTAGACCGTCTGGAACTCGCGCGCGGCGTCCGCCGTCAGGCCAAGGCGCTGGTAGAGGGCGGCGCGGTTGGCGCGGGCCGCGAGGTAGCCGGGGGCCAGCTGCAGCGCGCGAGCGTAAGCCGCCATGGCCTCGTCCGGCCGGTTGAGGGCGGCGAGGGCGATGCCCTTGGTGTTGAAGGCGAAGACCATGTTGGGTCTGAGCGCCAGGGCCATCTCGACGTCGGGCAGGGCGGCCTGGGGCGTCTCGGCGGCGTTCGCGCGGGTCAGCCTGTAGCCGGCCCAGAGCCGTCCCGCGGCGCCATAGCTGGCGCAATCCTGACCGGTCGCCAGGGCGTCCGGACAGCCCCGCGGGCCCATCGGGTCGACGAACATGGCGGCGAGGGCGATGGCCGCCAGTCCGCCGGCGACGCCCAGGGTGATCCGCAGGAGCGAGGCCAGCGGGGCGGGCAGGCCGGCGCCGAAGCGCGCGGCGGGCTCGACGAGGACGGCGCCTGGCGCGGTGGACGGAGACATCATGGCCCGCAGGCTAGACGCGCCAGGGTTGCGGAACCGCTAAACCCTCAATGCACCTTCACCCGGCCGGCGACGCGCTGCTGCAGCAGCCGCGCCAGCGCCAGAACCCCGGTCCGCACCGTCCCCAGGATCGCCCGGTGGTGCATCAGGTGCAGGCTCATGTAGACCCATTTGGCGATCAGCCCCTCGACGAAGAAGTTGGGGCCGCCAAGCCCGCCCATCAGCGAGCCGACGCCGCGGTTCTCGCCGAGCGACACCAGCGAGCCGAAGTCCTTGTACTGGAACGGCCGCTCGAGCCGGCGTTCGGCCAGGCGGGCCCGGAGGGCGGCGGCGAGGTAGTCGGCCTGCTGGTGCGCGGCCTGGGCGCGGGCGGGGATGGTGCGGCCGTCCTTCCACGGCGCGGCCGCGCAGTCGCCCATCGCCCACAGGCCCTCGGCCGGGGTCTCGAGTCGCTCGTTGACGATGATCTGGTTGAGCCGATTGAGCGGCAGGCCGAAGCCGGCGTTGCTGGCCGCGGCCTTGACCCCGGCGGCCCAGACGATCAGCTCGGCGTCGATGTCTCCGGCGCTGGTGACCAGCCGGTCGCGCTCGACCGAGAGGACCCGGGTGTCGGTCAGCACGCGGACGCCCTTGCGCTCCAGCGCCAGCTGCGCCTGTTCGGAGATCTTCTCCGGCAGGCCGCCGAGGATGCGCGGCGCCGCCTCGACGATGGTGATGTCGAGCCGGAAGCGCTGGCCCTGGGCCTGGCCCTCCTCGAGCGCGCTGTGGGCCTCGATCAGCTCGGCCGAGAGCTCGACCCCGGTGGCGCCGCCGCCGACGATGGCCACGCCGAGCGCCTTCTCGGCCGAGAACGAGGCGCGCATGAAGGCGGCCAGCAGCCGGGCGTGGAAGGCCTCGGCGTCCTCGGTCCGCTCCAGCACATGCGCCTGCTCGGCGCCCGGGGTGTCGAACAGGTTCGAGCCGCTGCCGATGGCCAGCACGCCGTAGGTGAAGCTGATGGTGCGTTCGGGCACCAGCAGGCCGCCCGAGGCGTCGCGCAGTGCGCCGAGGGTCAGCCGCCGCCCGGCCGGATCCAGCGCCGTCATCTCGCCGAGTGCGAAGCTGAAGTGGTTGCGGCGCGCGAGGATGGTGTAGCCGATGCCCTCCTGGTGGGCGTCGAGCGTGCCGGCGGCGACCTCGTGCAGGGTCGGCTTCCAGATGTGGAACACCGAGCGGTCGATCAGCAGCACCCGCTCCGGCCCGCGCTTCCTGCCGAGACGCCGGCCCAGCTGCGCGGCCAGCTCCAGCCCCCCGGCGCCGCCGCCGACGATGACGATGTCGTAGTGCATGGATCCTGCGCTCCCGCCGTCCCGCCGTGTCCATAACGCCACGCCGGCCGGCTGTCGTGAAGTAACGCGGCGCCCGCCGCCGCCGGTCCTCTGGCGCTGACGAAAAATCAACCGCACGATGTTCTCTGAGCCGCGATTTCGAGTCCGAGGGGGACGACCATGACCGCCAACCGCGCCCGACTGCTGTGCGCCAGCGCCCTCGCGAGCATCCTCGCCGGCGCCGCCCCGGCCTTCGCTCAGGAAGCCGGCGACGCCGAGACCAACCCCACCGTGGTCACCGAGGTGTTCGTGACCGGCAGCCGCATCGCGCGGAAGGACTATGTCTCCGAGAGCCCGATCGTGACCGTCGGCCAGGACCAGATCACCGCGTCCGGCATGACCACGGTGGAGAACATCCTCAACCAGTTGCCGCAGTTCACGCCCAGCAACGGGGCGGGGACCAACACCACCAACTTCGTCACCACCCCGGGCCAGGCCTACGCCAACCTGCGCGGGCTCGGGCCGACGCGGACCCTGGTGCTGATCGACGGCCGCCGCGTGGTGAGCAGCAACCCCAACGGCGTCGTCGACCTCAACATCGTGCCGTCATTCCTGGTCGACACCATCGAGACCATCACCGGCGGCGCCTCGGCCGTCTACGGCTCCGCGGCGTGGTCAACATCAAGCTCAAGCATGACGTCGAGGGGATCAGCGTCGACGCCCAGTACGGCCAGACCGGCGAGGGCGACGCGGGCCAGACGGCGTTGGCCATCCTCGGCGGCGTCGACCTGAACGGGCGCGGCAACCTGTCGGCCGTGCTCACCTGGGACAAGCGCGACGGCCTCACCGCCGCCGACCGCGACTGGTCGGAGATCGGCTACAGCGTCCGCACCACGGGCCTGGTCCCGTCCGGCGCGGCGACCATCCTTGAGGGCCGGTTCGATCCGTCGTCCAACGCGGGCGGCGCGACCAACCGGCCCAGCCAGGCGGCGCTTGACCTCGTGTTCGGCGGCTACGGCTTCGCCGCGGGCACGGTGGCGCCCAACAGCAGCCTGGCGTTCAACGCCGACGGCACCCTGTTCACGACCGCGCCGGTGCGCAACTTCAAGGGCGAGAAGGTCCCGGGCTTCTCGGACACGAGCTACACCTTCAACAGCGCGCCGTACCGCTACCTGAACCTGCCGCTCGAGCGGTACAGCCTGTTCGCGGCGGGCGACTACGACCTGACCGAGAGCGTCGAGGCCTACGGCACGCTCGCCTTCACCACCTACG
>JAZJXN010000233.1:730-4347 GCA_040390885.1 Pseudomonadota bacterium | reverse complement strand
GACGTCGTCAAAGATGAAGAACTCGGCTTCCGGGCCGAAGTAGACGGTGTCGCCGATGCCTTGCGCCTTGACGAAGTTCAGCGCCGCCTTGGCGATGGAGCGCGGGTCGCGGTTGTAGGGGGTGCCGTCATCGGGGTTCACGACGTCGCAGTGCAGGACGAGCGTGGTCTCCTGATAGAAGGGGTCGATGTAGGCGCTGTCCAGGTCCGGACGCAGCTTCATGTCGGACTCGTTGATGGCCTTCCAGCCGGCGATCGACGAACCGTCGAACATCGTGCCGTCTTCAAGGAAGTCCTCATCGACGAGGTCGATGTCGAACGTGACGTGCTGCATCTTGCCGCGAACATCAGTGAAGCGAACGTCGACGTATTTGACGTCCTTTTCCTTGATCTGCGCCAGGATGTCCTTTGCCGTGGTGGCCATGTGTCTTAATCCCCTAAGACTTGAACGATGCGAGTGCGTTGACGGGTCGGCCTAGATGGCCAGCGCGCCGTTTTCTCCGGTGCGGATCCGGATCACGTCAGTGATCTCGGACACGAAGATCTTGCCGTCGCCGATGCGACCGGTGCGGGCGGCGGCCTGGATGGCTTCCAGCGCCCCGTCGAGCTGGTCGTCGCCGACGATCACCTCGATTTTGATCTTGGGCAGGAAGTCGACGACATATTCGGCGCCGCGATAGAGCTCGGTGTGGCCTTTCTGGCGGCCGTAGCCCTTGGCCTCGAGCACGGTCATGCCCTGGACGCCCAGCTCCTGCAGGGCTTCCTTCACCTCGTCCAGCTTGAACGGCTTGATGACGGCTTCGATCTTCTTCATGCGGGCCTCGGTGGGGCGGTTGGCGGGACGGAGCACGGCGGATGATCCGGCTTCAAGGCCAGACCGCAGGGTCCTGCGTTGCGATGCAGCGTAAAGATGGCGGCGCCCATGAAACAGGCGCCCGGCGCCCAAGACAAGGGCATGGCGCGAAACGGCCCGCTTGTCCCTGCGAGAGGGCGCCGGCGGCGGTCAAACTCGGTCGCGGGGCGCGGAACGACACGGCGCGAGCCGCAGGATCCTGACGGAGGCGGAGAATTCGCGAACGCGGCGTCTGACGCGGAATCGCGCTCAGCGCGACAACTGCCCAAGATCGCGGCGAACGGGCGATGACCCGACCCGCGCCGCCGCGACTCGCCCGCACACGGTGTCCGCCCGGTCCTGGCGCTCCTTGCGGGACGACGACGCTGGCGGAAGAGGCTTGTAATCCTCCGCGTTCCCGGCGAAGCCCGGGGTCCAGATACAGCCTCAGCACCAGGTGGTTTCGCCTGGATCCCGGAGTTGGTGCATGCGCGTCTACATGATCCGCCACGGCAAGCCGTCCTCGACCTGGGGCGATGCGGACGAGGACCCCGGTCTCGACGAGGCCGGCCAGGCGCAGGCCCGCGCCGCCGCCGAGGCGCTGCTGGCGCTGCCGGAAGCGGAACGGCCGACCCGTGTCGTCTCCTCGCCCCTGCGCCGGTGCCGCGAGACCGCCGCGCCGTTCGCCGCCGCCCTGGGGGTGGAGGTCACCATCGACCCGATGGTCGGCGAGATTCCGACCCCCTCCACCGTCAGCCATGACGACCGCGGCGACTGGCTGCGCACGGCCTTCGCGGGCCGCTGGCAGGAGATCGTCGGCGACCTGGACTATGACGACTGGCGGCGCGGCGTCGCCGCCGCCGTGGCCGGATATCCGGGGACGGCGGTGTTCAGCCACTACGTCGCTATCAACGCTGCGGTCTCGACGGCGGAGGACAGCGACCTGGTGATGGGCTTCCGCCCCGATCACTGCTCGATCCAGACGTTCGAGGCGCACGATGACGCACGCTTGATCCTCATCGCCAAGGGGCGCGAAGCTGCCACGCAAGTCCTCTGAGTCCGGGAAGCCCATGGCCGCGCGCGAGATCCTGACCGTCGAGGAAATGGCCGCGGCCGACGAGGCCGCGATCGCGGCTGGAACGGCGGGCGCGGTGCTGATGGAGCGTGCCGGGGCCGCCGTGGCGGAGGCCATTCGCGCCCGCTTCAAGCCCTGTCGCGTCGCCGTTCTGTGCGGCCCCGGGAACAACGGCGGCGACGGCTATGTCGTGGCGCGGATGCTGAAGCGGCGCGGCTGGCCCGTCTGGGTCGAGACGCTGAGCCCTCCCGCCACGCCGGACGCCCGGGCCGCCGCCGCCAAGTGGCGCGGCGAGACCATTCCGATGGCCGGTTCGCGCAAGACCGCCGACCTCATCGTCGACGCCCTGTTCGGCGCCGGCCTCAGCAAGCCCCTGACGGGCGAGGCGCTCAAGGCCGCCAAGGCGTCGCAGACCAATCCCGTCAAGGTGGTCGCCATCGACGTGCCCAGCGGCATCGACGGGAACACCGGCAAGCCACGCGGCGACGTCGCCATCCGCGCCGACCTCACCGTGACCTTCCACCGCCGCAAGCTCGCCCACGCGCTCGAACCCGCCCGCTCGGCCTGCGGCGAGGTCGTGGTCGCCGATATTGGTCTGAAGCCCGGCGTCGGCGCCCTGGTGGAGAATGCGCCCGCCCAGTGGCTGGCCAGGTTCCCCTGGCCCGGCGCCGAGACCCACAAGCACGCGCGCGGCCGCCTGGCCGTGGTCAGCGGCGAGCAGCTGCACACCGGCGCCGCCCGGCTGGCAGCCCGCGCCGGCCTGCGCATCGGCGCCGGGGTGGTGACGCTGCTGTCGCCGCCCTCGGCCGTGGCGGTCAACGCCGCCCACCTGGAAGCGGTGATGCTGCGTGTGTTCGACAACGAGCAGGCGTTGGTCGAGGCCGCCGACAGCGCCGACGCCGTGGTCATCGGCCCGGCCGCCGGGGTCTCGCCGGCGACTCGCGCCAACCTGTTCGCCCTGGCCCATACCGGGGCCGCCATGATCATCGACGCGGACGCGCTGACGGTGTTCCGCGACAAGCCCGGCGACCTGTTCGCCTGCCTCGACCGCGACGACGTGCTGACCCCGCATCCGGGCGAGTTCGAGCGGCTGTTCCCGGGGCTGCTGAAGGCGTCCGCCAACCGCGTCGACGCGGCCCGCGACGCCGCGCGCAAGGCCGGCGGCATCGTCATCCTCAAGGGCGCCGACACCGTGGTCGCCGCCCCTGACGGCCGCGCCGCCGTCAGCATCGAGGGGGCGCCATTCCTGTCCACGGCCGGGTCGGGCGATGTCCTTGCCGGCTTTGTCGCCGGCCTGATCGCCCAGGGCATGGACAGCTTCGACGCCGCCTGCGCCGGGGTCTGGATCCATGCGGAATGCGCGCGGCAGCATGGGCCGGGGTTGATCGCGGAGGATATTCCGGGGCTTGCGGTAGCGGTGCTCGGCGAGCTCTACGCTGCGCGCTGAACCGCCGCTCCAACGTCATACCGGCCGCCGAGGGCGATCCGGGACCCAGGGCTGACGCATGAGGCTGGGTCCCGACTGTCCGCGCGGCGCGCTACGGCCGCGATGACAGCTGAAGGCTGGCCTCCAGGGCCCGCGCCGCTTCCGCCGGCGTGACCTTCCCCGCATCGCGATCGACGCTGTAGTTGGCGCTGCGCATCGCCTCCACCGACACCGCGCCGATCAAGGGCTCCAGCGCCGCCAGCAGCCGCCGGTCGCCGACGCGCT
>JAZJXN010000233.1:0-720 GCA_040390885.1 Pseudomonadota bacterium | reverse complement strand
ACCGCGCCCTTGGGGTCGGTCAGCACGATCAGCCTGTCGGCGGCGATCCGGCCGTCGCTGGAGAAGGCAGAGATCACGTCGGCTTCGCCGCCACCCAGGGCGCGGTACATGAAGGTCGGCTGGTAGGACCGCTGTCCCTTGAAGTGGAAGCCGTAGGCCGCGTCGACCGCCTTCCATTCCGGCCGGGACAGGAACTCGAGGTCCGAGCCGAACGCGAGGGACGGTGACTTGGCGGCCAGGTCGGCGAGGCTGACGATACCCAGCGCCCTGGCCCGGTCCTGGCGCATGGCGAAGGCGTAGGCGTTTTCGAAGCCGAGCGAGCCCAGCACCTGAACGCCGTCGCGCGCCTTCAGCTGGGTCGTCAGCTCGGCCAGCACCGCCTCGCGGCCGGGATTGTCCTGGCGGCCGAGGACGTTGGTCCACAGCGTGCCGCTGTAGTCGACGTAGGCGTCGATCTCGCCGGCGGCGAGGGCGCGGTAGGCGACGGCGCTGCCGAGGTCCTCCTTGCGGCGGACATGGGCGCCGTCCCGCTCCAGCCGTCCGGCCATCAGCTCGGCGAGGATGGCACCCTCGGTGAACTTCTTCGCGCCGGCGAGCGTTGGGCCGCTCACAAAAACATTCGGCGACTCGGCGAACGTCTGCCGCACGTACGAATACTTTTCCGCGCTGTCGGCCTTCACCAGCGAGTGGGCCAGGAAGTCACGGCTGACGCCCTGGCTG
>JAZJXN010000232.1:0-10570 GCA_040390885.1 Pseudomonadota bacterium | reverse complement strand
TGCTCTTCTTGCACTTGCACAAACAGACATCCGGGCAAGACCGGAGCGCTCCGCACCACCTCCCCACCTTCATGGCTTTTCAGCGTGAGGCGGCAAAGCCGTGCGCGCGTTCCCATATCAACCATCGCCGGCCCGCCGGCGTATCTCCTGAACACGCCACCGCCCAGGACCGCCCCATGATCCGCCGCCATCTGCTCATCCTCGCCGCCGCGCTGGCCACGCTACTGCTCCCCGCCGCCGCCGCGACCGCCGCGCCCAAGCCGCCGACGGCCACCGCCGTGTTCGCCGGCGGCTGCTTCTGGTGCATGGAGCACGACATGAAGGGCATCCCCGGGGTGCTGAAGGTCGAGAGCGGCTACACCGGCGGGCATCTGAAGAACCCGACCTATCGGGACGTCACCAGCGAGACGAGCGGCCACTACGAGGCGGTGCGGGTGACTTACGACCCGAGCAAGCTCGACTATGGCTTCCTGCTGTTCCGCTACTGGAAGCTGGTCGACCCGACCGACGCCGGCGGCCAGTTCTGCGACCGCGGGCCGTCGTACCGCACCGCCGTCTTCGTCACCCCGGCCCAGCGCGCCGCCGCCGAAAAGTCCCGCGCCGAGGCCGCCAAGCGCCTCAAGCGCGGCAAGATGGTCACGCCGGTCCTCGACCTGAAGACCTTCTACCCGGCCGAGGAATACCACCGCGACTACGCCAAGCGGAACAAGCTGGCCTACGCCGCCTACCGCACCGGCTGCGGCCGCGACGCGAAGCTGAAGGCGGTTTGGGGCGGCTAGGCGGCGCGTCCTTCGAGACGCTCGCTGAGGCTCGCTCCTCAGGATGACTGAGGTGGGTGGGCGCCTTCAAAGTTAGTCATGGTGAGGAGCGGCGAAGCCGCGTCTCGAACCACGCAATGCCCGTCAGCAAGCCACCCGGTTCACCGCCAGCCCGACGGCCAGGCCGCCGAGCGAGGTCTCCTTGTAGATCTCGTTCATGTCCTCGCCGGTGCGCTTCATCGTCGCGATGACCTTGTCCAGGCTGACGCTGTGCTCGCCGTCGCCGAGCAGGGCCAGCCGGGCGGCGTCGATGGCCTTGATCGCGCCCATGGCGTTGCGCTCGATGCAGGGGATCTGGACGAGGCCGCCGATCGGGTCGCAGGTCAGGCCGAGGTTGTGCTCCATGCCGATCTCGGCGGCGTTCTCGATCTGGCGGTTGCTGCCGCCCAGCGCTGCGCAGAGTCCGGCGGCGGCCATCGAGCAGGCGACGCCGACCTCGCCCTGGCAACCGACCTCGGCGCCGCTGATCGAGGCGTTCTTCTTGTAGAGGGCGCCGATGGCCGCGGCGGTCAGGAGGAAGGTGCGCCGACCCTCGGGCGTGCCCTGGTAGAACCGGTCATAGAAGCGCAGCACCGCTGGGACGAGGCCCGCCGCGCCGTTGGTCGGGGCGGTGACGACGCGGCCGCCGGCGGCGTTCTCCTCGTTGACCGCCAGGGCCCAGAGGTTGACGAAATCCATCGCCGCCAGCGGGTCGCTGATCGCCTTCTCGACCTTGGCCATGATCGCCTGATGCACCTGGTGCGCGCGTCGCTTGACGTTCAGACCGCCCGGCAGCACGCCGCCGATGCGCATGCCGCGGTCAATGCAGGCCTCCATCGCCGCGTGGATCGTGTCGAGACCGGCGATCACCTCGGCCTCCGGGCGGCGGGCCAGCTCGTTGGCCATCATCGCCTCGGCGATGGTCGCGCCGGCCGCCTCGGTCATCGCCAGCAGCTCGGCGCCGGACTCATAGGGGAAGGGGACCTTCGGACCCTCCTCGTCGCCGGTGTTGCGCAGGATCTCGTCCTCGTCGCGGACGAAGCCGCCGCCGACCGAGAAGTACGAGCGCTGGGCCAACACCGTGTCGCCCGCGAACGCGGTCAAGGTCAGGGCGTTGGGATGCTGCGCCAGCCGCTCGCGACCGGCCCAGACGATGTCGACCGCCTCGTCGAAGGCGATGGACGGCCCGTCGCCGCCGAGCGTCATGCGGCCGGTCTCGCGCAGCGCGGCCAGCGCGGCGTCACCGGCGTCCGGATCGAGCGTCGCGGGCTCGAAGCCCATCAGCCCCTGCAGCGTCGCGCGGTCCGTCGCGTGGCCCCGACCGGTCAAGGCGAGCGACGCGTAGAACTTGACCTGGATCCGCGTGATCCGGGCCAGCAGGCCGTCTGTCCGCAGCAACCCGACGAACCGCACGGCGGCGGTCATCGGGCCCATGGTGTGCGAACTGGACGGCCCGACGCCGGGCTTGAACAGGTCGAAGACGCTGACGGTCATCTCAATCTCCGGCTTCCCCGCGAAAGCGGGGGTCCAAGCTGAGCCCTAAGTCGACCTCAGCTTGGGTTCCCGCTTTCGCGGGAATGAGCGGATTGATTATTTCCGCTCGGCCTTGGTGGCGTCCCGCGCGGCCTTGAACTCGACGCCCGCGCCCCATTCCGGCCACTGGGTCGAGTTGGCCAGGTCGCGGCCCACGCGATAGAGCAGGCCGATGTCGGCGGCCATGCCGGTCAGCGGCCAGCTCGGGTCGAAGTTGTCGGCCTGCTGGTGATAGCGATCCTTGCGATAGGCTTCGGCGTCGGCCTTGCCCGCCTCGACGCCGCCCTCGACCCGGTCCTGACCGCCGCCGAACGAGATCGCCGGCACGCCGCGCTTGGCCAGCGAGAAGTGGTCCGACCGGAAGAAGTACCCGGCGTAGGTGTTGGGGTCGGGCGTATAGGCGCGGCCGGCCTTGGCGGCCTCGGCGGTCAGCAGGTCCAGCAGCTCCAGCTTCGTGCTGCCCGAGATGGTGAAGTCCTTCGTCGGGGTCGCCACGTTCATGCCGTCGGCGTTGAGCACGCCCGCCGTGGTGGCCAGCGGATAGAGCGGGTTGGCGGCGTAGTATTCCGAGCCGAGCAGGCCCTTCTCCTCGGCGGTCACCCACAGGAACGCGACCGAACGGTCGGTCGGCCCGGCAGCCTTGTACAGGCGCGCGAGCTCGAGCAGGCCGGCGGCGCCCGTCGCGTTGTCGACGGCGCCGTTGTAGATTCTGTCGCCCGTCGCGTCGGGGGCGCCGACGCCGATGTGATCCCAGTGGGCGGTGTACATCACCGTCTCGTCGGGACGGGTCTTGCCGGGCAGCAGGGCGACGACGTTCTTGCTGACGATTTCCTCGTGCTTGACCTTGTAGTCGCCGGACAGGGTGACGCCCTTGAGTTCCACCGGCTTGAAGCCGCGGGTGCGGGCGGCGGCCTTCTGGGCCTCGAAGTCGAGGCCGGCGGCCTTGAACAGCTCGACGGCCAGCGGGCGCTGCATCCAGCCCTCGACGGTCGGGTGTGACGCCGACGGGTCCTTGCGGACGATGTCGAACATCTCGTTGGTGTTGGAGTTGGTGACCGTCGCCCAGCCGTAGGACGCGCCCTCGGTCTCATGGACGATGATCAGTCCCAGCGCGCCCTGACGGGCGGCCTCCTCGTACTTGTAGGTCCAGCGGCCGTAGTAGGTCATGGCCTTGCCGCCGAAGTCGCCTTCACCGCCCTCGAAGTCGGGGTCGTTGATCAGCACGACGGCGATCTTGCCCTTCAGGTCGACGCCCTTGAAGTCGTCCCAGTTCCGCTCCGGCGCCTTCACGCCGTAGCCGAGGAAGACCAGCGGCGCGTTGGCGAAGGTCACCTGGTCGACGTTGGTCATGGCCGCGCGAATGGCCACGTCCTCGCCCTGGGTCAGCGGCCGGGACAGGCCATTGATCGTGGCGCTCAGGACCGGCTTGCCGACGATCTCGAAGCGCGAGAGCGGCACGTCCTGGGTCCAGGCGCGCTGGCCGTCCTTCAGGTCGCCGCCGGGCTGGGCGCCGATCTTCTTCAGCTGCTCGACCAGATAGGCGACCGTCTTTTCCTCGCCGGCGCTGTTCGGCGCGCGGCCTTCGAACGCGTCCGAGGACAGCACCTTGATGTCTTCGCGCATGCGGGCGGGATCCGCGCCGGGCGAGGCCGACGGGGCGGCGAAGGCCATCAGGGGGACGGCGCACGCGGCCGCGACTAGCAGGAACTTTTTCATGGAACGGCGCTCTTCCCGGCGACAAACTTGCGGGCGGACCCTATCGCCGGAAAACCCCATCCGCCAAGCGCTGTTTCGGAGGCCTAATCGACCGCCTCAGGAAACCCGGCGCGCGTCCACGGGCCAGCGCTCGGCGACCCCATCTTCGCCGACAACATGCAGCGCGTCGTAGAGGTTGATGGTCGGATCGCAGTGGCCGATCTGGAGCCAGACCAGCCCGCCGCCCCCGGGTGCGTCGTCCGGCCAGGACGCGGCCGGGTCGGCGTCGAGCGCGTCCACGGCCGAGACGAAGGCGCCGCCCTTCAGCGCCGGGATGCCGGACGGGTGCAGGATCATGCCGTGCTCGTCGCCCATCGGCCGCCACAGCGACCCGCGCGCCGCGCCGTGCGCGACCCGGGCCGGGGGACCGTCGACGGCCATGGCCTTGAAACCGGCGTCGACGACGACATGGCTCTTGTGGACGGCCGAGATCACCGACGCGACGACGAACAGAGACTGTTCGAACGGCCAGCTGTCTTCGTCCGGCGCGGCGCAGAGCTCGTACTCGACGTCCATGAAGGCGTAGGAGCCGGCCTGCAGCTCCGTGAACACGCCGCTGGCCAGGTCCCAGGCGTGGGTGCCGGTGCCGCCGCCGGTGACGACGGCGGGCGCGAGGTTGGCGCGGCGCAGGTCCTCGACGACGCCGGCCAGGGTGCGGGTGACGGCGGCGTCGCCGGCCTTGCGGGTGGCCGAGTCGGTGATGTGCTGCAGGTGGCCGGCATAGGCCTGGACGCCGGCGTAGTTCAGTCCCTCGGTCGCCGCCGCCAGCGCCGCGAGCTCGACGATCCGCGACGGATGGGCGCCGGTGCGGTGCGTGCCCGGGTCGATGTCGATCACGCAGTCGAGGGTGACGCCGGCGGTGCGCGCGGCCTGGCCGAGCCGCTCGATCTGCACGGCGTCGTCGACCGTCGCGCCGATGCGGCCGCCTTGCCGGGCGAGGTTCGCGAGCCGCGACGCGCCCCAGGGCGGATGCGCCGCCGTGACCAGCACATCCTTGATCCCGCCGCGCGCGAAGGCCTCGGCCTCGCCGACGGTCTGGGCGCAGAGGCCGACGGCGCCGGTCTCGACCTGCAGCCGGCCGAGCGTCGAGCATTTGTGGGTCTTGCCGTGGGCCCGCAGGCGCACGCCGGCGGCGTCGCATAGGCGCTGCATGGCGTCGAGGTTGCGCGCCAGCGCCGCGCGCCGGACCACGAGCAGGGGTGTCTGGATCGCGACGAATCCGGGGATCATCTCAGAGGTCTCCGGCGAGGATGCTGGCGAACAGGGCCGGGTCGATGTTGCCGCCGGACAGCACGATCGCGGCCGTCTGACCCTCGATGTCGACCTTGCCCGACAGCAGCGCCGCGAGGGCGACGGCGCCGCCCGGCTCGACCACCAGCTTCAGCGAGGCGTAGGCGAAGCGGATCGCCTCGGCGACCTCGGCGTCGCTGACGGTGGCGATGCCGTCGAGGTTGGCCCTGTTGATCGGGAAGGTGATGGCGCCCGGCGAAGGCGATTGCAGCGCATCGCAGATCGAGCGGGCGGCCGGGTCGATCGTCTCCCGCGCGCCGCTCTCCAGGGAGCGGCGGGTGTCGTCGAAGGCCTCCGGCTCGACGCCGAGAATGGCGCTGCGCGGCGCCAGCTTGCGCACCGCCGTCGAGATCCCGGCCGCCAGCCCGCCGCCGCCGACCGGCATCATCACCAGGTCGAGCCGCGCGCCGAGCGCCTCCGCCTGCCGAACCAGCTCGAGTCCCGCCGTGCCCTGGCCGGCGATGATGTGGACGTCGTCGAACGGCCAGACGATGGTCATGCCGCGCTCGGCGGCGATGGCCTGGGTGATCGCCTCGCGGTCCTCGGAATAACGGTCGTAGTGGACCACCTCGGCGCCATCGCCGCGGGTGTTGGCGACCTTCATGGCCGGGGCGTCCGCGGGCATCACGATCACCGCCGGCGCGCCGACCATCCGCGCGGCCAGCGCCACGCCCTGGGCATGGTTGCCGGAGGAACAGGCGACGACGCCGCGCTCGCGCTCTGCGTCGGTGAGCTGGGCGATACGGTTCATCGCCCCGCGGAACTTGAAGGCGCCAGCCAGCTGCAGCGTCTCGGGCTTGATCAGCACCCGGCCGCCGACCTCGGCGTTGAGGGCCGCGCTTTCCAGCAGCGGGGTCTTCACGGCCAAGCCCTCGATCCGGGCGGCGGCGGCTTCGATGTCGGCGAAGGTGACGGTGCTCATGTCCCATCTCCTAGACCCGCGCGGCGAAAAGCGCGACGGTGGCGGCGTCTGATTTCCGGAGTCCCCATGAACGCCCTGACCATCGACCGCGAAGGCTGGACCGCCGCCGGCGAGGACCTGCTGCACGACGCCATCGAGCTGCGCCGCGCCATCCACATGGAGCCGGAGCTCGGGCTGCACCTGCCAAAGACCACCGAGAAGGTGCTCAAGGCGCTTGAGGGCCTGCCGCTCGAGATCCGCCAGGGGCCGTCGACCACAGGGGTGCTGGCCATTCTGCGCGGCTCGCCGAACGGCCGTACGGTGCTGCTGCGCGGCGACATGGACGCGCTGCCGCTGACCGAGGACACGGGCCTCGCCTTCACCTCCCGCACCGTCGGGGCCATGCACGCCTGCGGCCATGACACCCATGTCGCCATGCTGGCCGGCGCCGCCCGCGCCCTCTGCGCCAGGCGCGAGCAGCTGAATGGCACGGTGATGTTCATGTTCCAGCCGGGCGAGGAGGGCCACCACGGCGCCCGCTTCATGCTCGATGACGGCCTCATCGACCCGATTCCGGACGCCGCCTTCGCGCTGCACATCTCCCCGAACATGCCGACCGGCGTCTTCGCCAGCAAAGGCGGGGCGCTGATGGCCTCGTCGGACGTGATCGAGATCCGCGTCGTCGGCGCCGGCGGCCACGCCTCGATGCCGCAGGACGCCATCGACCCGATCCCCGTCGCCTGCGAGATCGTCACCGCGCTTCAGACCATGGTCACCCGCACCATCTCGGTGTTCGACCCGGCGGTGATCACCATCGCCAACATCGTCGCCGGCACGACCAACAACATCATCCCCGAGGACGCCCACATGAAGGGCACCCTGCGGACGCTGTCGGAGCGCGCCCGGGCCAAGGCCCACGAAGGCATCCGCAAGGTCGCCGAACATGTCGCCGCCGCCCACGGCTGCACCGCGGAGGTCGAGATCATCCGTGGCTTCCCGGTCACCGTCTGCACCGACCGCGAGGTCGATCTCGCCGAACGGACGGCCAAGGCCCTCTACGGCGACAGCGCCTGGATGACGATGCCGACGCCGATGATGGGGGCCGAGGACTTCTCCTACATCCTGCAGAAGGCGCCCGGGCTGATGGCCTTCCTCGGCGCCGCCCCGACCGGCGTCGGCGGCGACTACCGCGCCTGCTGCGCGCTGCACTCGAACAAGATGACGCTGGACGAGCAGGTCATGGCCCGCGGCATCGCCATGCACTGCGCCTTCGCCGAGGCGGTGCTGTCCGGCGCGCTGGCGGAGTGACGTTCTCCCTCCCCATAAACGGGAGGGAGAAGGATTCTACTGCGCCGCCAGGGTGTCCTTCACCTTGATGATCGCCGGGCCGAGGATGACCACGAACAGCACCGGCAGGAAGAACAGGATCATCGGCACGGTGAGCTTGGCCGGCAGGGCGGCGGCTTTCTTCTCGGCGGCGGCGAGACGCAGCTCGCGGTTTTCCTTGGCCATCACGCGCAGCGCGGTGCCCAGCGGCGTGCCGTAGCGCTCGGCCTGGATCATCGCCGTGACCACCGCCTTGACCCCCGGGTGATTGGTCCGCTTGGCCAGGCCCTCATAGGCCATGCGCCGGTCGGGCAGGTAGCTCAGCTCGGCGGTCAGCAGGGTCAGCTCTTCGGCCAGTTCGATCGACGAGCCGCCGACTTCCTGGCTGACCTTCTGGATCGCCGCCTCGATCGACATCCCGCTCTCGACGCAGATCAGCAGGAGGTCGAGCGAGTCGGGGAAGGCGGCCACGATCGACTCGCGTCGCTTGGTGGCGATGTTGCTGATGTAGAGGTTGGGGGCGTAGTAGCCGAGCAGCAGGGCGGCGACGCAGATCGTCACCTTGGTCATCGTCGGCAGGCCGAAATCGTTGATCAGGAAGATGTAGCCCGTCGTCAGGGCCGACAGCACGAACGGCATCAGGAAGCGGAAGAAGTAGAAGGCGCTGATCGGCTTGGGGCCGCGGAAGCCGGCCTGGGCCATCTTCTCGGCGACCTTCGGGTCCTCGAGCAGCTTCGACAGCTGCAGGCCCTCGTTGACCTTCTTGTAGAGGCCGGAGTCGACCTGGCGAATGCTGGTTCCCGTGCCCTTCTGGGCGATCGCCTCGCGCGAGCGGCGGCGCAGCTCCTCGCGACGGTTGGCCACCGACTTGAGCCGACCCTCGAGGGTCTGGGTCTTCATCAGTGGCGCGGCGAGGGTGACGATGGTGGCGAAGGCGACGATGGCCACGAAGGCGGCCAGCAGGTTGTTCGGATCGACGAGGGCTTTGACGAGGTCCATGTGCTCGCCCTCAGAACTTGAAGTTGATCATCTTGCGCATCACGAAGATGCCAAGCGTCATCCAGATCGCGGCGCCGAGCAGCATCAGGTTGCCGCGCGGATCGGTGAACATCGGCGCCATGTACTTGGGCGTCGTGACGGTGATCAGCATCACAACGCTCGGCGGCAGGCAGCCGATGATGAAGGCCGAGGCGATCGCTTCCGACGACAGCGCCTTGATCTTCTCGCGCATCATCTTCCGGGCCCGCAGCACCACGGTCAGGTTGTTCAGCGCCTCGGCGAGGTTGCCGCCGGCCTTCTGCTGGATGGCCAGGACGATGGTGAAGAAGCGAAGCTCTGAGGTCGGCATGCGCTCGTACATGCGTTCCAGCGCCTGTTCGACGGTGAGGCCGACGCCGATATTCTCCACCATGCTGCGGAACTCGCCGGCCAGCGGCTCGGGGCTCTCGCGGCCGATGATCTTGAGGCAGTCGTGGACCGGCAGGCCCGACTTGATGCCGCGGACGATGATGTCGATGGCGTCGGAGAAGGCTTCGGTAAACTGCTTCATGCGGCGCTTGGCCAGGAAGCTGACGATCCAGCGCGGCAGGCCGAGCCCGGCGGCGAAAGCGACGCCGAGCGCGATCAGCGGCTTCTGGGTGAACAGCAGGACCACGGCCCCGAGCGTCAGGCCAAAGCCGCTGCTCATCAGCCAGAACGCCCGCACGGAGGTCTTCAGCCCGGCCTGGCGAAGCCGCGCGGCGATGGCCAGGGTGGCCTTCTTCTGCTGCTTGTCCTGATCCTTTAGGGTCTTGAGGATCTGCTTGCGGCGGGTTTCCTGGGTATTGGCGGCGGCAACGTCCCGGGCGCGGTTTTTGCGGTCACGGGGGCCGGCGCTGACGATCGCCTGGGCGCGCTTGACGGTCTTGGCGCTGGACGTGTCGCCGCCCGCGCCGACGAAGGCGAAGGCGAAGCCGCCGACGGTGATGAGGGCGAGGACCGCCACCAGAAGCATGGTCATCATCGCTGCGCTACTCCGCCGCGTCGAGGGCCTCGGCCAGCTCGCGTTCAAGACCGTAATAGCGGGCGCGGTCCCAGAAGCGCGGCCGGGCGATACCGGTTGAGCGGAACTTGCCGGTGACGCGACCCTCTTCGTCCTCGCCGGTCATTTCGTAGACGAACAGGTCCTGGGTCACGATCACGTCGCCCTCGAGGCCGACGACCTCGGTGACGTGGGTGATCCGCCGCGAGCCGTCGCGCAGGCGGGCGGCCTGGATGATCACATCGACGGAGCCGACGATCATCTCGCGGATGGTGCGGGAGGGCAGGCCGTAGCCGCCCATGGTGATCATGCTCTCGATCCGGCTGATCGCCTCGCGCGGGCTGTTGGCGTGCAGCGTGCCCATCGAGCCGTCGTGGCCGGTGTTCATGGCCTGGAGAAGGTCGAACGCCTCCGGGCCGCGGACTTCGCCGACGATGATCCGCTCGGGACGCATCCGCAGACAGTTCTTCACCAGGTCCCGCATGTTGATCATGCCCTGGCCCTCGAGGTTCGGCGGCCGGGTTTCCAGTCGCACCACGTGCGGCTGCTGCAGCTGCAGTTCGGCCGCGTCCTCGCAGGTGATCACCCGCTCGGTCGGGTCGATGAAGGCGGTCATGGTGTTGAGCAGGGTGGTCTTGCCCGAGCCGGTGCCGCCGCTGATCAGCACATTGCATCGGCAGGCGCCGATCACGCCCAGGACCCGCGCGCCTTCGGGGCTGATGGACTGGAAGTCCACCAGGTCCTTCATCGTCAGCTTGTCCTTCTTGAACTTCCGGATCGTCAGGGTCGGACCATCCAGCGCCAGCGGCGGCGCGATGACGTTGACCCGCGATCCGTCCGGCAGACGGGCGTCGCAGATGGGACTGCTTTCGTCGACGCGGCGGCCGACCTGCGACACGATCCGCTGGCAGATGTTCATCAGCTGGGCGTTGTCGCGGAAGCGGACGT
>JAZJXN010000231.1:3658-6173 GCA_040390885.1 Pseudomonadota bacterium | reverse complement strand
GCCTCTTCCTGGCTGATCAGACCTTCGCCCGCCATGTCGACGGCGACCTTGAGCGCCGCCTTGGCGGTGCGCTTGCCGTTGCGGGTCTGCAGCATCCACAGCCGGCCCTGCTCGACGGTGAACTCCACGTCCTGCATGTCGCGGTAGTGGGTCTCGAGCTTGGCGGCGACGTCGCGGAACTCCGCGAACACGGTCGGCATCGCCTCTTCCATCGACGGGTTGCTGTCGCCCATCTCCTCGCGCGCGACCTTGGTCAGCGACTGCGGCGTGCGGATGCCGGCGACGACGTCCTCGCCCTGGGCGTTGATCAGGAACTCGCCGTACAGACGGTCGTCGCCCGTCGAGGGGTTGCGGGTGAAGGCGACGCCCGTGGCGCTGGTCTCGCCCATGTTGCCGAACACCATCGACTGGATGTTGACGGCGGTGCCCCAGGCCTCGGGGATGTCGTGCATGCGGCGATAGAACTTGGCGCGGTCGTTCATCCAGCTGGCGAACACGGCGCCGACGGCTCCCCACAGCTGCTCCTGCGGCTCCTGCGGGAACGGCTTGCCGAGCTCGCGCTGCACGGCCTTCTTGTAGTCGGCGACGACGGCCTTCCAGTCGTCGGCGGTCAGGGCGGTGTCGACGCTGTGGCCGAGACTGTCCTTATGGTCATCGAGGATCTCCTCGAACATGTGGTGGTCGAGGTCGAGCACCACGTTCGAGTACATCTGGATGAAGCGGCGATAGCTGTCGAAGGCGAAGCGCTCGTCGCCGGAAAGCTTGGCAAGCCCTTGAACCGTCTCGTCATTCAGGCCGAGGTTGAGAACCGTGTCCATCATCCCCGGCATCGAGGCCCGGGCGCCCGAGCGGACAGAGACCAGCAGCGGGTTGGCGGCATCGCCGAAGCGCTTGCCGGTGACGGTCTCGACCTTGGCCAGCCCCTCGGCGACCTGGGCCGCGAGCTCGGCCGGGTACTGCTTGCCGTTGGCGTAGTAGTGGACGCAGGCTTCGGTGGTGATGGTGAAGCCGGGGGGCACCGGCAGGCCCAGCGTCGCCATCTCGGCCAGGTTGGCGCCCTTGCCGCCCAGCAGGTTCTTCATCGTCGCGTCGCCATCGGCGCCGCCGCCGCCGAAGGCGTAGACCCAGCGGGTGGTGGTTTGGGTGTCAGCCATGTCTCAACTCTAACTCCGCTCATCCCCGCGCAGGCGGGGACCCAGGTGTTTTTAGTTTCGGCTCCGCGCCCGGCCCAGAAAAAAGCCTGGGTCCCCGCCTTCGCGGGATGAGCGGGAGTGGATCTACCCCGTAACCAGCGAGAAGTCCGCCACACGCCCCATGGCGTCGCGGACCTGTTGCAGAAGTCGCAGGCGGTTGTCGCGTTCCGAGGCCACTTCGGAGTTCACCAGCACGCCGACGAAGAAGGCGTCGACCGGCGCGCGCAGGGCGGCCAGGGCGGTCATGGCGCCGGTGAAATCCTCGGCCGCAAGGGCCGCGTCCAGCTTCGGCGTCAGGGCGGCGAGCGCGTCGTAGAGCGCGCCCTCCTCCGCCGGCTCGGCCGCGCGCGACGGCGCGCCGGTCGGCAGCGGACCTTTCTTCTCCTCGGCCTTGAGGATGTTCACGGCCCGCTTGTAGCCCTGCAGCAGGTTGGTCCCGTCCTCGGTGGCGAGGAAGGCGCTGAGCGCCTCGACCCGCGCGACGATCCGCACCAGGTCGTCGTCGCCCAGCGCGAACACGGCGTCGACGAGATCGTGGCGCTTGCCTTGGTCCTTGAGGGTGACTTTCAGGCGGTCGGCGAAGAAGGTGAGCAGGTCCGAGGAGGCAAATGCGTTGAGTGAAAGACGAAGGCCGCCTTCGAGAATGATGCGGATCACGCCCAACGCCGCCCGGCGCAGCGCGAACGGGTCCTTGCTGCCCGTCGGCTTCTCGTCGATGGCGAAGAACCCGACCAGCGTGTCCAGCTTGTCCGCCAGCGCCACGGCGACGCTCAGCGGCGCGGTCGGGACGGCGTCGGCCGGCCCCTGAGGCCGGTAGTGGTCGCGGATGGCGTCGGCGATCTCGGGATCGAGGCCGGCCTCGCGGGCGTAGTAGCCGCCCATGACACCCTGGAGCTCGGGGAACTCACCGACCATCTCGCTGGCCAGATCAGCCTTGGCGTAACGCGCGGCCTTTTCGGCTTTCTCGGGATCGGCGCCGACCAACGGCGCGATCTCGCGGGCCAGGGCGGCGATGCGCTCGACCCGCTCGGCCATGGTGCCGAGCTTGGCGTGGAAGGTCACGCCGTTCAGCTTCGTCAGCCACGGCTCGAAGCCGGCCTTGACGTCCTCGGCCCAGAAGAACCGCGCGTCGCTCAGCCGCGACGACAGCACCTTGGCGTTGCCGAGGGCGATCTCCTTGCCGCCGTCGGGCGCCTCGATGTTGGCCACGACGAGGAAGTGCGGCGCGAGGCCTGTCTCGCCCGGCTTGCGGACGGCGAAATACTTCTGGTGCGTGCGCATCGAGGTGCGGATCACCTCGGGCGGCAGGTCGAGGAAGGCCG
>JAZJXN010000231.1:0-3648 GCA_040390885.1 Pseudomonadota bacterium | reverse complement strand
ACCTCGTCCAGCAGCCCCTCGTCGTCGACCAGCTCCAGGCCCCGCGCGAAGGTCAGCGTCTCGGCGCCCTTCATGATGCGCTGCTTGCGCTCCTCGACGTCGAGCACGACGAAGTGGCCGGCCAAGGCCTCGTGGTACTCGTCGAAGTCGCGGGCGCGGAACACCCGGGTCTCGGCCATGAAACGGTGGCCTTCGCTGAGGTCGCCGGCCTCGATGCCGTCGATGCTGAACGGCACGATCTCGCGGTTGAACACGCACAGGATCCGCTTCAGCGGCCGCACCCAGCGCAGCCTGCCGTAGCCCCAGGTCATCGACTTGGGCCACGGGAAGCCGCGAACGATCTGCTCGACCAGCTCGGCGACGATCTCGGGCGTCGGCCGGCCGGCCTTGTGGACATGGGCGAACAGCACGCCGTCACGCTCGGTCAGCTGCTCGCGCGTCAGGCCGGTCTTGCGCAGGAAGCCTTCCAGCGCCTGCTCGGGCGCCGAGGCCTTGGGGCCCTTGAGCTCCTCGTGCACGTCCGGCTGGGCGATCGGCAGGCCTTCGACGACCAGCGTCAGCCGGCGCGGCCCGGCGAAGGCCTTCAGGCCCTCGCTGATCAGCCCGGCCTTGCCCAGTCCGTCGCGCGCCATCCGCTCCAGGTCGCGCGCCGCCTGCCCCTGCATGCGCGCGGGGATTTCTTCGGAGAACAGTTCAAGCAGAAGCTGGGGCATATTCTACTCTCCCTTCCCCCTCGATGGGGGAAGGGTCGGGGATGGAGGTGTGGCCGCTGCGTTCAAGCGAAGCGCGCCGTTGGGCGCAAGCGCCTTTCCTGTCCGCGACCGGATGATGTCGGCGACCTGCTCGGCGATGTCGAACGGCCGCGCGAGGGCGTCGTCGTCACGCACGCGATGAACGTAGTAGCCTTGAGAAGAGAGCCAGGCATCGCGCTCAATGTCTTTGAGTTGTTCGTCCGGCTGATCGTGGCGACGGCCATCGACTTCGATCACCAACGAAGCGGCGTGGTGGGCGAAGTCGGCGGTGTAGCGGCCAATCGGCGCCTGTCGGCGCATACCGAGCTTCAGCGCTCGCAGCGCTTCCCACAGCTTCTTCTCGCTGAGGGGCATGTTGTTGCGAAGACGGCGAGCGCGCTTGATGGCGCCGGGCGCATGGCGGTCGTGATCGAAATTGGAGGGCGGGGCCTGAACGCCGAGTCCGGACGTCGCCTCCACGCCCACGTCAGCGAACGCACCCCATCCCAACCCCTCCCCATCGAGGGGAAGGGCTTTGGGCAGCGCTTCTTCTCCCCTCCTCCTCGATGGAGGAAGGGCCGGGGATGGTGGTGTAGCCACGGCGATGCAGTGAGAGCGCTGTTGGGCGTCGACGCCATACCGAGCCCCTCGCCCAGACTCAGCGGCCACACCACCACCCAACCCTCCTCCATCGAGGAGGAGGGCTTTGGGGGGCTGATCTGCCGAGCCCGAGACCATCATGCAGCCTCGGACTGCTGATCGACCCAGGCCTGGGCGCAGAGTTTGCAGAGGTCGCGGATGCGGCCGATGTAGCTGGCGCGCTCGGCCACGGCGATCGCGCCGCGGGCGTTCATCAGGTTGAACAGGTGACTGGCCTTCAACACCATGTCGTAGGCCGGCAGCACCAGCGCCTTGTTGCCGTAGGTCGCCGACAGCATGCGCGGGACCTGGGTCTCCATGTCCTCGAACTGCCGCTTCAGGGTCTCGACGTCATAGACGTGGAAGTTGGCTTCCGAATGCTGGCGCTCGTTCTCGAGGAACACGTCGCCGTAGCTCACCGCGCCCAGCGCGCTGTCCGGGTCGTTGTAAGGAAGGTCGTAGATGTTATCGACGCCGAACACGTACATCGCCAGCCGCTCGAGGCCGTAGGTCAGTTCGCCGGCCACCGGCGAGACATCGAGGCCGCCGACCTGCTGGAAGTAGGTGTACTGCGACACCTCCATGCCGTCGCACCAGACTTCCCAGCCGAGGCCCCAGGCGCCGACGGTGGGGTTCTCCCAGTCGTCCTCGACGAAACGGATGTCGTGCAGCTTGAGATCGAGGCCGATGGCCTCCAGCGAGCCGAGATACAGGTCCTGCATATCGGCCGGGTTCGGCTTCAGGATGACCTGGTACTGGTAGTAGTGCTGCAGCCGGTTGGGGTTCTCGCCATAGCGGCCGTCCGACGGCCGCCGCGAGGGCTGCACATAGGCCGCGTTCCAGGGCTTGGGACCCAGCGCGCGCAACACCGTGGCCGGATGAAGCGTGCCCGCCCCCACCTGCTCGTCATGGGGCTGAAGAATCACGCAGCCCTTGTCGCCCCAATACTGGTTCAGCCGCATGATCAGGGCTTGAAATGATTGAGGTTTCGTCGTGGCCGACATGGGTCTCTTCGCGGTCGCAAAAAAGTCGGCGGACCATAGGGCCCGCCGACTTCTGCTTCAACCGCTTAACGGCGCGGGGACAAGCGCCGCGAAGCGGCGCCTGCCCGCCGCAAGCGGCCTCTGACGGGGGACACGCTCCCTGCGGGAGCACGTACCCGGGTCGTCAGCTCGCGGGGGCGGCCGCGTCTTGGAGGTCGCTGGACAGTTCGGCCGGGGTCATCGCCGCGGCGGCGCCGGCCGGGGTGAGCACCTTGTCGACAGCGTAGAGCACGCCGCTGGTGGTCTTCACGTCCGCGGTCAGGATGTTGGCGTCATTGACGCGGAGAGCGCCGTTCTCGGCGCTGCCGTCGAGCACCAGATTGGGGCCGGCGACGGTCGCCACCGGGCCCTTGGCGCCGGCGATCTTGGTCTTCTCGATCGGGGCGTTGATGAGGTGATAGGTCAGCACCTGCTGCAGGGCGGGCGCATCCTTCATCAGCCGGTCGAGCTCGCCGGCCGGCAGGGCGGCGAAGGCGGCGTCGGTCGGCGCGAACACGGTGAGGGTCTTCTGAGCCTTGATGACGCTGGTCAGGTTGGTCGCGTCGAGGGCCTTGAGCAGGGTGCCGAACTGGCCGGCGGCCTTCAGGGTCTCGATGGTGTCGCCCTGGGCGGTGACGGCCAGCTGAGGCGCGGCCTGGGCGACGGCGGCGGGCGCGGCCGGGGCGGCTTCCGGCGCGGCCGGCGTCTGGGCGAAAGCCGGGGCCGAGAGAAGCGCCGCAACAGACGCAGCGGCGAGAAGACGGAAAGCTTGCATCAATGGGTCCTTCTGGATGCGAAACCGGGGCGTCCTCACGGACGCCCCGGTCGTCGCTGAAAATACTGCCGATCAAATGCGGCCCGGATTTGGCCCGCCCTGAACGGCGTTAGCTGAAGACGGAGTGACAAGGTCGCGGCGGGCGGGCCCTCACAGCATCGCCCGCCGCGCGCATCGGCCACTACGGGCCGACGCGATCCCTGCCAGCCCCGCGAGGCGGGGGCCGGTGTCGCCCAGGGACGACACCGGCTGGCCCGACCCGCGTTAGAGCTTCGGCTTCTCGCCCGGCGGCATATCGGCCGCGGGCTTGGCGGCGTCGGCGTCGTCGGTCATCTCGTCCTCTCCGGCCGGAGCGGTCGCGGCGTCCGGCGTGCTCGGCGAAGGCGGAGTGGCGCCCGGCGTCGCGGCCGGAGCGGGAGCGGGCTTGGCGGCCGGAGCCGTGGCCGCCGCATCCGTGGTCGCGCCGGTGGTGGCGGGCGCG
>JAZJXN010000230.1:0-7703 GCA_040390885.1 Pseudomonadota bacterium | reverse complement strand
CTCCGGGGCTGAAGCGCCGGCGGTGACGCCCACGGTCCGCACGCCGTCGAGCCAGGCCCAGTCGAGCTGACTGGCGTCGTCAAGCAGATGCCCGCCTCGCGCGCCGGCCCGCACCCCGACCTCGACCAGCCTCACCGAGTTGGACGAGTTGCGCGAGCCCACGACCAGCAGCAGGTCGCTGGCCTCGGCCAGCTGCTTGACCGCGTCCTGGCGATTGGTGGTTGCGTAGCAGATGTCTTCCTTGTGTGGCGTGGCGATGCCGGGGAAGCGGCGCTGAAGCACGGCGATGATATCGGCGGTGTCGTCGACCGAGAGCGTGGTCTGGGTGACGAAGGCCACGTTCATGGCGTCGACCGGCTGGAAGACCTCGGCATCGGCGGCCGTCTCGATCAGCCGCACCGCGCCCTCGGGCAGCTGGCCCATGGTGCCGACCACTTCGGGGTGGCCCTCGTGACCGATCAAAACGATCTCGCGGCCATGATCGAAATGGCGCTGGGCCTCGACGTGGACCTTGGAGACCAATGGGCAGGTGGCGTCGAGGTAGAGCATCTGTCGCGACTTCGCCTCGGCCGGAACCGACTTCGGCACGCCATGGGCGGAGAAGACGACGGGACGCCCCTCGGGCACCTCGTCGAGCTCCTCGACGAACACCGCCCCCATCGCCTTCAGACGGTCGACGACGTGCTTGTTGTGGACGATCTCGTGTCGGACGTAGATCGGCGCGCCGTACTTCTCGATGGCGCGTTCGACGATCTGGATCGCCCGGTCGACGCCCGCGCAGAAGCCGCGCGGGCTGGCCAGCAGGACCTTGAGCGGCGGCTTGATCGGGGAGGCGTCATCCATGGACGCAAGTTAGGGCCTGGGAGGCCATCCCGCCAGCGTTGCGGCGTCACGCATATGCCTTTATCAGGTTCCATCAGCTTTCGGCCGGTCCCCGCGCCGGTCCCACCGTTTCCCGGACACGACATGCGCCGCGCCCTTACCGTCTCCCTTCTTGGCCTGTTCGCCGCCAGCGCCATCGCGGCCACCCCCGCGCTCGCCCAGCGCCGCCCGGGCGGCGACGATCAGCAGGAACAGCAGGACGCCGCGCGCAAGAAGAAGCGCGACCAGGAGTGGAACCAGCCGGCCGCGCCGCTGGCCCAGCTGCGCAATGCCGGCCCCTGCCCGTTCGTGAAGGTGCTCTACGACGCCGGCCGCTATGTCGAGTTCAAGGACGGCCGCGAGGCCGCCGCCAACGTCGCCTACACCGGCGAGGTCCAAGGCCTGTCTTCGGGCTGCGCCTACAAGGACGACGAGCCGATCCGCGTCGAGGTTGAGCTGCTGTTCGCGTTGGGCAAGGGCCCGCAGGCGAGCGGTGACAACAAGACCTACCGCTACTGGGTCGCCGTGACCCAGCGCAACCAGTCGATCATCGCCAAGGAATACTTTGACCTGCCGGTGAAGTTCCAGCCCGGCCAGGATCGCGCCATGGTCACCGAGAAGCTCGAGGGCATCGTCATTCCGCGCGCCTCGATCGAAACCAGCGGCTCCAACTTCGAGGTCCTGATCGGCTTTGACGTGACGCCGCAGATGGCGGCCTTCAACCGCGACGGCAAGCGCTTCCGCGTCACCGCCGGCGGCCCCCAGGCGGCGACCGCGCCCACCGCTGGAACGCCCACGCAACCATGAGCGACCTGAAGCGGTCCCTGGGCGAAGCGGTCGCGGCCGCCTTCGCCGCGCAGGGACTTCCTGAAGAGCTGGGCCGGGTGACCGCTTCGGACCGGCCGGACCTTGCCGATTTCCAGTGCAATGGCGCCCTGGCCGCCGCCAAGGTGGCCAAGACGCCGCCGCGCGAGATCGCCGCCGCGATCGTCGCCGCCCTGTCGGGCCGCCCCGAGCTGCAGTCGGTCGAGATCGCCGGCGCCGGTTTCATCAACATGCGCGTCTCCGCCGAGACCCTGTCGGCGCGCGCGCGCGATATCGCCGCCGATCCGCGGGCCGGCGCAGAGGCGATCGCCGATCCGCGCCGGGTGATCATCGACTACGCCGGTCCGAACGTCGCCAAGCCGATGCATGTTGGCCACCTGCGCGCCTCGATCATCGGCGAGTCGGTCAAGCGCCTGTACCGCTTCCGCGGTGACGAGATCCTCGGCGACGCCCACTTTGGCGACTGGGGTTTCCAGATGGGCCTGCTCATCGTCGCCACCAGCGACGAGAAGCCGTTCGTCGGCGACTTGATGGAAGAGCTCGCGGGCGCGACCAGGATCAGCGCCGAGGACGAGCACAAGGTCATGGCTGACCTGGCTGACCACATCAGCCTGGCCGACCTCGACCGCCTCTATCCGGAAGCCGCCGGCAAGGCAAAGACTGACACGGCGTATCGCGACCGCGCCCGCAAGGCGACGGCCGAACTGCAGGGGGGTCGCCTCGGCTACCGCCTGCTCTGGAAGCATTTCGTGACCGTCAGCCGGGTCGCGCTGGAGCGCGAGTTCCACGCGCTGGGCGTCGACTTCGACCTCTGGAAGGGCGAGAGCGACGTCGACGGCCTGATCGAGCCGATGGTTCAGGAGCTGGCGGCCAAGGGCCTGCTGGTCGAGGACCAGGGCGCCCGCGTGATCCATCTGGCCAAGCCCGGCGAGACCAAGAAGAAGAAGGCCCCGGACGGGACCGTCTACGAGGCGCCGAGCCCGGATCCGCTGATCGTGGTCTCGTCGGAAGGCTCGGCCATGTACGGCACGACCGACCTGGCCACCGTCCTCGACCGCCGCAAGTCGTTCGACCCGCACCTGATCCTCTACTGCGTGGACCAGCGCCAGGCCGAGCATTTCGAGCAGGTGTTCCGCGCCGCCTATCTCGCCGGCTACGCCACCCAGGGCGAGCTGGAGCACATCGGCTTCGGCACCATGAACGGCCCGGACGGCAAGCCCTTCAAGACCCGCGAAGGCGGCGTCCTGAAGCTGCACGACTTGATCGAGATGACACGCGCCAAGGCCCGCGAGCGGCTGAGGGAAGCCGGCCTCGGCGCCGAGCTGGAGCCGGCCGAGTTCGAGGACACCGCGCACAAGGTGGCCGTCGCCGCCCTGAAATTCGCCGACCTCAGCAACTACCGCGGCACCAGCTACATCTTCGACCTCGACCGCTTCTCCAGCTTCGAGGGCAAGACCGGTCCGTACTTGCTGTACCAGGCCGTGCGGATCAAATCCCTGCTGCGCCGCGCCGCGAGCGAGCAGCTCAAGCCCGGCGAGATCGTCATTGTCGAGCCGGCGGAGCGGGACCTCGCCCTGCTGCTCGACGCGTTCGACGCGGCGCTGACCGAGGCCTACGACAAGAAGGCTCCGAACTTCGTCGCCGAACACGCCTTCAAGCTGGCCCAGGCCTTCTCGCGCTTCTACGCCGCCTGCCCGATCATGCAGGCCGGAGATGACAAGATCGCCGCCTCGCGACTCGGCCTCGCAACCACGACACTGAAGCAGCTGGAACTGGCCTTGGGCCTGCTCGGAATCGAGACGCCGGAACGGATGTAGGGTCGCCGGGCTCTAGCCCCGTTGACTCCCCGCGCCGCCTCCCGCACTTAACCCGGGTCTCGCGGGAGACATCGGGGGTTCGCCTCCGAGGCCGAAGGCGCAACCGCCCCGGAAACGCTCAGGCAAAAGGACCGCGCGGACACCTAAAACGCTGGAAAGCGCCGCGTCAGCGGTGCGCCGAAGGAGCAAGGCCCGCGGTCGCGGTCCGAAATCTCTCAGGCTCCGAGACAGCGGGGGCGAATCGCCGGGCCATAGGGTTCGGCGAGCCGCATCGTCCCCTCCGGAGCCCAGCGCTTGTCAGAAGACGCCGACCTCAAGAAGACCCCCCTGTACGACGCGCATGTCGCGGCCGGCGCTCGCATGGTCCCGTTCGCGGGCTATTCGATGCCGGTGCAGTACAGCGACGGCGTGCTCAAGGAGCACCTGTGGACGCGCGAGAGCGCCGGTCTGTTCGACGTCTCGCACATGGGCCAGGCCCGGTTGCGCGGCGTCTCGCCGCTGTCGGCGTTCGAAGAGGTTACCCCGGGCGACTTCATCGGCCTCGCGCCCGGCAAGCAGCGCTACAGCCTGCTGCTCAACCGCAAGGGCGGCATCATCGACGACCTGATGGCCTCGCGTCCCGACGACGACGGGCTGTTCGTGATCGTCAACGGCGCCTGCAAGGACAACGACTTCGCAGTCATGAACGACGAGTTGGCGCCGCAGGTCACGATCGAGCGCCTGGAGAACCGCGCGCTGCTGGCGCTGCAAGGGCCGAAGGCCGCCGCCGTGCTCGCGGCGCACATTCCCGAGGCCGCCGGCAAGGTGTTCATGGACAGCTGGGCCACCACCGGGTTTGGCGTCGACGTGCTGATCTCGCGCTCGGGCTACACCGGCGAGGACGGCTATGAGATCTCGGTCCCTGCTGAAGCTGCCGCCGACGTCTGGGCCACGCTGCTCGCCGACGAGCGCGTCAAGCCGATCGGCCTCGGCGCCCGCGACAGCCTGCGCCTCGAGGCCGGCCTGCCGCTCTACGGCCACGACGTCGACGAGAGCGTAAGCCCGGTCGAGGCCGCGCTGACCTTCGCGGTCTCCAAGAAGCGCCGCGACGCCCAAGACTTCCCCGGCGCCGCTCGCATCGCAAAGGAGCTCGCTGAGGGTCCGAGCCGGGTCCGCGTCGGCCTGCGCGTCCTGGAAGGCGCTCCGGCCCGTGAGGGCGCGGAAATCGCCGACCAGAACGGCGCCGTCATCGGCGTGGTCACCAGTGGCGGCTTCGCCCCCTCGCTCGGCGCGCCGATCGCCATGGGCTTCGTGCCGCCGGCCCAGTCGGCCGTCGGCACGCGCCTCAACGTCATTGTCCGGGGCAGAGCGGGGGCCGCCGAGGTCGTCGCCATGCCCTTCGTTCCCAATCGCTACGTCCGCAAGGTCTAGGAGCCAACCATGCGTTTCACCAAGGATCACGAGTGGGTCGAACTCGACGGCGACGTCGCCACCGTCGGCATCACCGCCTACGCCGCCGAGCAGCTCGGCGATGTCGTGTTCGTCGAAGTCCCCGATATCGGCAAGACCCTGAAGCAGGGCGACAGCCTGGCCGTCGTCGAGAGCGTCAAGGCCGCCTCGGACGTCTACGCCCCGATCGCCGGCGAGGTCGTGGAAGCCAACACGCAGCTCGGCGACGAACCGGAGACGGTCAACGCCCTGCCGGAAACCGGCGGCTGGTTCGCGAAGATCAAGGTCGCCGACGCTGCCCAGGTCGACGCCCTGATGGATCGCGCCGCCTACGAAGCCTACCTCGACACCCTCTGAACCCCTCCCCCTCGATGGAGGAGGGGCAGGGGTGGAGGTTTGACCGCTGGCTCTGGCGGAAGGCGCTGATGGCGCCGAGCCGATTGAGCCCACCCCCGACCGCCCTGCCCTCACCTCCATCCCCGGCCCTTCCCCCATCGAGGGGGAAGGGAGAAGAAACGGACCCTCGATGCGCTACCTGCCCCTCACCCCAGACGACCGCGTCGAGATGCTCGGCGCCATCGGCGCGGGCTCGATCGACGACCTGTTCGTGGATGTGCCCGCCGCCGCCCGGCGGACCGGCTTCGTCGATCTGCCGCATGTCGCCGGCGAGCTCGAGGTCGAGCGGGAGATGGCTGCGCTCGCGGGCCGCAACGTCGCGGCGGGCTCGGTCCCGTTCTTCTGCGGCGCCGGCGCCTATCGCCACCATGTGCCGGCCAGCGTCGACCACATCATCCAGCGGTCGGAGTTCCTGACCAGCTACACGCCCTACCAGCCCGAGATCGCCCAAGGCACGCTGCAGGTGCTGTTCGAGTTCCAGACCCAGGTCGCGTCCCTGATGGGCATGGAGGTGGCCAACGCGTCCCTCTATGACGGCTCCACCGCCTGCGCCGAGGCGGTGATGATGGCGCAGCGGGTCACCAAGCGGGACAAGGCGATCCTGTCCGGCGGCCTGCATCCGCACTACGTCCGCACCACAGAGACCCTGGCCCATGCCGACGGCATGGACACCGTGCGGCTGCCGGCTGCGGTCGACGCCGAAGCGGCCGTGATCGACGCCATCGACGCCGACACCGCCTGCGTCGTCGTCCAGACCCCGAACGTCTTCGGCACAGCCACGGACGTGACTAGGATCGCCGAGGCGGCGCACGCCGCCGGGGCCTTGCTGATCGTGGTCACCACCGAGGCGGTGTCCTACGGTCTGCTCAAGTCGCCTGGCGAGATGGGCGCCGACATCGCCGTGGCCGAGGGTCAGTCGATCGGCAACGCCTTGAACTTCGGCGGGCCCTACGTCGGCCTCTTCGCCTGCAAGGAGAAGCTGATCCGCCAGGCCCCGGGCCGGCTGTGCGGCGAGACCGTCGACGCCGACGGCCGTCGTGGCTTCGTCCTGACCCTGTCGACCCGCGAGCAGCACATCCGCCGCGACAAGGCGACATCCAACATCTGCACCAACAGCGGCCTCTGCGCCCTCGCCTTCTCGATCCACTTGAGCCTGCTCGGCGAGAAGGGTCTGCGCCAGCTGGCCGCCCTCAATCATCAGAAGGCCCGCGAGCTGAAGGGCGCGCTGGAAGGGGTGAAGGGGGTCGAGATCCTCACCCGGCGCTTCTTCAACGAGATCGCCGTGAAGCTCAGCAAGCCGGCGGCCCAGGTGGTCGAGGAACTGACCTTCAAGGGCGTGCTGGGCGGGGTGCCGTTCTCGCGCCTCGACCCGACCGTCGGCATGGACGACGTCCTGCTGGTGGCCGCCACCGAAACCGTGACCGGCGACGATATCGTCGCCTTCAAGACCGCCCTGGCCGAGGTGATGGCGTGAGCAGCAGCATGAACACCGTGGGCCGCCCCACCCGTCCGGAAGCCCCGGCCAACGACTACATCCACCCGACCCTGACCGGCGCCCGCGGGCTGCTGCAGGACGAGGCCCTGATCTTCGAACTGGGCGGCTGGGACAAGACCGGCGTCGACCTGCCGCCGGCCGAACGTCCGGCCGACGACCTCGACGGCCTGCTGCGCACGTCGCCGATCGGCCTGCCGGGTCTCAGCGAGCCCGAGACGATGCGGCACTATGTGCGGCTGTCGCAGAAGAACCACGCCATCGACCTGGCCCTCTATCCGCTGGGCTCGTGCACCATGAAGCACAACCCGCGCCTGAACGAGAAGATGGCGCGGCTGCCGGGCTTTTCCGACATCCACCCGCTGCAGCCGCAGTCGACGGTGCAGGGCGCGCTCGAGCTGATGGACCGCCTGGCCCACTGGCTGAAGACCCTGACCGGCATGCCCGCCGTCGCCCTGACGCCGAAGGCCGGCGCCCACGGGGAGCTGTGCGGCCTGCTGGCGATCCGCGCCGCCCATGAGGCCAATGGCCAGGGGAGCCGCAAGACGGTGCTCTGCCCGACCAGCGCCCACGGCACCAACCCGGCCACCGCGGCCTTCGTCGGCTACAGCGTCGTCGAGATCGCCCAGACCGAGGACGGCCGCGTCGACCTCGCCGACCTCGAAGCCAAGCTCGGCGACCACGTCGCCGCGATCATGGTCACCAACCCCAACACCTGCGGCCTGTTCGAGCGCGACATCATCGAGATTTCGCGCCTGACCCACGCCGCCGGGGCCTACTTCTACTGCGACGGGGCCAACTTCAACGCCATCGTCGGCCGGGTTCGCCCGGGCGACCTCGGCGTCGACGCCATGCACATCAACCTGCACAAGACCTTCTCCACG
>JAZJXN010000229.1:2277-7476 GCA_040390885.1 Pseudomonadota bacterium | reverse complement strand
TGCCTGCGTGCAGGCGGCGCACCAGGCCCACGCTGGCGCTCAGGTAGGCGAGGGCCGCCAGTAGCGGGACAAGGACTTCAGGCATGCGGGAAGTGTCGCATACCGGGGCGGGGCGGGGCAGCGTCGGGTGCGACCGGGGCGGCGCGGGTGCTGGGCGGGATGGGTGGCATCGCTGGAAACGCCATCCGTTTGGTGCCGGGCGTGGGCGGCAGCTTGGCGGCAGGTGCGGCCGGAGCCGTGGCCGCCGCATCCGTGGTCGCGCCGGTGGTGGCGGGCGCGGCCGCAGCGGTCGCCGTGTCGGTCGCGCCGCCCGGCATCAGGACCTTGTCGACAACGTGCACGGTGCCGTTGGTCGCCTTCACGTCGGCCTGGACGATCGTGGCGTTGTTGGCCATCGGCGTGGCGCCGCTGCCGTCGAGCATGAGCTCGCTGCCCGCGACCGTCTTAACGCCGCCCTTGGCGCCCTTGATCTTGGTCGAATCCACCGTCGCGTTGACCACGTGATAGGTCAGCAGCTTCTGCAGCGCGGCCGGATCCTTCATCAGCTTGTCGAGCTCGCCGGCCGGCAGGGCCGCGAAGGCGGCGTCGTTCGGCGCGAAGACGGTCAGGTTGCTGTTGGTCTTCAGCACGCTGGTCATGTTGGCGGCGTCGATCGCCTTGACGAAGGTGGTGAAGTGACCATCCGCCTTCAGGGTCTCGACGATGTCGCCCTTGGCTACGACCTGGCCCGCGGCGGCCGGCGCGACGGCGGCGGGAGTGGCGGCGGTCGCCGGAGCAGCGGACGGGGCCGGCGCGGCTTCTTCGGCCGGGGCCGTGGGCGTCGTCGCGGCGGCCGGCGGCGCGGCCGGAGTCTTGGTGGCGGCGGCGGTCGGGGTTTGGGCGTAGGCGGAGCCGGCGATCAGCGCGGCGACAGCGGCAGCGCCCAGAAGACGGGTCATGGTCATGGATTTTTCCTCTTAGTCCTGGACAGCCCGGGGAGATCCCCGGGCGCCCGTGTCTGGTCTTTAGTTACCGGCGGGCTTGGTGCGCTTGCCGGTGGCGGAGGTGGGGTCGCCGTACTTGGCGCGGTTCTCGGCGGTATCGGGGATCGGCCCGTTGGTGACCGTACGCGTGGTCACATTGGCCGATACGTCTGCGCCGGCTCCGACGGCTGAAGGCGTGGACATCGGCGCAGGCCCGCTCATCGGGGCCGCCGCCGGGTTCACGGCGTCGGACTTCATTTCGGGCATCGTTTCAGGCATCGTTTCCGGCATCGTTTCCGGCATCGCCTCGGTGGCGGTCGGCTCGGCGGTGTCGGCCGGCTGGCCGGCGGTCTGGGCCATGGCGGGCATGGCGATCAGGGCGGCGACGGCGGCGGCGGCGAACAGGCGGGTGGAGGTCATGGCGTGTACTCAATCCTCGTTTGGCGTCGCCCCCGACCCGACCAAAACTACGCACCCGCCCCGAGTCGGGTTCCCTTGCCGGGCAAGGAAAATGCCCGGACGGACGCCGCTTCAGCGAACGGCGTCTTTCATAATCCTTACAAATTCAGGAGCTTAGCCGACCCCGTTGAAACCGGGGTTAGCGGCCGAGAAAAACGAACCCCGCCCCGGCGGCAATGAAGGCGAAGCCCACCAGGGTCGTCCATTTCACCGGTTCGCCGAGCCAGAAGATCGAGAACAGCACGAACACGACCAGGGTGATGACCTCCTGCATCGTCTTCAGCTGCGCCGTGCTCCAGGCCGCCGAGCCGATGCGGTTCGCCGGCACCGCGAGCATGTATTCCGGCAGCGCGATCATCCAGCTGACCGCGATCGCCATCCACAGGGCGGCGCCCTTGTGCTTGAGGTGTCCGTACCAGGCGAAGGTCATGAAGACGTTCGAGCCGAGCAGAAGCAGGATCGGCGCGATCTTCGGCCACAACGTCGCGGACATCCGCTCTCTCCATCCGATTGCGCGGCAGGGTGACGGGAGTCGCCGCGACCCGCGAGCGGGGTCCGGCGCCCATTATTCAGGCGCCCATGCCCCCTCGCGCCCAGCGAATGGGCGAAAGCGCGGATTAACGCCTGTTCATTGTGCGGCGCACACGCCCGGACAAGCCCCCCCGTTAGCGTGGCCCGCAGATCGGGGAGACGGGGCGAAGCATTCGTCATCCTTACGATCACCACGGGAAAGATAGGGGCGCGGTCCGGGTAACCGGGGCGCGGGAGCAAGGCGGATGAAACTGATCATTGCGGTGGTCAAACCCTTCAAGCTCGACGAGGTGCGTGAAGCGCTCGTCGGCGCCGGCGTCGAGGGCCTGACGGTCTCCGAAGTCAAAGGCTACGGCCGCCAGAAGGGCCAGACCGAAATCTACCGGGGGGCTGAGTACCAGGTGAACTTCGTTCCGAAGGTGAAGCTCGAAGCCGTGGTCGACGACGCCGCGGCCGCCAAGGCCGTGGACGCCATCAAGGCCGCCGCCGCCACGGGCAAGATCGGGGACGGCAAGATCTTCGTCCTGAATGTCGAAGACGCCGTGCGCATCCGGACCGGTGAAACCGGCTCGGCCGCGCTCTGAACATCATCGGGACAAGGGGATGACGATGAAAACGAGAATTCTTGGGCGGCTGGCGGCGATGACCGCCGTGGCCGTTCTGGCCGGAGCGCCGATGGCGCTGCCGGCCTTCGCGCAGGAGGCCGCGCCCGCCGTGGCCGAGGCTCCGGCCGCGACCCCGGCTCCGGTTGAGGCCGCCCCGGCGGCGCCCGCCGTCGCCGAAGCCGCCGCGCCGACCATCACGCCCACGGTCGACAAGGGCGACAACGCCTGGATGATGCTCTCGGCCCTGCTGGTGCTGCTGATGATCGTCCCCGGCCTGGCCCTGTTCTACGGCGGCCTGGTTCGCCAGAAGAACATGCTGTCGATGCTCATGCAGGTCTCCACGGTGACCGTGGTCGGCATGATCACCTGGGCGCTGTGGGGCTACAGCCTCGCCTTCACTGATGGCGGATCGGCCGATCTGTTCGTCGGCGGCCTCAGCAAGCTGTTCCTCAAGGGCGTGGACACCACGACTCTGGTGGGCACCTTCTCGACCGGCGTCTCGATCCCCGAACTGACGTTCGTGTCCTTCCAGATGACCTTCGCCTGTATCACGGCGGCGCTCGTCCTGGGCGGCCTGGCCGAACGCATCAAGTTCAGCGCCACCGTCCTGTTCGCGGTCCTGTGGCCGCTGATCGTCTACTACCCGATGGCCCACATGGTCTGGTGGTGGGCGGGTCCCGACACGGTCGCCCTGAACCCGACCGCGCCGATCCAGGCCGGCCTGCTCTGGAGCTGGGGCGCGCTCGACTTCGCCGGCGGCACCGTGGTCCACATCAACGCCGGTATCGCCGCTCTCGTCGGCGCCCTGATCCTCGGCAAGCGCACGGGCTTCCAGAAGGAGCCTATGCCCCCGCACAGCCTGACCCTGACCCTCGTCGGCGCCGGCCTTCTGTGGGTGGGCTGGTTCGGCTTCAACGCCGGCTCCAACCTTGAAGCCAACGCCTACGCCTCGCTGGCCATGATCAACACCTTCCTCGCCACCGCCGCCGCCGGCTTCAGCTGGACGCTGACGGAGTGGGTGACGCGCAAGAAGGCGTCGATGCTCGGCATGGCCTCCGGTCTCGTCGCCGGTCTGGTCGCGGTCACCCCCGCCGCCGGCTTCGCCGGACCGATGGGCGCGATCATCCTCGGCCTGATCGTCAGCCCGATCTGCGTGATCTTCTGCTCGGCCGTGAAGAACGCCCTGAAGTACGACGACAGCCTGGACGCCTTCGGCATCCACGCCATCGGCGGCATCGTCGGCGCCATCGCCACCGGCTTCCTGGTCAACCCCGAATGGGGCGGCGCCGGCATCGTCGATTACACCACCTGCGCGGCGGACGGCGACATCTCGACCTGCGCCAACGCCACCTACAGCATGGGCACCCAGGTGCTGGCCCAAACCAAGGCGGTGCTCTTCACCGTCGCCTGGTCGGGCATCCTGTCGAGCCTGGTCTTCTTCATCATCAAGTTCACGGTCGGCCTCCGGGTCAGCGCCGAGACCGAAGAAGAAGGTCTGGACATCTCGGAACACGGCGAGCGCGCCTACCACACCTAAGGCAAGCGCGATCGACGACAGAGGGGCGCGGATCCGAAAGGGTCCGCGCCCTTTCTCTATGGGGCGCCCTAGAGCAGTTGCTGTGGGACCCGCGCTTCCAACAGACGGATCAGGGCGGGATCCATGAACGCGTAGTCGTCGGGAATGCCCAGGACGATCACGCGCGCCCGCTTGAGCCAGGGCTTGAAGCGCCTCTGCAACTTGGTGCGGTGCGTGCGTTCCATGACGAAGATGATGTCGGCCCACTCGACCAGCTCGGGCGTTACGGGATTGCCGCACCCGGAATCGAGGCCGGCCGAGCTGACTTCGACACCCGCGTGATCGGCGAAGATCTGTTCAGCGGTCGGGCTTCTGAGGCGGTTCTGGCTGCAGACGAAGAGGACGGACTTCATCTCACCCCAGTCGGCAGCGCTTGACCCACCAGTCGGGACGCATCGCCTGAAGCCGTTCGGCCAGACCCTCGGCCTCGATATCGCCGGCGCAGAGGGCGAAACAGGTCGCGCCCGAGCCGCTCATCCGGGCCAGCAGGGCCTCGGGTTCGTTGCGCAGGGTTTCCAGCACCTCGCCGATCCGCGGCTCCAGGGCCACCGCCGGAGCCTCGAGGTCATTGCGGCAGTAGGCGAGCACGGCGGCCATCTCCTCCGGGCTCTCGAAGCGCTCGGGCAGCGGCGGCAGGTCGGCATCGCCCGGCGCGCCGGCGTCGTCGTAGGCGCGGTAAACGGCCCCGGTGGGCGACGGAACGCCTGGATTGACCAGCACCGCGTCGATCGGTGCGAAGGCCGGCGGCGGCGACAGCCGCTCTCCCCTGCCCTGCGCCATGGCGGCCTTGGCCCACAGGCAGACTGGCCCGTCGGCGCCGAGCTCGGCGGCGATGCCGGTCAGCACCTCGTCCTGCATGGGCAGGCCGAGCGCCTCGCGCAGCAGCCGCAGCGTGGCGCCGGCGTCGGATGACCCCCCGCCCAGGCCCGCGGCGATCGGCAGCTGCTTGTCGAGGATCAGCCGGAACGGCGGCTGCGGCCCGCCGACGTGGGCGACCAGGGCCCGCGCGGCGCGGACCACCAGGTTGCCTCCCTCGCCTTCCAGCCCTGCCGAGAACGGCCCGGTG
>JAZJXN010000229.1:0-2267 GCA_040390885.1 Pseudomonadota bacterium | reverse complement strand
AAATCAAAGGCTTCGGCCGGCTGCACGGCGACCACGTCGCCGATGTCGGCGAAGACCATCAGGCTGCTGATCGGGTGATAGCCGTCGGCGTCCACACCGCCGACATGCAGGAACAGGTTCACCTTGGCCGGTGCGAAGGCGGAAAGGCTCATGCGAAACTCCGGTCACCCCGCGGCGGCGGGGACCCAGGTGTTTTATCGTCAGGCGCGGCGCATTCCAGAAAAGGCCTGGCTCCCCGCCGCCGCAGGGATGAACGGGCTAAGGGGTTCCGCTCGCGATCTTGGCCGGCGGCGCCGGCGGCAGGCCGCTCTTCAGCTTGCTCTCCGCTTCCTTGCGGATCGTGTCCGGCGGATCAAGGCTGAGGGCGCGGTTCCACTGGAATTCGGCCTCGACCTTGCGGCCAACCCGCCAGTAGGCGTCGCCGAGGTGATTGTTGATCTCGGGATCAGCCGGCTCCAGCAGCACCGCCTCCTCGAGCTTCTCGACCGCGTTGCGGTAGTCGCCGAGGCGGTAATAGGCCCAGCCGAGGGAGTCGATCATCGCGCCGGAGCGCGGGTTGGCGGCCACGGCGCGCTTGACCATGTCCATGGCCTCGGTGAGCCGTTCGCCGCGGTCGATCCAGCTGTAGCCCAGGTAGTTGAGCAGTTCCGGCTCGTTCGGCTCCTGCGCCAGGGCGGCGTTCAGGTCGGTCTCGGCCTCTGGCCAGCGCCCAGACCGCTCCAGCGACACCCCGCGCATGTAGAGCAGCCGCCAGTCAGGCTTGCCGTTCGCCCGGGCGATGACCTGGTCCATGATCGTCACGGACTCGGCATAGCGGTCGTTGGCGCGCAGGAGATCGGCATAGGTAAGCGCGGTCTCGTCGTTGGTCGGGGCCGCGTCATAGCCCTCCTTGGAGATGCGCAGGGCCGTCTCGCTGTCCTTTTCCAGCTGGTAGGTCCAGGCGAGCTTGCCGCGGGCGCTGGCGTACTGCGGCGCGCCTGGCGGAATGGCCTCGTAGGCGGCGCGGGCGGCTGGAATGTTCTTCATCGTCGCCAGGGTGTCGCCCAGCATCAGCTGGGCCTCGGCACGCTTGGGGTCGAGATAGAGGACCATGCGCAGGTAGGCGAGCGCGGTCAGGTACTGCCGCTCGCTCATCTGCGCCGACGTCGCCGCCAGCAGCGCCCGGGCCGCGCCCTGGCGCACCGTGGGCAGAGGCGGCGCGCCCTTTCGCGTGGCCGCGCGGGCGCGAGCCTCGAGCAGCATCTGGTCTCGCGGCAGCTTGGCCAGCGCCTGGTCGTACAGGGTGATCGCTTCGGCCCAGCGGCGACGGCGCTCGAGGAAGCCGCCGTAGTCGGGCACGAACAGAATCCCGGCCTCGCCCAGCCCGGTCAGGGCCTTGTAGTCGGTCTCCGCCTCGTCATAGCGCTTGTAGCGTTCGTACAACGCGGCCTGGCCGAGCTGGCCGAACACCTCGACCAGCCGGTCGCCCGGAAGGTCGGGCAGCGCCACGGCGCCGAGCGAATCGCCGGCCGCCGCCGCCGCCCACGGCGACAACAGGGCCGCCGCCTCGCGGTGCGGAATGCTGACCGCGCCGCTCGAGAGCAGATCCGCGGCTTCCTTGCCGCGATCCGCGCCCAGCGCGTCCACGACCTTCACGAGCGCGCCCAGCCGCTGCAGCAGCAAAGACGAGTCCTGACCCGTGGGCGCCAGACGGCTGGCGGTCGGCACGTCGCCGGCCACGATCGCTGCCTGGAAGGCCAGGTCGTTGAATTCGCTGCTGTCGAGGTCGGTGGCGCCGGCCCGCTGGTAATAGCTGGAAGCGTCCTGGCTGTGTCCGTCGTTCATCGCCGCCTGGCCGGCGAGGAACAGGCCGTAGGACGAAGGCTGTTCTCCAGCGCCGAAGGTGACGTCCTGAGCGGGCTTGAGTCCGGCCTCTGGCGGGGAAGTGGTCGCGCACGCGGCGGCGAATAACAGCGGGGCGATGGCGGGCAGGACAAGACGCAGCTTCATGCCCTCACCTTGCCCCAAACTGCGGCGCCCGCAAGGCGCTTCGCGTGGTTCGTGCGGAGGCATGCCTCCGCCAGGCGACGCGTGGCCCCGTAAAGGGCGCGGACCGGGGACACGCACCCTGCGGGATGCATGTCCCCTCCGTCCTACATGTTCGGGTAGTTGGGGCCGCCGCCGCCTTCCGGAGTCGTCCAGACGATGTTCTGCGACGGATCCTTGATGTCGCAGGTTTTGCAGTGGACGCAGTTCTGGGCGTTGATCTGGAACTTCGGGTTGTTCCC
>JAZJXN010000228.1:0-3233 GCA_040390885.1 Pseudomonadota bacterium | reverse complement strand
GGCCGATCGGGAGATCAACTGGGTCAAGCGCCGCTCGACGAGCGTCGGCTTCATCCAGAACGCCAAGTATCAGTAGGCGCGTTCCGGCCAGCCTCCTCCGGGGGCCGGAAAGCAGGGGCGGGCGGCTCGTCGCGGGCCGTCCGTCTTACTCGAAAACCTCCGTGGCCCAAGATTGAACCTTCCGAGGCGACCCATGAAGCTGATCGTGACGCGCCGTGAAGTCCGCTATGGCGGCAAACCCTATCGCAAGGGCCAGGTGGTCGACGTCGCCCCGCAGCACGTCAAGCTCATGAAGCTGCTGGGGAAGGCCGGAGATCTGCCCGGCGCACCGGTCGGCCATGTCACCTCGACGCGCAGCCTCTTCGCGGCCGATGGCCCGTCTGCTGAGGCCGCCGCGGCCAAGCCCAAAGGCTACCGCACGCGCCGCCTGAAAGCCGAGGACTGACCCGGTTGTTTCCGGCCGGCGTCTTCGTGGTCCTGCTGCTGATCCTGGCCGGCGTCGGCCTGGTGGTCGCGGGAACGCTTGTCGTGTTCGGCGGCGGCTGGGCGATGCTCGCCGCGGGGGCCATGGCGCTGATCCTGGCCCTCATCGTCAGCCGAGGCCTCAATGGCTGACTTCAGCATTATGGGGACGCTGAGCCGCGCGCTGACCATCAGTCGCCCGGCGCCTACGTCCGACAAGAAATCCGTCGGCGTCAGCGTGCTCAGCGGCATGGGCGGCTGGTTCTCGGTCGTCCGCGAGGGTTTCACCGGCGCCTGGCAGCGCGGCGAGGAGCTGCGCGTCGAGACCGCGCTGTCGCACCCGGCGCTATTCCGCTGCATCTCGCTGATCTCGTCCGACATCGGCAAGATGTGCCTCGACCTGGTCGAGGAGGTCGAGGACGGCGTCTGGGAGCCGACGACCAGCCCGGCCTTCTCGCCGGTGCTGACCAAGCCGAACCACTACCAGAACCGCATCCAGTTCTTCACCCAGTGGGTGATCTCCAAGTTCGTCCATGGCAACACCTATGTCCTGAAGGAAAGGGACAACCGTGGCGTCGTGGTGGCGCATTACGTGCTGGACCCGCTGCGCGTGCGCCCGCTGGTGACGCCGGATGGCGGGGTCTATTACCAGCTCGGCCGCGACAACCTCAGCTTCGTCGAAGACGCCCAGGCCTATGTGCCGGCCAGCGAGATCATCCACGACCGCTGGAACTGCTACTTCCACCCGCTGGTCGGCCTCTCGCCGATCTATGCCTGCGGCCTGGCGGCGATGGAGGGCCAGGAGATCCAGCGCAACGCCACGCGGTTCTTCCGCAATGGCTCGCAGCCTGGCGGCATCCTGACCGCGCCCGATCACATCGACGACGATACGGCAAAGCGGATCAAGGACTACTGGGACGAGAAATTCACCGGCGAGAATGTGGGCAAGGTCGCGGTGCTGGGCGATGGCCTGAAATATGAGAGCATGTCGGTCAACGCCAACGACGCCCAGATGATCGAGAGCCTGAAATGGACCTCGGAGACGATCTGCTCCGTCCTCGGCGTCCCGGCCTACATGGCTGGGGTCGGCCCAGCGCCGCTGAACAACAACGTCGAAGCGTTGGCCCAGCAATACTATTCGCAATGTCTGCAGATCCACATCGAGAGCATTGAGCTCTGCCTGGACGAAGGCCTCAAGCTGCCCGCGCCTTACGGCCTTCGCTTCGATCTCGACGACCTTCTTCGCATGGATACGGCGACCCAGATCACCACCCTGAAGGAGGCGGTGACCGGCGGCCTGATGAAGCCCGACGAGGCGCGCGCCAAGCTCAGCAAGCGCAAGGTCACCGGCGGCGACGCGGTCTACCTGCAGCAGCAGAACTTCAGCCTGGCGGCGCTCGCCAAGCGCGACGCCAAGGCCGATCCATTCAGCGGCGCCAAGCCGGCCGCGCCGGCCGCCGATGCGCAGCCGCCCGCGGCGAATGACCTCGCGCCGGCCGATGCCGCCGCGGCCTTCGAATCGGCCCTGGACAAGGCCACACAACCGGCGAGGGCCGCATGACCCTGGAAGACCTCGACGCGCTCGCCAAGGGCATGGCGCCGGTCGTGACCCGGCTGGTCGATGCGGCGGTGACGGCGGCTACGGGTCCGCTGCTGGCGCGCCTGGCGGAGATCGAGGCGGCCCCACCGGTGCGCGGCGAAAAAGGCGAGGATGGGATCGACGGCCTGGATGGCCGCCATGGCGCCGATGGCAAGGACGCCGACCCCGTCAGCGCGGAACAGATCTCGGAGGCCGTGGCGGCGTGGCTTGACGCCAACCCGCCCGCCGATGGCCGCGACGGCAAGGACGGCGTGGACGGAAAAGATGGCGTGGCTGGCGATGCCGGCGCTGACGGCGTGGGCCTGGCGGGTGCGGTGATCGACCGCGAGGGCGGCCTGGTCATCACGCTGACCAATGGCGAGCAGCGCGCACTTGGCGCCCGGGGCGATCCCGGGGCCGATGGCCTGGGCTTCGAGGATCTCGAGGCGGAGTTCGACGGCGAGCGCACGCTGCGCTTCGTCTTCACCCGCGGCGAATTGGCCAAGGCCTTCGACTTCGTGCTGCCGATCGTCATCGACCGCGGCGTCTACAAGGCCGACGGCGCCTATGCGCAGGGCGACGGCGCGACCTGGGCCGGCTCCTACTGGATCGCCCAGCGCGACACCTCCGCCAAGCCGGAGACCTGCGACGACTGGCGCCTGGCGGTGAAGCGCGGACGCGACGGACGCGACGGGCGCGATGGCAAGGATGGCGAAAAGGGTCTGCCCGGGCCGAAGGGCGAACCTGGCCGCAACGGGCGGGCCTAGCGGATGGGCCTGCAGCGTATCGTCGGCCCAGCCAGCTCGGCGCTCGATCTGGACGACCTCAAGCGCCGGCTGAAGGTCGAGCACACCGACGACGATGTGGTGCTTGACGCCTTCCTCCAGGGCGCGATCGCCCATGCCGAGGGTCCGGAGGGCTTCACCGGCCGCGCGCTAATCGATCAGACCTGGGACCTCTATCTCGACCGCTTCCCGGGCGCCGGCCGCTGGCATGGGTTCAAGCCCTGGCATGTCCAGGTCGCCCATCCGGACAACGTCATCGAGATCCCGCTGCCGCCGCTGATTGCGGTCGAGGCCTTCAAGTACCTGGATGAGGCCGGCAACGAGCTGGACGTCGACGCCGCGACCTATGTGGTGGACACCGCCAGCCAGCCCGGCCGCATCGTGCTCTTGGCCGATAGCCAATGGCC
>JAZJXN010000227.1:23390-24646 GCA_040390885.1 Pseudomonadota bacterium | reverse complement strand
GCTTCGTGAACCCCAAGGTCATCGTCTGCGTGCCGTCGGGCGCCACCGCCGTCGAACGCCGCGCCATCAATGACAGCTGCCTGAACGCCTCGGCCCGTCGCGTCGGCCTGATCGACGAGCCGATGGCCGCCGCGATCGGCGCCGGTCTGCCGATCCACGAGCCGACCGGCTCCATGGTCGTCGACATCGGCGGCGGCACCACCGAGGTGGCCGTGCTGTCGCTGTCAGGCATCGTCTATTCGCGTTCGGTCCGCGTCGGCGGCGACAAGATGGACGAAGCCATCATCAGCTATATGCGCCGGCACCATAACCTTCTGATCGGCGAGACCACCGCCGAGCGCATCAAGAAGGAAATCGGCACCGCCCGCGCGCCGGCCGACGGCGAGGGCCTGTCGATCGACGTCAAGGGCCGCGACCTGATGCAGGGCGTGCCCCGGGAAGTCCGGATCTCGGAAAAGCAGGCGTCCGACGCCCTGCACGAACCGGTCAGCCAGATCGTCGAGGCCGTGAAGGTCGCGCTGGAAGCCACCCCGCCGGAGCTTGCCTCCGACATCGCCGACAAGGGCATCATGCTCACCGGCGGTGGCGCTCTGCTGCGTGGCCTGGACGCCGAGATTCGCGATCACACCGGCCTGCCGGTGACCGTGGCCGACGACCCGCTCTCCTGCGTCGCCCTCGGCTGTGGCAAGGTTCTTGAGCACCCGAAGTGGATGAAGGGCGTGCTGGAAAGCACTCTCGCGTAACGTCTTCACATTGAGTCGGGCGCTGGGGGCGCCTTGACGGAGGTACTCGGGTGCCGCTTCGGCAGAATCCGCTCGGAGAGCTGAAGGTCCCGCTGACCTGGATGGCGGTGGTGGCGTTGATCGTCTGCCTAGTGCTGGTCGCGTCCCTGCTGCTCAGCGATCGCCGCGAGACCTTCCAGGGCGAGGCCTACGGGGTCGCGCGCCAGGCTGTCGACACCGTGGCCGAACCGGTCGGCGGCGTCGTCGCGAAGCCTGGCGAGTGGACCGGCGACATCGTCGGTTTCGTGGGCAGCTACTTCTTCACCGCCGGTGAAAACCGTCGCCTCAAGCAGGAGCTCGTCGTCCTGCAGGGGCGCGCCGACGAAGCCATCCGGCTGAAGGACGAGAACGAGCGCCTGCGTTCGGTGCTCGGCATCCGCACCGACCCGCCGATCGACATGGTCGCCGCCCGGGTCGTGACCGACTCCCGTGGGCCGTTCGCCAACTACCGGCTGGCCAGCGCCGGCTCCAACG
>JAZJXN010000227.1:0-23380 GCA_040390885.1 Pseudomonadota bacterium | reverse complement strand
GGTCGGTCGGGTCGTTGGCGTCACCGGCGGCGCCAGCAAGGTGCTGCTGCTCACCGTCGCGGCGTCGCGCACGCCGGTCATGCTTGACCGGATCAACGCCCGCGCCATTCTCACCGGCGATGGCGGACCTAATCCCAAGCTCGAATACCTGCGCGGCAGCGAACCGCTGAGGGAGGGCGACCGGGTGCTCACCAGCGGCGACGGCGGCGTCATCCCGCGCGGCCTGCCCGTGGGCCACGCCGTGAAGGGTCTCGACGGACGCTGGCGCGTGGTGCTCGACGCCGACTCCACCGCCATCGACTGGGTGCGGATCATGAAGTTCCGCGACTACGCCCAGCTGGTCGACCGCAAGGCGCTCGAACAGACCCAGCTGCCGCCGGTGATCACCGAGAACCCCGACGACCGCATCGTGCGCGCGCCGGCCCCAGCATCGGTCGCCACGCCCCCGACGACGCCCGCCACGACGCCCGCTGCGCCGAGGCCGGCGGCCGCGACACCGGCGAGGCCCGCGGCGACGACGTCGACCCCTCGGGCAGCAGCCACGCCCACCGCCCGACCGGCACCTCCACCTGCGGCCGCCGCGCCGCGACCGGCGACGCCGCCGCCCGGAGGGCAGACGCAGTGAGCTTCTCCGCCGCGCGGCCGCTGGACCCGTGGCGCTGGATCGGCGTGCCGGCCCTGCTCTGCATCGGGTTCACCATCCTTTTCGCCGCCCCGGTCCGGGTGTTCGGCCTGCCGCTGCCCGAGCCTGTGTTTCCGCTGGTGGCCGCGTTCGGCTGGGCGGTGATCCGTCCGTCAATCGTCGCCCCGTTCGTCCTGCTGCTGATGGGCTGCTTCCTTGACCTGTTCTGGGGTAACGCGCTCGGGCTGTGGGGTCTGTCGCTGCTGCTGGCCTACGCCGTGACCCTGTTCATGCGCAGCATGATGACCGGCCAGAGCCGCGTGATGATGTGGGCCTGGTATGTGGGCGTCTGCGGCGTCGCCATGACCAGCGGCTATCTGGTCACGATGCTCGACGTGAAGTCCGCGCCCAGCCTGTTCGGCGTGTTCTGGCAGCTGCTTCCCACCGCGCTCCTGTTCCCGTTCGCCCACCGGCTGATCGACCGCTTCGACGACGCGGACGTGAGGTTCCGATGAGCGAACCGACGATCTTCTTCTCCGAGGTCAACGAGCGGCAGGGGGTCTTCACCCGCCGCGCCTTCCTGCTGGGCGGCATCACCGGCGGCGGATTGCTGGCCCTCGGCGGCCGGCTGGTCCACCTGCAGGTGGTCGAGGCGCAGCGCTACCAGAAGCTCGCCCAGTCCAACCAGTTCAACTTCCGCCTGGTGCCCCCGCCGCGCGGGCTGATCCTCGATCGCAACGGGGTGACCCTGGCGTCCAACCGGCCCAACTTCCGCCTGCTGGTCTCGCGCGAGACCGACATGGACATCGAGAAGACGGTCGATGACATCGCCCAGCTGGTGCCGGTCGACGAGAAGCACCGTGAGCGGCTGATCAAGGACATCAAGCGCGCGCCGAAGAAGGCGCCCGTGCAGGTCATGGAAGACATGAGCTGGGAGGAGTTCTCGCGCATCAACGTCCGCGCGCCGGAACTGCCCGGCGTCACGGCGGATATGGGCGAGGTGCGCGTCTACCCGTTCGGCGGCGCCTTCGCCCATGTCATCGGCTATGTCGCCAAGGTCAACGATCGCGACATCAAGGCTGTCATCGACAAGGGCCTGCAGGTCGACCCGCTGCTCTACAACCCCGGCTTCCGAATTGGCCGCCAGGGCGTCGAAAAGGCGTTCGACGAGGAGCTGCGCGGTGAGGCCGGCGCGCGCAAGCAGGAGGTCGACGCCCAGGGCCGGGTGGTCCGCGACGACCCCGAGGGCGACATCCCCGCCAAGCCGGGCAAGGAAATCCGCCTCACCCTCGACGCCGACATCCAGCAGCGCGCCCTGGAGGTCATGGGCGAGGAGAGCGGCGCCATCGTGCTGATGGACTGTCGCAACGGCGACATCCTGTGCATGGCCTCGGCTCCGAGCTTCGACGCCAACCGCTTCGTGAAGGGGCTGTCGGGCCCGGAGTACCGGGCGCTGAGCGGGTACGAACGCAAGCCGCTGCTCGACAAGGCGATGAGCGGCACCTATCCGCCGGGCTCGACCTTCAAGCCGATGGTGGCGCTGGCGGCGCTGAACGCCGGCATCGACCCCAAGATCCACATCAACTGCGGCGGCAGCTGGTACTACGGCAACCGGACCTGGCGGTGCTGGGGCCGGCACGGCGCCCAGGACATGCACAACGCCATCAAGAACAGCTGCGACATCTACTTCTACCAGACGGCGCTGAAGATCGGTCCCGACATCATCGCCAAGACGGCGCGCGAGTTCGGCCTCGGCGGCGTCTTCGACATCGGCATTCCGGGTCAGAAGAAGGGCATCGTCCCCGACAAGGCCTGGAAGAAGCGGGCGAACGTCAAGAATCCGGCGAACCAGATCTGGTTCCCCGGCGAGACCCCGAGCTACGGGATCGGCCAGGGCGCCCTGGCGGTGAACCCGCTTCAGCTGGCGACGATGGTCAGCCGCCTGGCCAATGGCAAGAAGGCGCTGAACCCGCGACTGATCAAGTCGATCGGCGGCGTCGACCAGCCGCACGGGGACGCTGTGCCGGATCTGCCTTTCTCCGCCGAGTTCCTCGAGTATGTCCGCGGCGGCATGGTCGCGGTGGCCAATGACACCTCCGGCACAGCCTATCGCCAGAGCCAGCTGGGCCTGGGTGATATCCGCATGGCCGGCAAGACCGGTACGGCGCAGGTGCGCAGCTTCGACAAGGTCAAGTCGCGCAACAGCGCCAGCGTCCGCTGGGGGCTGAAAGACCACAACTGGTACATCGCCTTCGCGCCCATCGACGCGCCTCGCTATGCGATGGCGGTGCTTATCGAGCATGGTGGCCTGGGCGGCGGCACCGCCGCCGCGCCGCGCGCCCGCGAGGTGATGCGCGTAGCGCTGCTCAAGGATCCCGAGATCCGCGCGCAGATCGAGCAGCCCCTGCCGCTGCCGGAAGTCGAGCCCGAGGCCGTGGCCGAGGGCGCCGCGCCCGAATTGCCCGAGGCCGGCCCCGCGCCGGTCGCGCCGCCGCCGCCGCCCACCGGAGGTCCCCAATGACCGCCAGCGCCCTGACCCGTCCCGGCGAACGCGACCGTCTGATCGTCAAGTTCGCCGAGATCGACTGGACCTTCTGCTTCGTGCTGTGCCTGATCGCCGGCGCCGGGGCCCTGATCATGTTCTCGGCGGCGGATCTGTCCTGGTCGCCGTGGGCGGGGCCGCACCTGATCCGCTTCGGCATCTTCTTCGTGATGATGATCGTGCTGGCGATGTGTCCGCTGCAGCTGTGGTTCCAGGTCGCCTATCCCGTCTATGCCGTGGCCCTGCTGCTACTGGTCGGCGTCGAGGTGGTCGGGGACGTCTCCAAGGGCGCGCAGCGCTGGCTCGAGATCGGGCCACTGCGCTTCCAGCCATCGGAGATCATGAAGGTCGGGATCGTGCTGGCCCTGGCGCGTTTCTACCACGGCATGTCGGCCGACAGCGCCCGCATGAGCTGGTGGTTGTTGATCCCCCTGCTGCTGATCGGCCTGCCGACCTTGCTGGTCGCGCACCAGCCCGATCTTGGCACGGCCATTCTGATCGCCTCCACCGGGATCGCCATCATGGTTCTGGCGGGACTGAGCTGGAAGCTGATCGGCGCCGGCGTCCTCGCCGTGGCCGCGGCCCTCCCGCCGTTCATCTTTTTCGTGCTCCACGACTATCAGCGCCAGCGGATCTTCACCTTCCTCGATCCGGAGAGTGATCCGCGCGGGACCGGCTATCACATCCTGCAGTCCAAGATCGCGCTCGGGGCCGGAGGCTTCTTCGGCAAGGGGTTTGGTCTTGGCAGCCAGAGCCAGCTGAACTTCCTGCCCGAAAAGCACACCGACTTCATCTTCGCGGCCCTGGCCGAGGAGTTCGGCTTCGTCGGCTGCGTCTCGATCCTGTTCCTCTACGCGGCGGTGATCTTCATGGCCCTGCGCATCGCCGCCATCAGCCACAGCCACTTCGGCCGTCTGGCGGTCGCCGGCGTGACGGCGACCTTTGCCCTCTACGTGCTGATCAACGGCGCCATGGTCATGGGCCTGGCTCCGGTCGTCGGCGTGCCGATGCCGATGCTCAGCTACGGCGGCACGGTCATGCTGACGGTCATGATCGGCTTTGGCCTGGTCCAGTCGGTGCGCGTTCACCGCTACTCGGAAGTGACGAGCGGGCGGGGTGCGCTGCTGTAGGCGAGGGGGCTCCCACCCCCGATTGTCTGGAGAAGGCGGGGACCCGGTTGAGAGGTGTGTCCCGTTGCGGCTCTAGAGCCGCGCGGCCGCATCCGTGGCCCGGATGAGCCCGTCGATGACCCCAGGCTCGGTCGATGCGTGGCCCGCGTCCCAGACGATGTCGAACTTCGATTCCGGCCAGGCCTTGTGCAGCGCCCAGGCGCTTTCCAGCGGCGTGACCACGTCGAAGCGGCCCTGAACGATCCAGCCGGGGATATGCCGGATCTTGTCGATGTTCTTCAGGATCCAGCCGTCTTCCCTGAAGAAGCCGCGGTTAGCGAAGAAGTGGCATTCGATACGGGCGAACGCGATCGCGAAGTCGACCTCGTTGAACTTCGGCGGCCGGGCCTCGGGGCCACGGATGGAGATGGTGTCGCCCTCCCACTGGCTCCAGGCGGCGGCCGCCTCGGCCTGGGTCTTGCGATCGGTGTGTGTGAGCCGGCGATGATACGCGGCGATCATGTCGTTGCGTTCGCTGGCCGGGATGGGGGCCAGAAAGCGCTCCCATGCGTCAGGGAACAGATAGCTGGCGCCGTCCTGGTAGAACCACTTCAGCTCGCGCTCCGTGAGCAGGAAGATGCCACGCAGCACCAGGCCCTCGACCCGATCGGGATGCATGATCGCGTAGGCGAGGGCGAGCGTGGAGCCCCAGCTCCCGCCGAACACCGTCCACTTCTCCACGCCGAGGTGGACGCGCAGCCGCTCGATGTCCTCGATCAGCGACCAGGTGGTATTGTCCTCCAGGCTGGCGTTGGGACGGCTCTTGCCGCAGCCGCGCTGGTCGAACAGGGCGACCCGCCATTTGTCGTGGTCGAAGAAGCGCCGCATGGTCGGGTTGATGGCGCCGCCCGGCCCGCCGTGCAGGACCACGGCGGCCTTGCCTTTCGGGTTGCCGCACTCTTCGTAGTACAGCTCGTGGGGCCCGCCCGTAGCGAGCCAGCCGAACGAGTACGGGTCGATCTCGGGATAGAGATTCCGTCGGGACGTGGTCTGTCCGAGCGAAGGCGACTGGGAGGAACGGTCCATGCAGCCGTTCTAACGCCCGCGCGGGGGGCGGGTCACCTCCAAAACCGGGGGGCACGCGCCGCGTCGCGGCGCTTCGCCGGTCAGATCGGGAAGCGGCGCTCGAGCCAGTCGAGCAGGATCCGGTTTACCTGCTCGGGCTGTTCCTGCTGGGTCCAGTGGCCGGAGTCCTTGACCAACTGCTTTTCCAGGTCCGGGATGAACTTCTCCATGCCGTCGGCAGCGGACGGCGGCAGGACCGCGTCGTTCTCGGCCATGACCATCAGGCTGGGCTGCGGGACATGGTCCTTCAGGCCCTCGGAACGCTGCCAGTTGCGGGTGAAGTTGCGGTACCAGTTGATGCCGCCGGTGAAGCCGGTCCGCTCGAAGGTCTCGACGAAGGCCTCGAACTCGTCGGCCGACATCAGCGGTTCGCGCGGATCCGTGGCCGGGTCGTAAGCCTGCAGGGTGTCGACCACGGCGAATGCGCTCGGGTCACCCTCCTTCCGCTCGGTGGCGAAGCCGGCGGACGGCGCGCCGGGAACGACGAGCGGCCGCTTCATGAAGAACTCCATGGCCTTTCGCGCGTCGGCGTTGAGAACGGCGTCGGCCTCGCCGGGAACCTGGAAGTGGACGATGTACATCCGGTCGCCCATCCGTTTGCGCATGATGGCGATGGGATCGGCGGGCGGCCGGGCGTTGAACGGGGTGTTCAGGCCGATGACGCCGGCGACGCGGTCAGGGTGGCGAAGCGCCATCTGCCAGACGATGATGCCGCCCCAGTCATGGCCAACGAAGATCGCCTTCTTGACCCCCTTGGCGTCGAGCAGGGCGACCAGATCTGCGCAGAGATTCTCGATGTCGTAGCTCAGCACGTCCTCGGGCTGCTCGGTCAGTCCATAGCCGCGCTGGTCGGGAGCGATCACCCAGCGGCCGGCTTCGGACATCGCCTTGATCTGGTGGCGCCACGAGAAGGCCAGTTCCGGAAAGCCGTGGCAGAACACCAGCGGCACGCCTTCACCTTCCGGGCCGGCTTCGTAGTAGGCCATGCGGATGCCGTTGACGTCGGCATAGCGGACAGGCGGCATCATGGCGTCGATGGCGGACATGGCGTTTCCCTGAGTACGTTTTTCCCTACGGTGACCGGCGGTCGCCGGGGAAGGCAAGGGCTTCCCTCCGCGTGACGCGGTGATAAACACGCCTCCCTTGACCCAAGCTCCCGACATCGCCGCCAAGCCGCCCGCAACGCCCTGGGGCCTCGTGCTCCTGCTCGGCGCATTGACGGCGTTCGCGCCGATGTCGATCGACATGTACCTTCCGGCACTCCCGGCGATCGGCAAGGCGCTCGGCGCGACGCCGGAGGCGACCCAGGGCACCCTGGCGGCCTTCCTGTTCGGCATGGCCATCGGCCAGTTCCTGTATGGACCGGCATCGGACCGGTTCGGTCGGCGCGGACCCATCCTGGTGGGCATCGCCGTCTATGTGGCGGCCTCGATCTGGTGCGCCCTGACGACGTCCATCGAGGGCCTCGTGCTGGCGCGCTTCGTCCAGGCGCTGGGCGGCTGCGCTGGCGCCGTGGTCGCGCGCGCCGTGGTCCGCGACCAGTTCAACCACACAGAGACGGCGCGGGTGCTGTCGCTGCTGACCCTCGTCATGGGCGTGGCCCCGATCATCGCCCCGATGCTCGGCAGCTGGGTGCTGGTCGTGGCCAGCTGGCGCGCGATCTTCTGGGTGCTGGCCCTGTTCGGTCTTGGCTGCGGCCTGGCGGTCTTCTTCCGCCTGAAGGAATCCCGCTCCGAGGAGACCGCCGCCCAGGCGCGGTCCGAGAACCCGCTCCGCGCCTTCGCCGCGCTGCTGCGCGAGCGTCGTCTGCTCGGCTACGCCCTCGCCGGCGCGCTGAACGGCGCCGTGCTGTTCACATACATCTCAAGCTCCCCGGAGCTCGTCATCGAGATCTATGGCTACTCGCCCCAGGCTTTCGGCTGGGTGTTCGGCGTCAACGCCGTCGGCGTGATCGGCGCGAGCCAGGTCAACCGCTACCTGCTGCGGCGCGCCACGCCCGACCAGGTTCTGGCCAAGGCCAGCCTCGCCGCGATGGGCTTCGGCGTGCTGCTGACAACCGCCGCCGTGACCGGCGTGGGCGGCCAGTGGACGGTGCTGCCGCTGCTGTTCTGCTGCCTGGCCAGCTACGGCCTAATGGCCGGCAACACCATGGCCGGCGCGCTGAGCGTCGATCCGCGGCGGGCCGGCTCGGTCTCGGCTCTGATGGGTGGGATGTCGTTCGCGGCGGGCGCCGTGGCGTCCTGGGCGGGCGGCGCCCTGCACGATGGCACCGCGCGGCCGATGGCCGGGGTGATGCTGCTGTGCCTGCTCGGCTCGTCAGCGGCGCTGTGGTTCCTGGCCCTGCCGAAAAAGGCTGATCAGGCCTCGGTCTGACGGATGTCCCGGGCCGACCAGGCCAGGAGCGCCCAGCCGATCATGAAGGCAAGGCCGCCGAGCGGCGTCACCGCCCCCAGCACCCGCGGACCGCCCAGCGCCATGGCGTAGAGCGAGCCCGAGAACAGCACGGTCCCGCCGAGGAAGAAGGCCGGCGCGATCCGGGCCAGGCGCGCGCCCCGGTCGAGGAACACGGCGGCGGCGATCGCGGCCAGCGCATGCACGAACTGGTATTGCGCCCCGGTCCTCAGCCACTCCTTGGCGGTCGGGTCGGCTATGCTATGCGCCCCGAACGCGCCAAACGCGACGCCGAGAAGGCCGCTGATCGCGGCCAGCATCATCCAGGTGCGCACGCTTCCCCTCCGTCACCATTGGCAGTCAGGTTGTCATCGTTCAGTTTAGGCGTCGTAGGCCTGAAACGCTCCCGTGAGAAGCGACGGCCCCGAGGAAACGAGCGCCGACTCACCCCCGCTTGCGGCGCTCCAGGAGGACAGGCTTATGGCGCTCACCAAAGGCGACGACTACCCCATCCACCAGACGGCCGAGCCGATCGCCTATTCCGGGACCGACCGGAATTTCTATGATCGCTACTTCTTCAACGGCTATCACCCGAGCGAGGGCGAGGACTTCTTCGCCATCGCTTTCGGCGTCTATCCGCACCTGAACGTGGCCGACGCCTCGTTCGTGGTCGTGCGCAACGGGGTCGAGACCGCCCTCCACGCCAGCCGCTGGCTCGGCGACCGCCTCGACCTGACCGCCGGCCCGGTGAAGATCGAGATCCTCGAGCCGCTGGAGAAGCTGAAGGTCACGGTCGACTCGCCGGAGCACAGGCTCAAGGCCGAGGTCATCTTCGACGGCCGCGCCTTCCCGATCGAGGAGCCGCGCTTCGTGCGCCGAAATGGCACCCGCACCTTCATGGACTACACCCGGCTGACCCAGAACGGCCGCTACACCGGCTGGATCGAGCTGGACGGCGAGCGTCGCTCGATCGACGGCTTCGTCGGCACCCGCGACCGCTCCTGGGGCGTGCGCCCGGTCGGCGCCCCGGACAGCCAGGCCACGGTCCCGACGGTGCCCCCGCAGTTCTACTGGCTGTGGTCGCCGACCAGCTTCGACGACGGCAGCTTCTTCTTCCACAGCAACGAGGATGCCGTCGGTCGCGCCTGGAACACCCGCGCCGTGTGGTGCAAGGACGGGGACGGCGAGGCCGACTTCCACCACCTGAACGGCGAGGCCGACGTGCGCTGGAAACAGGGCACCCGCCACGCCCAGTCGGCGGTGGTGAACCTGACCGACGACTTCGGCAAGCCGGCCGGCTCGGTCGCGTTCGAGCCGCTTTACGAGTTCCAGATGATGGGTCTCGGTTACACCCACCCGAAGTGGGGCCACGGCCAGCTGCACGGCGAGCTGACGGTCGAGCGCGAGGACATCGTGCTCAAGGACGTCAATGCGCAGTTGCCGTTCAACCTGCACGTCCAGGCGCTGTCCAACGTCACCTTCACCGACGCTGACGGCAAGGTGCGCAAGGGCAGGGGCGTGTTCGAACAGCTGGTCATCGGACCGCACGGACCCTCCGGCTTCAAAGAGATGCTGGACTTCGCGAAGTGAGCCTGAAGGACCAGCTCGAGGCCTACCTGACCCGCATCTGGGACAAGCCGACCCGGGTCACCGACCTGTCGCGCATCCCGGGCGGGGCGAGCCGCGAGACCTATCGCTTCGACGTCGACGCGGATGGAGAGACCAAACATCTGATCCTGCGCCGCGACCCGGTCGGAAGCCTCATCGACACCGAGCGAAAGCTCGAGTTCGAGGCGATCCGGTCGTTCTCGGGGACCGGCCTGCCGGCCCCCGAGGCGGTGGCGCTGGAAGAGGACGGCGCCGAGCTTGAGCGGCCGTTCTTCATCATGGGCCGCATCGACGGCGGCAAGGCGCAGAGCCCGTTCACCATCGCCCCCTACGGCGACCACGCCGAGGCGATCGGCGAGCAGTTTTATCGCCATCTCGGAACGATCGCCGCCGCGGATCCCGCTGGCCTCCCCATTGCTCGCGTCTGCGAGACCCCGGCGGCCGACGGCTGCTGGAAAAAGGAACTCGACTATTGGGAAGGCGTGATCGACGCGGACGAGGAGCATCCGCAGCCGATCGTGCGCGCCTGCATCCGCCGCCTGCGCGCCAATCCGCCGCCGCCGGCGCAGAAGCTCTCGGTGGTCCACGGTGACTATCGCACCGGCAACTTCCTGCACGACGGGGCCGGCAAGGTCATCGCCCTGCTGGATTGGGAGATGGCCCACATCGGCGACCCGCTCGAGGACCTCGGCTGGGCCATGGAGCCGCTGTGGTGCTACGGCGAGACCCATCGCGTGTCGGGCATGGTCCCGAAGGCGCAGGCCATCGCCCTCTGGGAGAAGGCCAGCGGCCTGACGGTCGATCCCAAGGCCTTTGCCTGGTGGGAGCTGTTCGCCTCGGTGAAGGGTCAGGCCATCTGGATCTCGTCGGCCAAGGAATACCGGGCCGGGGGTTTCAAGGACCCGGTGCTCGGCCTGTCCGGGTGGTACACCGCCCGCCGCCAGGACGTGATCCTGGCCGAACGCCTGGCCGCCCTGGAGGCGCTCGCATGACCCCGACCGTCCCGGAACTGCTGCTCGGCAACTTCCTGTGCCTGATGGATCCTCCACCTGATGAGTCGGTGGGCGACTACCTGCAGGCCAAGATCGGGGTCACCGGCATGATCTCGCTGCTCTGCGCCCAGGAGGCCGAGCGCGGCATCGAGGCGCGGACCTGGGAGAACGCGGCCATCCGCGCGCTGCTCAAGGCCTCGGCGGTCCGCTACGGCGCCGCGTTCGGCTCGGAGGCCGAGGGTGAGGACCGCGACATGTCGCTGGCTGGCATGGACCGCGCCAACGCCGCCTTGCGCCGGGCCCTGATCGCGCTGCACATCGCGGTCGAGGACGCCAGGGACGCCGCCCTCGATACGGAGATCCGCGCGCTCTACGTGAAGATGGCGGACGCGCGCCGGCTTGATCTGCCGCCGCTGCCCGCCGGCTGATCAAGGCGCGTATCCCGCCGACGACCGGCACCCAGACGGGGTCTCGGGACCTGGGGTTTGCCTCGAAAGCTCAGGCTGAGCTGGGTCCCGGTCTTCGCCGGACATGCGGGATTGGGGGCTGCACCCCCGCCGTTAGTGGACAAAAACTAACTTGTTTCGCCTCCGACGCGACCTTACAGCCGCCTCCGGATATCAATGATCGCCGGGAGGGGCGAGGATGACGAAGTGGATCGCGGCCCTGTGTCTGGGGCTCGGCATTTATGCAGTCGGCGCGCCCGCCCAGGCGGGCGGGACAAAGATCTTCAAGGACTGGATGGCGGCCTGTGACAACGTCGCCGCCTGCTCGGCCTACGCCTTCGGCGGCGAGGACTTCGACTACGCCGGCTATGTGCTGATCCACCGCGAGGCGGGTCCGGATGCGCCGCTGCGATTGACCGTCGTTATTCCCCCGGCGGACGACCACGTCGTCGATGCCCCTGTGACCTGGAAGGCTGTTCTCGACGGCGCGCCGCTGGACGACTTCGCCGCCATCGCCGCAACGCCTGACGACAACGGGTCTTGGCGCGTAGAGCTGACGCCGGCCCGGAGCCAGGCCTTTGTCGAGGCCGTGCGCAACGGCGACGATCTGGTGCTGATGCGCGGCGACGACCAGGCCGCACGCTTCTCCCTGGCTGGCATCAGCGCCACACTGCTGTGGTTCGACGAGACCCAGGACCGCCTCGGCACGACTTCAGCCATCCTGCGCAAGGGGCCCAGGAGTTCGCCGCCCGCGCCGGCGGCGCCGGTCGTCGTCCGTGGGCCTGACACGCCACAGGCGGGGCTGCCGCGCACGCTATCGGCGGCCGTCGCGGCCCGGCCGGAGCTCAAGTCCTGCGAGGTCGACTATGGCTCCGCCGACGATCTGACGGTGGCGCGGCTATCGCCAGGGACCCTGCTGTGGGCCATCCCCTGCTCGCGGGGGGCCTACAACACCATCTTCGCCATGCTGCTGTCGGACGAAGCGGGCGGTCACGTCCGCCGCGCCGTATTCCCCAACACGCCCGGCGCCGGCGCCGACCAGACCGGCGAGCTGATGAACATCAGCTACGACCCCGCGACCCGGACCCTGAGCAACTTCGACAAGGCGCGCGGCATCGGCGACTGCGGCGCGATGAGCGACTGGGTCTGGACCGGCAAGGCCTTCGTGCTGTCTGCGCAGTCGATGATGCCCGACTGCCGCGGCGTCGGGCCCGACGACTGGCCTTCGGTCTGGAAGGCCGACGTGCGGTGATTGAGGCGGGACATGTACCTGAAAGGTACGTGTCCCCATCCAAGGGGTAGCGAAGGGACACGCACTCTTCGAGTGCATGTCCCTGTGAAGACGCGCCCGCTCGACTCTGCTACCGGACCTCATGTCCCGCGCGGTTCAGCTAGGTCTGTTCTACTGCACGATCTTCATCGGCACGGGCGTCAGCCTGCCGTACATTCCGGTGTGGTTCCGGGCCCAGGGGCTGAGCGGGGCGGAGATCGGAATCATCCTGTCGGCGCCGATGCTGGCCCGGCTGGTGGTGTCGCCGCTGATGGCGGTCTGGGCCGACGGCTTCGCTCTGCGCCGCACGCCGATCATGCTGTTCGCGCTCGGCGCCGCCGTCTTCTACGGCCTGATCGGCGTGGTCAGCGGCTTCGGAGCCTGGCTGGTCTGCTGGCTGGCGGGGTCGGCCTTCCTGTCGACGGTCGTGCCGCTGACCGACGTGCTGAGCATGCGCCGCGCGCGGATCGAGGGGTTCAACTATGGCCGCTCGCGCGGGCTGGGCTCGATCGCGTTCGTTGTCGCCAACGTCGGCATGGGCGCGCTGCTGACCACGGTGAAGCCCGACCTGATCCTGGTCTGGATCACAGCGCTCCTGACCGCGATATCGACCCGGATCCTGCTGCCGCCCGATCCTGTGCACGAGAGCGGCGAGCGGCCCGGACGCCTCGCTCGCTGGCAAGGCATCGGCGCCCTGCTGCGCAACCGCCCCTTCATGCTGGCCGTCGCGACGACCGCCCTGATCCAGGCCAGCCACGGCTTCTACTACGCCTTTTCGGCCCTGCTCTGGCGCGGGGAGGGGATCTCGGACGGCGCCGTCGGCCTGCTTTGGGCGACGGGCGTCCTGGTCGAGGTCGCGTTCATGTGGTTCCTGGAGCCGCTGCGTCGCCGTTGGGGCCCCGAGCCTCTGGTCCTGATCGGCGGCGTGGCGGCGGTGATCCGCTGGACCGCCTTCGCCTTCAGCCCGCCGTTGTGGCTGCTGTTCCCGCTGCAAGCGCTGCACGCCTTGAGCTTCGCGGCGACCTTCATGGCCGCCCTGCAGCTGATCGAACGCAACGCGCCGGTCCACAGCGCTTCTGCCGCCCAGACGATCAGCTCGGCGGTGTCGGGCGGGCTGTTCATCGGCCTCGCAACGATCGCCAGCGGCAAGCTCTTCGACGTCTTCGGCAGCCACGGCTACCTGGGCATGACCGCCATGGCGGGGCTGGGCCTGATCGGCGCCTGGAGGCTGCTAATTCAATCGCGTAAAACCGTCTTGCCTTCCCCCACGTCGCAGACCTGAGTCTGTTTCCCAACGAAAAATACGGGAGAAGACGCATGCGTGCGCTGGAACTGACGGACGGCTTTGGCCTCGAAAATCTGAAGGTCGTGGAGCGCCCCGATCCCGTGCCCGGCCATGGCGAAGTGCTGGTGCGGATGAAGGCGGTGTCGCTGAACTACCGCGACCTGCTCATGATCACCGCGTCGTACAGCCGCTCTGCTTCCGCCCTGCCGATCACGCCATTCTCCGACGGCTGCGGCGTCGTCGAGGCGGTCGGCCCCGGTGTCACCCGCGTGAAGGTCGGTGATCGCGTCGCGACGATGTTCTTCCAGCACTGGAACAGCGGCCGCGCGACGCCGGAATCGCAAATGTCGGCCCTCGGCCAGCCGATCCCCGGCGCCGGCCGTGAGCTGGCGGTGTTCAGCCAGGACGGCGTCTCGAAGGTTCCCGATTTCCTGACTGACCACCAGGTCGCGACGCTGCCCTGCGCGGCTCTGACGGCCTGGCGCTCGCTGTTCAACGACGCCGATCTGCAGGCTGGCGACACCGTCGTGCTGCAGGGCACCGGCGGCGTCTCGATCTTCGGGCTGCAGTTCGCCAAGGCGGCCGGCTTCCGCACCGTGATCACCTCGTCCTCCGACGAGAAGCTCGAGCGCGCCAAGGCGTTGGGGGCGACCCACACCCACAATTACCGCACTGAAGAGGAATGGTCGAAGACCGTCCGCGCCGCCACCGGCGGCCGGGGCGCGGACTTCGTCATGGAGGTCGGCGGCGCCAAGACGCTGCAGGAAAGCCTGAAGTCGGTTCGCATTGGCGGCCACATCTCGATCATCGGCGTCCTGTCGGGTGCGGCGGAGCCGCTGCAGTTCGGCTGGCTGATCGCCACCAGCGCGCGTCTCCAAGGCGTGTCGGTCGGCTCGCGCGAGATGTTCGAGGACATGTGTCGCGCCATCGAGCTGCATCAGATCCAGCCTGTGGTCGACAAGGTGTTCCCGATGTCGCAGTCGGTACAGGCGTTCGAGGCGATGGCCGCGGGCGAGCACTTCGGCAAGATCGTCATCGACCTGACGGAGTAGATTCCGTCTCAGCTGCCGGGACGCGGCGGCCGCCTGGCCGCCTGATGAGGGGTTGAAGCGGCATCCGCTTCGACCCCTTTTCCTTGGCAGGCCTCGGCGGCTGCTCATCCGGCGAATCCGGGCGCCAGGCGAGGGGGCGTCAACATGACCAAAACTTCATGCGCGGCGGTATTGCGAACGCTGTTCTCCTGAATCATAAGGAGGCTGTCCAATCACCGTCGGGAGGGAGGTCCTGATGCAATCCGCTCTCGAATTCGTCGCCGCCCTGGTGATCTGGGCCGCTGGCGCGGCATTTGCCCAGTTCGGCGTCGAGGTGGATTTGTCGCGTCCGGCTGCGGCACAAGAGCGCGTTGTCGAACGCACGGCCATCGCCCAGACTCAGCCCGTCGCCGTCGAATGCCCTGACACGGCCGAGGCCAGGCTCCAGCCGGTCTGACGACGACACCGCACGGCGTTCGCTGGTCCGCGTCCGGACCTTAACGAAACCTTTCAAGTCCCTTTGCGCGCGCCGCTTTAGCCGCTAGGTTTCAAGCTGCGCGCGAAGTGTCGGGGCTGGCGCTCGCGTGTTCGGCTTAACGACCGGCTCCGGCAGGATGACGTTCCGCGTATGAAGGCCAGGAAGACTCGCGCCCCGTTCGACTTTTCCCGGGCCACGGCCGGCGCCGCGCCTCGGTCCGAGGCGTCGCTCGCCGGGATTCCGGTCGATACCGCGCCGGAAGCGCCCACCACCGACGCGGACCTCGAGATATACGACGCCCCGACCGTGGAGATGGCGCAGACCAGTTCCGACATGCCGCCGCCGGCCTCGGCGGTGCGCCCCGCTGCTGAACCGCATCTTCCGCCTGCCGTGGTGACCCAGCCTTCCAGAGTCCCGGCGACGCCCGGCTGGCCGGTCTGGCTGGCCGCCGCGCTCGTCGCCACCCTGTGGGCCGGCTGCACCGTGGCCTTCGCCCTCGGCTGGCGAGCCAACATCGTGCCGCTGGACAACGACCCGCTGGCGATCGCGATGTTCGCCATCCTGTTTGTCGCCCCGACCGCGCTCGTCTTCCTGGCCGCCTATCTGGTCCGTCAGGGTCAGCAGCTGTCGCTTGAGATCCGCCGCGCGCGCGATCTCGCCCACCTGATGCTGACCCCGGCCGCGACGGCCGCCGCCGAGACCGGCTCGGCCGTGGAGTCCGTGCGGCTGCAGATCGACAGCGCCGCACACGCCGCGCATGAGGCTCGCGAGACCATGCTCGCGCTCCGCCAGTCGCTGGCCGAAGAGACCGAGCGCCTGTCCGAGGCGGCCGCCGTCTCCGCTCGCACCGCCCAGGACCTGGCCGTGACCCTCGGCCAGGAGCGCAGTCAGCTCGGTGAACTGAGCGGGCAGCTCGACGCCCGCGCCACGGCCGTGGCCGACTCCATCACCCAGCAGGCGCGTATGGTCGCGGAGGCTTCCGACCTCGCCGAAACGCAGCTGCGCGAGGCCGAAGCGACCCTGGCCGCCCGCGCCGCCGACCTGGCTGCCGCCGCGGGCGAGGCGAGCGACGCCGCGCGCGTGGCCGGCGAAGACCTCGCCCGTCAGGTTGCGCGTCTGGAAACCGCCGGCGTCGGCGTCGGCGATCAGATGCGCCAGGTCGAAGAAGGCCTGACCCACCAACGCGCCGCCCTCGTCACGGTCGCCCACGCCCTGCGCGCTGACCAGGAGGACTTCGCCGCCCAGGCCGAGACCAAGTCGGCCCAGCTGACCGAGTTCATGGTTCAGGCCACCGAGGGCGCCACAAACATCGGGGAGCAGGCGGCGCGCGGCGCCGAGGTGCTCAGCCAGTTGATCGCCGATGCGTCGCAGCGGTTCGGCGCCCTTACCGACCAGGCGCGCGCCGAGCGCGATGCGCTGACGGAAGAAGCGTCGCAATCGCTGGCCCAGGTCGGCGAGGTCGGAGCCCGCGAGCGCGGCATTCTCGAGACCGATCTGCAGTCGGCCATCAGCCGGCTCACCAACGCCGCCAACGAGGCGCGCATCGCGTCCGAGGGCCATGCCGAGGCCGCCCGCTCGCGGGTCGACGAGCTCAGCGAAGCCGCCTTCTCGGCACACCAGAAGGCCGACAGCATCTTCGAGTCGCGGCTGCAGGACGCCCGCGACCTGATCGAGCAGTCGGCGCAGCTTGTCGAACAGGCCGGCGCCACCACCCTGCAGAAGCTGGAGCAGACCGCGAGCCTCGCCCGCGCCGCCCTGGCCGACCTCGAACGGATGCTGCACGACGTCTCCGAGCAGGCCGAGCACCTTCCCGAGGCCGCCAAGGGCCGAGTCGAGGAGGTCCGCGCCTCGGTCGAGCAGAGCATGGACGACCTTCTGTCTGCCGCGCGCCGCGCCGCCGATGAGTCCCAGACGATTGACGCCGCCTTCCAGGAGCGCGTTCGCCGGAACTACGACATGCTCAGCGAAGCAGTGAAGGTGATGGGCGTGGTTTCCGGTTCGGCCAACATCGCCGCCCCGGGCCTGTCGCCGTCGCCGCGGCCGCAGCGCGACGTGCCCAAGCCCATCGTGGTCGACCAGCTGACCGCGGAGGAGGCGGGGTTGCGTCCGCGCCTGAAGCTGACCCCGACCGCCAGCGACGAAGAGTTCCGCTCGGTGTTCGAAACCGCCGGCGGCAAGTCGCCGGCGGCCCCGCCGACCCCGGACGCCGGCGAGCCCAGCTGGAGCTGGCGCGATCTGCTCACCTCGATCGACGGCGACGAGAGCGACTCCGAGAGCCTCGGCGAGCGCATGGCCGCCGATATCGCCGCCATGGGCATCGACCCGGCGGCGTTGCTGCCCAAGTCGCGCATCGAAGAGATCGCCGCCGCCATCCAGACCCGCGACGCCCAGGGCGCCCGCGAGGTTGTCCGCCGCCTGGCCCCGGCCGCCATCCGCCGGCTGGTCCGTCGCCTGTTCTCTGACGCGGCCATGCGCGGCCAGACCGACCGCTTCATCGCCCGCTTCGGCGGCATGCTTGAAGAAGCGGCCGAGCGTGACCGTGGCGGCCTGCTGGTCGCGGCGCTGCTCGCGTCCGAAGGCGGCCGCGCCTGGCTGCTGCTCGACGCCGCGGCCGGCGAACTGGGATAATTCGGCAGCACTGTCGACGTCATCGGACGCGCTATTGTCTTATCGCTCCCGAGCGTTGAACGGATCGGTAGGCTCTGACCTTTAGGTCAGGGCGTGCCTGTCGCGCGTTCTCCAGAGGGAAAACATGGCCAATCCGTTGTCGCTGCTTATTCCTCGGGGTGGCTCTGGCAAGACCAGTCGCCACGTGCGCGCCAACGTGAAGCTGCTCGATGAGATTCTGACGGAGGCGATCCGCTACCTCGACGGCGAAGACGCGGCGGTCCTCGTCGCCGGCGCCCGCAAGGCGGCGACCGAAGGCGGCGATGCGCCCCACCTCGATTTCCTGTTCAGCGCGGTCAAGGCCGACGAGGCCATGTTGCTGGCCCGGGCCTTCGCCTGTCACTCGATGCTGGCGAATATCGGGGAAGACGTCGCCGGTCGCCGCCGCGAGGCCGAGGCCGAAGGGGGCGGGCGGACCGGCACGGTCGCCGGCGCCCTTGCCGCGCTCGACCTGACGCCTGACGCGCTCGACGAGCTGAACGTCGTTCCGGTGCTGACCGCCCATCCGACCGAGGTCCGCCGCCGGGCGCTGGTCGATCGCGAATCTGAAATCTCGCGGCTCATGGCGCTGCGCCGTCACAGCCTTCCGCCCGACCTCGACGCCCGCATTCGCGAGGGTCTGTTCCGCGAGGTGGCGCTGCTCTGGCGCACGCGCCTGCACCGGCCGGTTAAGATCACGCCCAAGGACGAGATCCGCAACGCGATCTCGATTGTCCGCACGTCGATGCTGCCGGCGCTGATCGACCTCTACGAGACCTGGGGCGTCGCCTTCGGCAAGGACGGCCACGACGTGCCGACCATGCTGCGGCTGGGCACATGGCTCGGCGGCGACCGCGACGGCCACCCGGGTGTCACCGGTGCGACCATGCGGCTGGCGCTCAGCAGCCAGTCGCGGGTCATCCTCGATGTCTATGCGGGCGAAGTGCGCCGGCTGTGGGCCGATCTCGCCATATCCGACGCCCACGAAGGCGCCACTGACGCGCTGCGGGCGCTGGCGGTCCAGGCCAATGACCAGTCCCCGCATCGCGCCGACGAGCCGTATCGCCTGGCGCTGGAATGGATCTTCGACCGTCTTGGCGCGACGTCGCAACGGCTGACGGGGGCGCCGCTGTCCTTCGCCGGCGGCGGCGCGGCAGAAGGGCCATTCTACGAAGGCCCCGAGCAGTTCGTCGCCGATCTGGAGGTCATCCGCGCCTCGCTGATTGAACACGGCGGCGAGCGGCTCGTCGGGCCGCGGCTGGCGACCCTGCTGCGCGTTGCGCGGGCATGCGGATTCCACATGCTGTCGCTGGACATGCGCCAGAATGCGGACGTGCACGAGCGGCTGATCGCCGAGTTGCTGCTGCGTTCGGGCCAGGACATCGACTATCTGGCGCTCGCCGAGGACGAGAAGGTCGCACTGTTGTTGGGCGAGATGGCCCACCAGCGCCCGCTGCGCTCGCCCTTCGCCGAATACAGCGAGGAGACGGCCCGCGAGCTCGACACGCTGGAAGCGGCGGCCGAGGCGGTGAAGCGCTACGGCGCGGCGGTGTTCAACGCCTATGTGGTCTCCAAGACCGCCACACTGTCCGACATTCTAGAGCCCCTGGTGCTGCTGGCCCAGGTCGGGCTGGTCTGGGGCGGGGCGGAGCCGCGCGCCTCGGTGCGCGTCTCGCCGTTGTTCGAGACCATCGAGGACCTCGACAACGGCCCGGCCATCCTTCGCCAGTGGCTGGAGCTGCCGCTGACCCGTTCGATCCTCGGCGACAAGCCGATCCAGGAGGTGATGGTCGGCTACTCGGACTCCAACAAGGACGGCGGTTACGTCGCCTCCCGCCGCGGCGTCGCGCGTGCGGCCTCGGCTCTGGCGGCGGAGTGTGACCGGCTTGGCGTCGGGCTGCAGATCTTCCACGGGCGCGGCGGCTCGGTCGGACGCGGCGGCGGCCCGGCGGCGGAAGCCGTCCTCGCGCAGCCGCCCGGCACCGTGCAGGGCCGGCTCCGGATGACCGAACAGGGCGAGATGATCGCCCGCCGCTACGGCGACGAGCCCACCGCACGCCGCAATCTCGAGAGCCTCGTGGCGGCAGTGCTCACATCGACGCGGCAGAAGCCCGATCCGGAACCGGCCGACGCTTCGAAGGCGGCCATGGACGCCCTCGCCGCAGGCTCGTTCGCGGCCTACCGCTCCCTGGTCTACGAGACTGAAGGCTTCACCGATTTCTTCTGGTCGGCGACCCCGATCGGCGAGATCGTTCAGCTCAACATCGGCAGCCGGCCCGCCTCGCGCACCGCCAGCCGCCGGATCGAGGACCTTCGGGCGATCCCCTGGGTTTTCAGCTGGTCGCAGGCGCGATTCATGCTGCCCGGCTGGTACGGCTTCGCCGGCGGCGTCGAGCGCGCCGGCCTGACCGTGCCGCAGCTGGCGGACCTGACCGACGAGTACGATTTCTTCGCCGCGCTGCTGTCGAACATGGAGCTGGCCTTGGCCCAGAGCAGCATGGACATCGCCGGCCGCTATGCGCGTCTCGCGTCGGATGTGCCCAACGCCGGCGCGATCATGGACGTGATCCGTCGCGAGCATGACAAGGCGGTCGAGATCGCGCTGTCGATCCGGGGCGGGACGAAGCTGCTCGACGACCGGCCGGACCTCGCCGAGTCCGTCGAACTGGCCGCCGCGGCGGTCGATCCGCTCAACCATCTGCAGCTGGAACTGCTGTCGCGCCGCCGCAAGGGCGACGAGGACGAACAGTTGAGGCTGGCCATCCAACTGACCGTGGCCGGTGTGGCGGCGGGGCTGCGCAACACGGGCTAGGCCGGGAGCGCCTCCAGCCAGCGCCGCAGCACGGCGCTGGTCTCGTCCGGCTGTTCCATCGCCGGTAGATGGCCGCAGCGATGGAACAGATGAAAGCTCGGGCTCGGCAGAGCGCGGAACATCTCCACAGAGGCGGCCGGCGGGGTCAGCACGTCGCCGTCGCCCACGGCCACGAGGGTCGGCACGCCGATCTGCCCCAGCAATGGGCGGGAGTCCGGCCGTCCCTGGATCGCGGTCTGCTGGCGCACGAAGGCGTCGCCGCCGACCCTTTGGGCCATGGCCTTCACGTCCTCGCCGACGGGGCCCTGCAGATGCTGCTCATCAATCAAGCGCGGCAACAGCCGGTCGGTCACGCCCGCGAACTTGCCGACCGACACTGACCGCAGCGTCGCCTCGCGCTCGGTGGCGCGCGCCGGAGCATCAGGCGCCGCGGTCGTATCGAGCAGGGCTAGCGCGTCGACCCGGTCCCTTGCCTGGCGCAGCACCTCGAAGGCAACGTAGCCCCCCATCGACAGGCCCACGAGGCGGAAGCGCGGCGGCGCGCTGGCCAACAGCCGCGAGGCCATGCCGGCGATGGAGTCGTCCTGGGCGACGTCGGCGACCATCGTGTCCCCCAGATCGGCGAGGTCGATGCGCTGATCGCGCCATAGCCGCTCGTCACAGAGCAGGCCGGGCACGAAGACGATCGGACAGTCAGAGAAGGCCATGTCCACCAGATAGGCCTGCCGCGCCCGAGTGTCAGCTTTCCCGGAACACTGCTTCGATGTTGTTGCCGTCGGGATCGATGACAAAGGCGGCGTAGTATCCGGGCGGATAGCCGCCTTCGCGCAGGCCGGGCGCGCCGTTGTCGGCTCCACCGCTGGCAATCGCGGCGGCGTGGAAAGCGTCGACCTCGGCGCGGCTGTCGGCGGCGAAGGCGGTGTGGTTCCGGGTCCCAGATGGATGGAAGCGGTCGATCCAGAACACCGGATAGTCGACGCCGTAGCCGACCGCATCGGCGCCGGTGTCCGGCGGGAGCTGCGCGGTTCGCTTCATGCCCAGCGCAGCCAGCACGGGGTCATAGAAGGCGGCCGACCGGGCGACGTTGGCGACGCCGATGCCCGTGTGATCGATCAGGGCGCGGGTCACGCCGGCTCGTTTTCGCGGAAGGGCTTGAGTTGCGCCTCCATCGCGCGGGCGAAGGCCGGGCGCGCCATGCAGCGCTGGCGGTAGGCGTCGAGTGTCGGGAACTCGGCCAGGATGCCGCTGTTGACCACGTCGCGCAGAACCGTGGTCATGATCAGGTCGCCGGCGGTGAACCGGTCACCCTCGAGATAGGGCTTGTCGCCGAGCCAGTCGCTGAGCTGCCCCAGGCGGCCGCGGACGGCCTCGGCGACTTGCGGCCGGCGCTCAACAGTCCAGGCCTCCCCGTTGTGGAAGATGTCGATGGACGCCAGCTCGCCGATCGATGGCTCGATAGAGTTCAGCGCCGCCAGAACCCAGGCGGTGACCCGGGCGCGGCCTGCCTCGTCCGTCGGCGCCAGGGTCCCGGACTTGCCGGCGATGTGCAGGACGATGGCGCCGGACTCGAAGAGCTCGACCTCTCCGTCCTTGTAGGCGGGCACCTGGCCGAACGGCTGCCAGTCGCGGTAGCGCTCGGACGCCTGGTCGTCGGGGCCGATCAACGCCGCCTCGTAGGGGATGCCGGCTTCCTCGAGCGCCCAGCGGACACGCAGGTCGCGGACGAAGCCCTGAGCGAAGGGCGGCACCCAGCGAAAGGCGGAAACCTGGATGGTCATGGGGTCATCTCCTGGGGTCGGGTGGCGGCGATGCGGTCAAGGTCTTGGCGGAGCCGCGCTGGCTCGAGATCGGTCATCTGCGCCTCAAGCGCGGCGTGGGTTCCGGTCCAGACGGGCAGGGCGGCGGACAGCCTCGCATGGCCCTTCGCGGTCAGGGTGATGCGTCGGACGCGGCTGTCCTCCGGGTCCGGCGCCGCGTCGGCGAGGCCTTCGCGCACGAGGGGCTTGAGCGCGGCGGTGAGGGTGGTGCGGTCGGCGCCGAGCAGGCTCGCCACCTCGGCGATCGAGGCCGGCGCAGGCCGGTTCAGGGCGTTCAACAGCGAGAACTGGTTGTTGGTCAGGCCGAACGGCCGAAGCGCGTCGTCAAACCGCCGCGCCAGGACGCGCGCCGCCCGCTGTGTATGCAGGCACAGACAGGTGTCACGGACGTGGACGGTCGTCGCGAAGGGAACGGTGGGCGCCGGGGGCATGGAGTAACTGTGTTGATATCAACATAAAGAGTCAAGGTGGCAGGTCGGGGGAGGGGGCCTCCCCAAGCGGGCCGGGTCGCCTACTGCATCCCTCAACAAAACGCACATAAGGGAAGCGCAGCATGGCCCTCGACGCCGAAACCCGGGACCAGTTCATCGAGACCCTGCGCCGGTTCGTGACCGAGCAGCTGCGGCCGCTCGAGGCCCAGGTGGCCGCTGACGACAAGGTGCCCGAGAGCGTCATCCAGCAGATGCGCGACATGGGCCTGTTCGGCATCTCGATCCCCGAAGCCTACGGCGGCCTCGACCTGTCGATGGAAGACGAATGCCTGGTGGTGTTCGAGCTCGGCCGCGCCAGCCCGGCCTTCCGGTCGGAGATCGGCACCAACGTCGGCATCGGCAGCCAGGGGCTGGTGATGTTCGGCAGCGACGAGCAGAAGGCCAAGTGGCTGCCGGGCATCGCGTCCGGCGAGACGGTGACCAGCTTCGCCCTGACCGAGCCGGAAGCCGGCTCCGACAGCGCCGCGGTGCAGACCCGCGCCACGCTCGACGGCGACGAGTACGTTCTCAACGGCTCCAAGCGCTACATCACAAACGCCGCCAAGGCCGGCCTGTTCACGGTCATGGCCCGCACCAATCCGGACGTGAAGGGTGGCGGCGGCGTCTCCGCCTTCGTGGTGCCCTCGAATCTGCCCGGCATCACCGTCGGCAAGCCCGAGAAGAAGATGGGCCAGCACGGCGCCCAGATCCACGACATCACCTTCGACAACGTCCG
>JAZJXN010000226.1:18576-20063 GCA_040390885.1 Pseudomonadota bacterium | reverse complement strand
CGAGAAGCGCTGCGAGTAGGCGAAGCGGTCGTAGAGCGCCTTGCGGCTGTCGACGTCCTCGACGCGGGCGCGGATGTGATCGAGGCCGACCCGGGCCATCCACTTGTAGATCCGTTCCAGGTACCAGCCCTCCTCGCGGTAGAGCTGGGTGATGGCGCAGATCACCCACATCGCCTCGGTCTCGCCGGCGACCTTGGTCAGCAGCTCGGTGCCCTGGATATGCAGGCCGGCGGCGCCGCCGACGTGGATCTCGTAGCCGCTGTCGACGCAGATCACGCCGATGTCCTTGCAGGTCGCCTCGGCGCAGTTGCGCGGGCATCCGCTGACCCCGAGCTTGACCTTGGCCGGGGTCCACGACCCCCACATGAACTTCTCGAGCCGAATGCCGAGACCCGTCGAATCCTGTGTTCCAAACCGACACCAGTCAGTGCCGACACAGGTCTTCACCGTGCGCAGGCCCTTGGCGTAGGCGTGGCCGCTGACCATTCCGGCGGCGTTGAGGTCGGCCCAGACGGCCGGCAGGTCATCCTTCTTCACGCCCAGCAGGTCGATGCGCTGGCCGCCGGTGACCTTGACCGACGGTATCGCGAACTTGTCGACCACGTCGGCGATGGCGCGCAGTTCGTCGGACGTGGTCATGCCGCCCCACATCCGCGGCACGACCGAGTAGGTGCCGTCCTTCTGGATGTTGGCGTGGACCCGCTCGTTGATGAAGCGCGACTGCTTGTCATCGCGGTACTCGCCCGGCCAGGCGCACAGCAGGTAGTAGTTCAGCGCCGGGCGGCAGGACGCGCAGCCGTCGGGGGTGGCCCACTCCAGCGCCTGCATGGCGGCCGGCATCGACTTGACCTCGAAGTCGACAATGGTGCGGCGGACGTGGTCGTGGCCATGATGAGTGCAGCCGCAGACCGGCTTGGGTCCGGTCTGGGCCTGGAAGCCGTCACCGAGCGTGAGCTTGAGCAGCTTCTCGACCAGCGGCGTGCAGCTGCCGCAGGAGGCGGAGGCCTTGGTCACCGCGCGGACGGACTCGAGGGTGTTGAGCCCTTGCGCCGTGATCGCGCCGGTGATGGTCCCCTTGCAGACGCCGTTGCAACCGCAGACCTCGGCCTCGTCGGCCATGGCGGCAACGGCGGCGCTAGGGTCGAGCCCGCGAAGGCCCTCCGTCGCGGCCTGGCCGAAGATCAGGGTCTCGCGGATGTCGCCGACCTCCGCGCCGGAGCGCATCAGGTCGAAGTACCAGCCGCCGTCCGCGGCGTCGCCGAACAGCACCGCGCCGGCGACCTTGCCGGCCTGCAGCACCACCCGCTTGTAGACGCCGCGACCGGCGTCTCGGAAGACGATGTCCTCGCAGCCTTCCCCGCCCGCGAACTGGCCGGCGGAGAAGACGTCGACGCCGGAGACCTTGAGCCGCGTCGACAGCACCGACCCTTCGTAGGCGCCGTCGTCGCCGGTCAGGGTCTGGGCGAGCGTGCGGCACATGTCCCAGA
>JAZJXN010000226.1:18113-18566 GCA_040390885.1 Pseudomonadota bacterium | reverse complement strand
CGGCGCGACCAGGCCGTAGCACTGACCGCGATGCTCCAGGCACTCGCCGACCGCGTAGATGTACGGGTCAGAGGTGCGCATGGCGTCGTCGACGATCACCCCGCGCCCGACCTCCAGCCCGGCCGCGCGGGCCAGGGCGGTGTTGGGGCGGATGCCGACGGCCAGCACCAGCAGGCTGCAGGGCAGAACGCGGCCGTCCTTCAGCTTCAGCCCGGTGACGCGGCCGTTCTCGCCGACAACCTCTTCCGACTGGGCGTTCAGCACCGTCTCGACGCCGCGCTCGCTGAGCGCCTCCGTGAGGAGGAAGCCGGCGGAGGCATCCAGCTGGCGCTCCATCAGCACGTCCATCAGGTGGACCACGGTCGCCGCCATGCCGCGCCGGACCAGGCCGTAGGCCGCCTCGATCCCGAGCAGGCCGCCACCGATGACCACCGCCCGGCCGCCGGCCTCGGC
>JAZJXN010000226.1:17735-18103 GCA_040390885.1 Pseudomonadota bacterium | reverse complement strand
TGGTGTCGACGTCGTCGAGGTCGCGGAACGTGCAGACTCCGGTCTGGTCGAGCCCCGGCAGCGGCAGCCGCACCGGATCCGAACCGGTGGCCAGGATCAGCCGGTCGTAACCGACCTCCAGCCCGCCCGCGGCGTGGACCACCCGGGCGACCCGGTCGATCGCCTCGACGGCGCGGCCGCTGTGCAGGGTGATGCCGTTGTCGCGGTACCAGGCCTCGTCGTTGATGACGATGTCCTCGAACCGCTTCTCCCCGGCCAGCACCGGCGAGAGCATGATGCGGTCGTAGTTGACCCGCGGCTCGGCGCCGAAGATGGCGATGTCGTAGCGGTCAGGGTCGCGCTTGAGCACTTCCTGCACCGCCCGGCAT
>JAZJXN010000226.1:0-17692 GCA_040390885.1 Pseudomonadota bacterium | reverse complement strand
CCAGGCCGGTGACGACGCCGATCTCCTTGCCGAACCGCTGCGGCGCGAGCTGGAACACCGCTCCGTTGCCGGCGCCGAGGGCGATCATGGCCAGCATGATCACCGCGAGGGCGAGGACCGCGCTACCGGCGTGGAAGCTGGCGACCGCGAGGGCCATGGCGGCGAAGACATAAACTACCGACAGGGTCTTCACCCCGCCGAAGCGGTCGGCCAGCGCCCCGCCGACCGGACGGGCGAAGGACCCGGCGAACACGCAGGCGGCGGTGAAGAAGCCGGCGGTGACGGCGGGCAGGCCGTACTCGGCGTTGAAATAGATGGTCAGCGACGAGGCCAGGCCGACGAAGCCGCCGAAGGTGACGGCGTAGAGCGCCATCAGCCACCAGGCGTCAGGGACCTTCAGCACGCTCATGTATTCAGTCAGCGACTTGGCCGCGGGCCGGTTCGGCGCGTCCTTGGCGAAGATCACGTAGACGATGAAGGCGACCGCCAGGGGCAGCACGGCCAGGCCGATGACATTGCCCCAGCCGAAGTGCTTGGCCAGGGTCGGGGCGAACAGGGCGGCGAGCGCGGTGCCCGAGTTGCCGGCCCCGGCGATGCCGAGGGCCAGACCCTGATACTCCGGCGGATACCAGCGGGAGGCCAGCGGCAGGGCGACGGCGAAGGACGCCCCGGCGACCCCGAGTACACATCCCAGCGCCAGGACCTGATTGTAGTTATGGACGCCGAAGAACCAGGCGAGGCCGAGGCCGCCCATGACGATCAGCTGGCCGATGATGCCGGTCTTCTTGGGGCCGATGTGGTCGACCATGATCCCGGCGACAAGCCGCAGCAGCGCGCCGGCGAGCACCGGCACGGCGACCATGAAGCCTTTCTGGGCCGGCGACAGGCCGAAGTCGGCGGCGATGGCCACACCCAACGGTCCGAGCAGCACCCAGACCATGAAACTCAGGTCGAAATAGAGGAAGGCGGACAGAAGCGTCGGCGTATGGCCGGCTTTGAGGAACGCACGATTCAGCATGGCTGGAGGCCCCGTGTCAGGATGAACGGAAGCGGCGGCGTCGCCGTGGGCGGGAAGGGCTCGTCATCGAGCCGGTCCGAAAAGCCGCGAACGCCGTTGTCCTGGGCCTGAAGAGATGAGGCCGCCGATCGGCCGGCGCGTCACGACCGAAGCCGCGCTGCGCTGACCGAACCATGTTGCAGTGCAAAAACGAGGCGCCATTTCGGGCGCCCTGCCCGCTTTGGCGGCGTGGATCAGACCACGGCGGCCAAGGCGCCTTCGGGGAAGACCTCGGGAGCCGCGGCCAGGGCCGCCTCACGGGACGGCAGATGACCCCAGCGGGCCATCGACTCGACGAGCACCGCCGCCCGCGCCGCCGTCGGCACGTTGAGCCCCCCGCCGTGGAAGACGATGTCGGTCAAACCGCGGGCGATCAGGTCGGGCGCGACATCGAGATTGTCCCGCCGGGCCAGCAGGCCGATGAGCTCGATGCGGTTTTCCGGCGCCTCGGCCCAGGCCGCCGCGCGCATCAGCGCCCGCAGAAGCGCGCCGGTTTTTTCGGCATTGGCCCGCGCCCAGTCCCGGGTCACCGCGAAGACCTTGTCGAGCGCGTCCGGCGCCAGGGCCGACGATCGCGCCGCGACCTTGCCGGCGCCCCAGGCGACGGCTGCGGCGTTCCAGGGCTCGCCGGCGCAGAAGCCTTCGATGACGCCGTCCGCGAGCAATTCGGTCATTCGCGCCGGAGGGGCCACGGTCAGGCGCACGTCGCGATCGGGGTGGATGCCGGCTTCCGCCATCCAGTCGCGCAGAAGGTAGTTGTGGATCGAATAGGGGAAGACCACCGCGAAAGTCAGCTGGCTGGCTCCCTCCTCGCGCCGCCGGGCGATCAAGCGGGCCAGGGCCGAGGCGTCCCCGGCGGCCGCTTCGCCGAGACGCCGAGACACCGTCACCGCCGCGCCGTTCCGGTTCAGGGCCATTGGCGCCACCAGCGACGTCGCCTCGCTGCCGATGCCCAGCGTCGTCGCGAGCACCAGCGGCGCCAGCATGTGGGCGCCGTCCAGCGCGCCGATGGCGAGCTTGTCGCGGATCGTGGCCCACGACGCCTCACGGCTGAGGTCGACCTGCAGCCCCTCTTCGGCGAAGAAGCCCTTGTCGCGGGCGACGATCAGCGGCGCCGCGTCGTTCAGCGGGATGAAGCCCAGAGTCAGCCGGACGGCCATCAGGCGTCTCCCTTCAGCACGCCAGCGAAAGCCAGCAGGTCGGCCGCCACGGCGCCGAGCGGCCGGCCGGTGTCCATGGAGAGCTTGCGCAGCAGCTTGTAGGCCGCGTCCTCCTCCAGCCCGCGCTCCTTCATCAACAGCGCCTTGGCCCGCTCCACGGTCTTGCGCGAGGCAAGGTCAGCCTGCGCCTTCTCGAGATCCTGGCGCAGCTGATTCATCAGGCCGAAGCGGCTCATCGCCACCTCGAGCACAGCGCGGACCCGACCCGGCGACAGGCCATCGACGACATAGGCGGCGACGCCGGCGCGCACGGCCTCTTCGGCCAGCCCCGGCTCGGAACGGTCGACGAACATCACCACCGGGCGGGTGTTGGTCTGGGTCGCCTCGCGCAGGCTTTCGAGGGTGTCGCGATCGGGGCTGTCGGCGGCGACGACGACCACGTCGGGCGCGAAGACGGTGGCGAGGCTCTCGTCGAACACCGGCGAATGGCGCACCTCGAGCGGCTCCACGCCGGCGAGCCCTTCGGTCACCAGCGCGGCTCTGGCCGGATCGGGGTCGATGACGAGGACGCGCATGGGTTCCCGGTAGGCGGGTCATCCCTCACGGGCGGGACGGTTTCGACGGCATAGCAGGTTTGCCGTGCGAAACGCTCGCTTGCGCATCACCTGCCGCCGCTTTGTTGGGCGCCTTCCTCGCGGGCAAGCGCCGCCAGCAGCGCGGCGCGTTCCTCGGGCGTATTGGCGCCGCGCAGCCGTCCAACCGCGTCCGGTGGGCAGACGAATCGCACCAGCCCCGCCCGCTCAACGAGCCGTGCCATGGGCCAGTTCGCGGCCGCCTCGGCGGGCAGCGCCTCCAGGGCGATGACCAGCGGCAGATGCAGCCCCTCGTAGGCCGCTCCGGGCCCAGACGAATCGAGCAAGGGCTGCAGATCCCGCGCACGTGCGGTCGGCGCATCGACCGCGAGCACAAGCGCGCGATCACAGCCGGCGGTGCGCAGGGCCCGCACGCCGGCGATCACGCCGCCGACGGGGCCGCCGCCGGGCTCGTCGTCGAAAACGTCTCCGCCCGCGCCGACCGTGAACACGGTGCGCGCGCCCAGCGCCTCGGCCAGGCTGCGACAGCGATCGGCGGCGTTGCGGCCGTTCCAGTCCAGCACAGCCTTGTCCGCGCCCATGCGGACCGACCCGCCGCCGGCGAGGATCAAGGCCCCTAGGGTCATGGACGCCGTCTCATCGCCCGCAAGCATCGGGTCGGCCGGACGCCTTGGCAATCCCGGCCAGGCCATCCGGACGCGCGGTCAAGTCCCCCTGCGCCTCGCTGTCCCTTTGCAGGACGAGAGAGGCGCAGGCCGCCGGCGGCCTCGCTATCGACAGATTTCGCCGGTGCGGGCGTCCGTGTAGGCGCCGTTGGCGTAGGCGACGGCGCCGTTGACCAGGACCACGTCGACACCCGTTGCGGAGCGGACGTAGCGCATGCCCTCGCCCGGCACGTCATGAACCGGGCGCTCCTCGAGGCGGGCGATGGTGTCCGCATCGAAGACGACGATGTCGGCGGCGTAGCCGGTCTGCAGCCGTCCACGGTCCTTCAGACCCCAGATGTCGGCGGTGTCGGCCGTGATCTTCTTGACCGCCTGCTCAAGGGTGAAGTCGCCCGACTTGCGGACGAACTCGCTGAACAGGTAGCCGGTGTCGCCGTAGGTCGAGAACGACGACAGGTGCGCGCCGCCGTCGCTGGCGCCGATGTGGACAAGCGGGTTGGCCAGCATCGGACCGATCCGTTCGGTGACATGGTGCCCGCCGTTGGCCGCCAGGAAGGCGACGTCGAGGCCGTTCTCGCGGGAGATGTTCAGCACCGCTTCGGCGGGGCTTTCACCGCGCTCCTCGGCGATGTCGCCGAGACGGCGGCCGACGTAGGCCTCCGGCGCGCTGTCGCCGCCGCGCACGACGATGTTGCCGAACAGGGCCTTGCCGCCGTCGGGGCCGGCGTCCTTGATGAGGGTCGCGCGGGTCTCGGCGTTGTCGAGGGCGGCTTTCCGCTCGTCGAGCGGCAGGCGCATGGTCCGCACCCAGCGCGGCAGGCGCCCGAGGAACAGCGACGGGTTCAGCAGCGAGAAGCTGATGTCGATGGGCCGGGTCTGCATCTGCGGCCAGGCGCGGGCGCCGCGGGCGAACTGCTCGGCGACGCGGTCGAGGATGCGCTGGGCGGCCGTCGGCGTGGCGGTCGAGTCGAACACCGGCGAGAAGGTGGTCGGGATGTTGTGCTTCAGCGACAGTTCCGACAGCTGGTCGATGCGGGCGATGGTGATGTCGACATCGTAGAACTCGGGCACCACCTGCAGCATCCGGCCGGTCTCGCCGAGCACGGCGCACAGGGCGTCCAGCTCCTCGAACTGCGCGAAGCGGCTGGGCACCGGGCGGGCCTTGTCGTCGACGTCGACGAAGCTCGTCGAAAGACCGATCGCGCCTTCCTTCAGGCACTGGCGCAGCAAATCCTGCATCGCCTTGATCTCGTCCGGCGTCGCCGCGCGCTGCTGGGCGTCGTCACCCATCACCCAAAGCCGGATCAGGCTGTGGCCGACCAGCGGGGCGACGTTGATGGCCAGATCAGGCTCGATCGTCGCGCAGTAGCCGGCGAAGTCTTCCCAGGTCCATTTGGCGAACTTCTCGGTGAAGGCGATGGCCGGCATTTCCTCGATCTGCTGGAACATGCCCACGACCTTCTGCCGGTCGGCGGCGCGCAGGGGCGCCAGCGACAGCGAGCAGTTGCCGGGAATGACCGAGGTCACGCCGTGCTCCAGCGCCGGACGGGCCTGACCGTCCCACAGCAGCTGGGCGTCGAAGTGAGTGTGCGGGTCGATGAAGCCCGGCGCGACGACACGGCCACTGGCGTCGATGGTCTGACGCGCCTCGCCGGTCACGGCGCCAATGGCGGCGATCTTGCCGTCCTGGATGGCCACGTCGGCGCGGATGCCGGCCTCGCCGTCCCCGTTCACCACCAGGCCGTTACGGATCACGATGTCGTACACGCTCAGACTCCTTCCAGGATCTTTCGCCAGGACTGGCCCGCGAGGCCGCTCAGGCTGTCGATGTCGCAGTTCTTCATAAGGGCGTAGCCGGTGGCCGCATCGAGCAGCACGTTGCCGACCACCCCGTTCGGGTAACGGATCCGGACCACCAGCTCGGCCTCGCCGTCATGTCCGGCCGCCAGATCGGCGCCGACGATGACCGCTTCGACCGGGTGCGAGGCTCCGGCGTCGCCGCTCATTGCAGCGGCGGCTCCACGAACACCACGTCGCTGCCCAGCAGCAGCCCTGCGGGCCTGCGCATGACGAAGATGTGCATATTGTAGCTTTTGATCTCGTCGATCGCGACCTCGAGCGGCCGGTCCGGCAGGGCGCGGGCGGCGAGCGCCTCGATGGTCTCTTGGGCAGCAGGCGTCACGAAGCGCCTTTGTGTCGTCAGTGTCACGCCTGGCCTCACCTAAATTTATAACGTGTTCTAATTTACGTCGCACACAAGCCGCGTCTCGTCAAAGGGGCGATGACGCCGCGGCCGGCGACCCGATCACGACGCCTGTTGTACGCGCCCAAGTTCCTCATTGCCATGAACTTAGAGTGCGCTAGACTTTTTGGGAACAGGGCGATCGCGGAGCAACCGCGGCGAGACCCTGGCCGCGTCCAGGGACGCCAGGAGGAAACGCGATGGCCGATGGGTTCATCCTCGAGATTCCAGAGCAGGTCAGCCTGCCCAACCCCACCAGCCGCAGCCCGCAGGCCAAGACCCGGGAGTGGCCGGAGGGCACGAGGATCATCTCCGCCGACAGCCACATGCTGGAAGCCGACTGCTGGATCGACCGGTTTCCGGAGGATCTCAAGTCCCTCGCGCCGCGGATGATCTTCCAGGACGGCGGCTGGGACTTCAGCATCGGCGGCAAATCAATGACGCCCGCCTTCGTCGCCGCCGGCCTGTGCGAGAACATGGAATGCTACCCGGGCCTGACCGATGTCGAGCATCGGCTGAAGGATCTCGACATCGAGGGCGTCGAGAAGGAACTGATCTTCCCGCAGCGGCTGTTCGGCCTGCTGATGTTCCACGAGATCATGCACCGCAAGCATGTGTTCGAGAGCTACAACGCTCACATCGGCGAGGTCTGCGCCGGTAGCGGCGGCCGCCTGTTTCCGGTGATGATCCCCAGCTACTGGGACCCGGAGGCCGCGGCGGACTCGGTGGCGCTTTGCAAGGCGCAGGGCGCGAGATGCCTGCTGGTGCCGATCAAGCCGGGCAAGTTCGAGGACGGCGAGACAATCCACTACAACGACCCGCGCATGGACCCGCTGTGGGCGGCCATCGAGGCGTCCGGCCTGCCGCTGGCCTTCCACATCGGCGAGGCGATCCCGACAGCCGCCCCCGGGGCCGTCGGCACGATGGTCCTGACCCAGATGCAGGGCTTCCGCCAGAACTGGAGCCAGCTGGTGTTCGGCGGTGTCTTCGACCGGTTCCCCAAACTGCGGGCGGTGTTCGTTGAGGGCGGCCTCGCCTGGGTGGCGTCGATGCTTCACGACGCCGACATGATCTACAACCAGTTCCTCAGCACCATCAGCCCCAAGCTCGAGCACGCCCCGAGCTGGTACTGGCACAACCACTGCTACGCGACCTTCATGACCGATCCGGTGGGGCTGAGCCTGCTCGACCGCATCGGCGCGGACCGGGTGATGTGGTCGTCCGACTATCCGCACCAGGAAAGCACCTTCGGCTACACCCGGAGCGCCGTCGACGCGGTGTTCAAGGCGACCAGCGTCGAGAACGCCCAGCTGATCCTGGGCAAGACCGCCCTCGACGTCTTCGGCTTGGAATGACCATGGCGCTCGACAGCCACCCCGCCGAACGTGACTGGGCCGCAGCGCGTGAGACCTTCGCCCGCGACGGCGTGGTGTGCCTGCCGGGCGCTCTCAGCGGCGACCAGCTGGCCGACGCGCTGAAGTCCTATGACTGGAGCCTGGCCAACCCCGGACGCGGCGCCTCGCGGATCAAGCAGGCGACCGAAGGGACGTTCTACAACGACCTGTACAATCCCGACGTCCTGACCGGCTACCGCGAGATGCTGGAAGCCTCCCCCCTGCCCCGCCAGGTGGCGGAACTCTGGGGCCATGGCCCGGTCTGGTTCATGTACGAGCAGGTCTTCCTGAAGGAAGGCGGCGAGGCGCGCCGCACGCCCTGGCACCAGGACTCGTCCTATCTGGCCATCGACGGCGACGATCTGGCGGTGGTCTGGATCCCGTTCGAGCCGCTCGATCAAAGCGCCTCGCTCGAATTCATCCGTGGTTCCCACAAGGGGCCGCTCTACAACGGCTCCAGCTTCAAGCTCGGCGACGATACGGCGCCGCTGCACCCGGGCTCGACCCTGCCCCGCCTGCCCGACATCGAGGCCGAGCGCGACAGGCACGATATCGTCGCCTGGGCCGTGGAGCCGGGGGACGTCATCGTCTTCCACCCGAAGGTGCTGCACGGCGGCGCCCCTACGCGCGGCGGAGCCCGCCGACGCACCCTGACGCTGCGCTTCTTCGGCGAGGACAGTTTCTACGACGCCCGCGACGGCGGCGCCGGGCCGCCGATCTCCGGCTTCCACCAGCGCATGAAGACCGGAGACCGCTTCCGCGATCCCGCCTTCCTCAAACTGCTCTGAAGGCCCGCCGTATCAGACGACGCGGCCCTTCAGCGACGACAACCAGGGCACGAGCCGGTCGTTGACCGCCTCCGGCGCTTCCTGCTGCGTCCAGTGGCCGATGCCGGGCAGCACATGCGCGCCCTCGAGGTTGGGGACCTGTTCGCGGAGGGTCGCGATCGGGTCGGTCGCCATGCCGAAGGCGTTGAAGGCGCCGTCCTTGTCGCCGGCGATGAAGAAGGCCGGCTGCTCGACCTTGCGGTCCTTGAACGGCTGCAGGAAGTGGAAGTCGCGGGTGTGGTTCCGGTAGCGGCTGAGCGGTCCGAAGAAGCCGGAGCCCTTGAACTCGTCCACGTAGTAGTCGAGGTCAGCGTCGCTCAGCCAGGCGGGAAACGGCTCCGGATCCGGGAGGCCGTCGAGCAGGTTGTCGCTCGAGGTTTTCGGCGGCATCCCGGCCAGCTTGGTCAGGTCGATGTCGCCTGAACCGACGTAGTAGAACCGGCGGATGAAGTCGCGCGGATCGGCGTCGAACACCGCCTCCGCCTGGCCCACCGGCATGAAGTAGCTCTGGTAGAAGAACAGGTTCTTGTCGTCGAACATGGTCTTGATGATGTCGTCGAACGACACCGCCGGCACGCCTGAGTGGATCACCGACAGGGCGGCGACCGCGGCGACCTTGTCAGGATGCAGCAGGCTGGTCTGCCAGACCATCGGCGCACCCCAGTCGTGACCAAGCAGGATGAACTTCTCGCCGGGCTTCAGCGCCTCGGCGACGCCGAGGATGTCGGCGATCATGTTCTCCATCGCATAGTCTTCGACGCGGTCGAACTTCTGCGAGCCGCCGTAGCCGCGCACGTCGATGGCGCAGGCGGTGAAGCCGGAGGCGGCGATCGGGTCGATCTGGTGGCGCCAGCTGTACCAGCTCTCGGGAAAGCCGTGGACCATCAGGACGAGCGGGCCCGAGCCCTTCACGACGGCCCGGATCTTGGCGCCGCCGGCATCGATGGTGCGAAACGCGTGCATGTTGAGGTCCCCGATCGTGCGGGCCACTCGACCGTGCGTCGGTCCGCCCCTTCGGCTCCACTAACCGCGATCGCTCCGGAAGCTCAACAATATTTGTAACACGTTATGATAATTGTCGCGCCCGCCCGGCGCGAGGCGCCCTGCGGCTGGCTATCGGCGGCCGTACAGTTCGAGGGTGATCCTCGAGCGGCTTGAGGTTCTGGCCCGCCGGTAGGTGAACTCGACGCGGCGTATCTCGCGATCGCGCGTGCGCAGCGTGATGGTTCTCGACTGCAGGTTCGGGCGGGCTGTGACGCGGGTCATGAGGCGCTCGGACCGGCCGCGGGTGAAGATGACCTCGATGTCCGAAATCTGGACCTCGCCGCCGCGCGTCCGGAAACTGAGCGCCGTGATCGGGTTGCGGCTTCGGAACACCGGGATGCTGTCACGGCTGAAGGTCCCCGACACCATGCGCGAGCCCAGCAGGATCCAGCGGCCCTGGGCCACCGCGGCCTTAGGCGCGGCGGCCAGGAGCGCCAGGGCGCCAGCGAGAAAATTCCGTCGGTCCATGGGTCTGCCTCCGCCGTCGTTTCAGCTCCGGTCCTGACCCTAGAAGTGGCCGATAGCGCGCTCACTCCGGTGAAGACCCCAGCCGCAGAGCTTTTTTCCGAAGGGGTTTGCGCGCCAGGGCCCGCATGCGCGGCAGCTTACCGGGTGACGATGCGCCCGATCGGGACCTCGCCGAGCACCAGGCTGTGGATTGCGAACAGCGCGCCAACGACGATGCCGCCGAACAGCACCAGCTCGGCCCGGGTGAACACGCGCAGTCCATCCTCGCGGCGCGCCCAGACATAGAGGGCGGTGCCCAGCGAGTAGAAGATCGCGGAGATCAGCACGACCCTGAAGCCGCCGGCGGCGACCAGGAACAGGCTGAAGACGGTCGCGATCAGGGCGAGTACGAAGTCCCGCGACCGGTTGAACGGCCGCATGCCGTAGGTCTCGCCCCGCCAGACGATCATCAGCCCGAACAGCGCGACCAGCAGATAGGGCGCCAGCGACATCTCGCTCGTGAACCGAAGCATCATGTAATACGGCTCGTTCGAGAAATAGGTCGACAGAACCATCAGCTGGACGACGCCGTTGGTGACCAACAGGGCCGTGGTCGGCGACTGATTGCTGTTCTCGCGACCGAAGACTCTGGGCATGTCGCCGCTTTGCGCGGCCATGAACAGCACCTCGGCGCAGATCATGGTCCAGGCCAGATAGGCGCCCAGCACGGCGACGATCAGGCTGATGCTGATCAGGACCGCGCCCCACGGGCCAACGATCAGCTCCAGGATGCTCGCCATCGACGGCTGCCGCACGGTCGCCAGCACCGAGCGATCGATCACGCCGTAGGGCAGGATCGTCACCAGCACCAACAGGCTGGTCACGGCCGCGAGGCCATAGAGCGTGGCGCGGCCGATGTCCGACCGGTTCCGGGCGTAACGCGAGTAGATGCTCGCGCCCTCGATCCCGAGAAAGGTGTAGAGGGTGATCAGCATCGTCGCCCGGATCTGGCTGGGCAGACTTCCCTCCACGCCGCCGACGAGATTGGCGCGGAAGACGTCGATGTCGAACGACACCACCAGCACCAGGAGGAACATCACGACGGGGATGGTCTTGGCCACGGTGGTGACGAGGTTGAGGATCGCCGCCTCGCCGACGCCGCGCAGAATGATGAAGTGGAACACCCAGATGCCGATCGAGGCGACCGCGACCGCCGCGGCGGTGCCGCCGTCGCCGAAGATCGGGAAGAAAGCGCCCAGCGTCGCCTTGACCAGCACCCAGTAGGTGGTGCTGCCCATGCAGCCGGCCAGCCAGTAGCCGAACACCGACAGGAAGCCGACGTAGTTGCCGAAACCGGCCTTGGCATAGGCGTAGATGCCCGCGTCCAGATCCGGCTTGCGCACCGCCAGGAACTGCAGAACCCGGGCCAGGGCGAACATGCCGGTCCCGGCGATCGCCCAGGCGATGAACGCGCCAAGCGGCCCGGTCGCCCGCGCGAAGGTGTTGGGCAGGGTGAAGATGCCGCCCCCTATCATCGAGCCGACGACGATGGCGCTCAGCATGGGCAGCGAGAACTTGCCCCTGGCCACCGGCATCTGGACGGCCATGATCAGTCGGCTCCGCCGCCGAGCGCCGTATAGAGCGCCGCTCCGTTCTGCAGGGACGCGGCGCGCAGCAGGATCAGCTGCTGTTCGGCGGCGAGCAGGCTGCGTTCCGCGTCGAGGACTTCGAGATAGATGGAGACGCCGTTGTCGTAGCGAAGGTCGGCGATCTCGGCGAGATCGCGCTGGGCGGCCACCGCCTGCTCCTGCGCGCGGATCTGCTCCTCGAGCCGGCGCCGCGCGACGAGGCCGTCGGAGACCTCTCGGAAGGCTTCCTGGATGGCGCGCTGATAGTTGGCGGCCAGTTCTTCCTGACGCGCGCGGCTCTGGTCGACCAGCGCCCGGCGACGGCCCCAGTCGAACAGAGGCAGGGCGGCGGCGAGGCCGTAGCTCCAGGTCTGCGACCCGCTGTTAAACAGCGAGGCAAGCTCCGGCGAGACATAGCCGCCGGTCGCGGTCAGGGCGATGAACGGCAGATAGCTCGCCCGCGCGGCGCCGATGTTGGCGTTGGCGGCGCGCAGTTGCTGCTCGGCCGCCTGGATGTCCGGCCGGTTTAGCAGCAACGACGACGGCAGGCCGGGGTCGAGAGTCGCGAACTGGCCGGCGTCGGCGATGCCCCTCCCCGGCGGCAGCGGCGCGGTTACCGGTCCGCCGACCAGGACCATCAACAGGTGGCGCTGCTGCTGGGTGGTGCGCTGCAGGTCCGCCAATTGCGCCTCGGCCTGGGTTACCAGGATCGAGGCCTGGTCGAAGTCGACGCCCGAGGTGACGCCCGCCTCAAGCCGCAGCCGGGCGATCTCCCGGCCATGACGGCGGGTCTCCAGCGTGCGTTCGACCAGGGCGATCGCCTCCTCACCCGAGCGGATGCCGTAGTACACGCTCGCGACGTTGCGGATCAGCGTCAGCCGAAAGGCGCGCTGCGCCTCGACCGTCGCCAGGTACTGGCCCCGCGCCGCCTCGCTGAGGTTGGCCAGGCGCCCCCAGAAGTCGATCTCGAACGAGGTGACGCCGATCTGGGCGGCGTAGAGTTCGGACGTGTTCGCGCCGGCCGGCGTCGGGACGCGGGTGCGCGAGCCGGAGACGGCGGCGTCGACCTGCGGCAGCCTGTTGGCCTGCTGGATCCGGAACTGCGCCTGAGCCTGGGCGATGCGCGCGGTGGCCGCCGACAGGTCGCGGTTGTTTCCGAGCGCGGCGGCCATGTAGGCCTTCAGCTGCGGGTCGCCGAAGAAGTTCTCCCACGCCACGTCGCTGGCTTGCCGGCCGGTCGCGAGCGGCGGTTCGGGGTAGGCGCCGGGGATCGGCGCCATGGGCTGCTCGTAGGGCGGCGCGAGGTTGCAGCCCCCGAGCAAAAGGACCGCCAGAACCGCCGTTCGCGAGAGGCGATCACGCACGATCACGCTCCTTCCGGCTGATCGACGGCGGGGGCGTCGTCGTCGCGCTTCGGCTTCGGCGTCGGACGTCGGCGAGATTTCGGCGCCGGTGCAGGCGCCTCGCCGACCATGCCGCCGAGCCACTTGCGCGCGGCGATGAAGAACAGCGGCGTGAAGAAGATGCCGAAGGCGGTGGCCGTCAGCATGCTGCCCATGACGCCGGTGCCGACCGCCTGCCGACTGGCCGCGCCCGCCCCGGCAGCGATGACCAGCGGGAACATGCCGATCACGAAGGTCAGGCTGGTCATCAGGATCGGACGCAGCCGCTGTTCTGCCGCCTGCCGGGTCGCCACCACGGTCGGCGTGCCCCTAGCCTCCTCGTCGAGCGCGAACTGGATAATGAGGATGGCGTTCTTCGCGGCCAGACCGATGATCGTGATCAGGCCGACGTTGAAGTAGATGTCCGCCGACATGCCCCGCGCGCCTGTCAGCACCACCGCCCCGATCACGCCCAGCGGCACCACCAGAAGCACCGCCAGCGGGATTGACCAGCTCTCGTAAAGCGCCGCGAGCAGCAGGAACACGACAATCACCGACAGGCCGAGCAGCGCGCCGATCTGGCCGCCCGCCTGCCGCTCCTCGAAGGCGGTGCCGGTCCATTCGAAGCCCAATCCCGGGGTCATCACCTCGGCGGCGATGCGCTCCATCTCCTCCAGCGCGGCGCCGCTGGACCGGCCGGGCGCCGCCTGCCCCGACAGTGTGACCGACGGGAATCCGTTGTAGCGTTCGAGCTGCTGCGGACCGGAGGTCCACTGCATGGTCGAGAAGGCGCTGAACGGCACCATCTCGCCCTGGTCGTTGCGCACCCGCAGGGCGGCGATGTCTTCGGCCCCCATCCGCTGCGGCGCATCGCCCTGAACAAAGACGCGCAAGACATTGCCTTCGTGGACGAAATCATTGGCGTAGGCCGAGCCGAAGACAATGCTCAGCGCCTGATTGACCTGACCGATCTGCAGGCCGAGGGCTCGCGCCTTGATGCGGTCTATGTCGACGTAGAGCTGCGGCGTCGGCGGCAAACTCTCCAGCCGCACGCCCGTCAGCACTGGGCTCTTCGCCGCCTCCGCCAGCATCGCCTGACCCGACTGCGCCAAGGTGGAGCCGTCACCGGTCCGGTCCTGCAGGATCATCGAAAAGCCGCTGGCGTTGCCGAGCGACGCGATCGGCGGCGGCTCCAGCGAGAACACCGTCGCCTGCGGGATGCCGAAGAAGAAGGCGCGGTTAGCGCGCTGGACCAGGGCGGTGCTCGAGTCGTCGGGCCCTCGCCGTTTCTCCCAGGGATGGAGATCGACGAAGGACATCGCCTGGGTCTGTCCCTGGCCGAAGATGCTGAAGCCGATGACGGTGATCACGTTGCGCACCTGCGGCTGCTTGCGCAGGAAGACCTCGGCCTGGTCCACGGCTTCCTGGGTCCGCTGCATCGAGGCGCCGGGGGCGGCGGTGTAGGCGACGAAGACGTAGCCCTGGTCCTCGTTCGGCAGGAAGCCGCCGGGCAACCGCATGAACAGCAGCGCGGTGACCACGCAGGCCACCAGAAACACCACCAGCCACCGCACGGGGCGGGCGATCATCGCGTCGACGGCGCGCACATAGCGGACGATGCCTTTGTCCAGCGCGCTATTGAATCCGTTGAAGAAGCGGTCGAGCCAGTTCGGCTTCCTCTCGGGATCGGGCGGCTGGGGCGCCTTCAGCAGGCTGCCGCAGAGGGCGGGCGCCAGGGTCAGCGACAGCACCGTCGAGACCACGATCGACACCGACAGGGTGATCGCGAACTGCCGGTAGATGCCGCCGCTCGACCCCGGGAAGAAGGCCATCGGCGTGAACACGGCGATCAGTACAAAGGTGGTGGCGACGATCGCGCCGGCGACCTGGTCCATCGCCTTCACCGTCGCCTCCTTCGGCGACAGGCCTTCGTCCCGGATGATCCGTTCCACGTTCTCGACGATGACGATGGCGTCGTCGTTGAGGATGCCGATCGCCACCACCATCGCGAACAGGGACAGCAGGTTGATCGACATACCGAACAACAGCAGGCCGATGCAGGCCCCGATCAGGGCGATCGGCACGATCAGGGTCGGCACCAGGGTGGTGCGCCAGCGCTGCAGAAACAGGAACACCACGATCGACACCAGGATGATGGTCTCGACCATCGTTCGCAGCACATTCTCGACCGAGGTCACGATGAAGGGCGTGGTGTCGAATGGCACGGTCCAGGCGACGTCGGGCGGGAAGTCGCGCTGCAGCTCTTCCATCCGCTCGCGGACGGCCACGGCGGTCGACAGCGCGCTTGCGCCGCTGGCCAGCTGCACGGCCAGACCCACCGTCTCCTCTCCATTCAAGGTGCCGCGGAAGCCGTAGTTGTCCTGCCCGAGCTCCACGCGCGCCACATCGCCCAGCCGCACGGTCGAGCCGTCAGGCCGCGAGGCGACGATGATTTCACGGAACTGCTGCGCGGTGGAAAAGCGGGTCTGGGTGATGATCTGGGCGGCGAATTCCGAACCTGGGGCGATCGGTTGCAGACCGAGACCGCCGCCGGCCGCCTGGCTGTTCTGCTCGCGCACCGCCGCCAGCACCTCGGCCGGCGACAGGCCAAAGCCGGCCAGCCGGTCGCGGTCGAGCCAGATGCGCATCGCGTAGGACGAGCCGAACAGCATCACGTCGCCGACGCCGGGCGTTCGGCGAAGGTCGTCGACGAGGTTGTTTGCGGCGAAGTTGCCCATCTCCAGCGCACTGGTGTTGCCGCTCTTTGACTTCAGCGAGATCAGCATCAGGAAGCCTGACGAGGACGCGGTCACCCGCACCCCGAGTTGGCGGACCTCCTGCGGCAGCCGCGGTTCCGCGCGCCCCAGCCGGTCCTGCACCTGAGAGCGGGCGACCTCGAGGTCGACGCCGGGCTTGAAGGTGACGGTGATCTGGGCGGTGCCGTTCGAGCGGCTGACGGCTGACATGTAGAGGAAGTCGTCGACGCCGTTCATCTCGCGCTCGATGACCGAGGTCACCGTACGATCCAGCGTCGCCGCGTCCGCACCGGGGAAGCTCGCCGACACGTTCACCGACGGCGGCGCGATGTTGGGATAGGTCTCGACCGGCAGCCTGCTCAGGGCGATCCCGCCGAACAGCAGCGCGAACAGGGCGATGACCCAGGCGAAGACCGGATGGTAGACGAAGAAGCGGTTCATTCCTTCGTCCCCGCCGGCGCGGTGGCCGCGGTCTTCGCGGCGGGCCTGGGTGCGACCGCTTGGCCGGGCTGAACCCGTTGCCAGCCGTCGACGATGACCTTGTCGCCGGGCTTGAGTCCGGAGCGAACGACCCACTTACCGTCATGCCGGCCGCCGAGCGTGATGATGCGGCGCGCCGCGACATTGTCGGCGGTGACGATCATCACGCTGGCCTCGCTGCCGCCTATGGCGACCGCGCGCTCCGGCACCGCAACGCCGTTGGTGATGACTCCCGCCAGCACCACGCCCCGGACGAATTGCCCGGGCAGGAGGTCACGTTGGGGATTGGGGAAGACCGCCCTCAGCACCTGGCTGCCCGTGGACGGCTGCACGGTCAGGTCGGCGAAGTTCAGGCGCCCGGCGTAGCCGTAGTCCTGGCCGTTCTCGCGGATCAGCCGGACCTCGATCTCGTTCATGCTGGTCAGCTGGATTTCGCCGCTGCGAACCTTGCCGGCCAGATCCTGGAGGTCGGAGCTCGACTTGGTGAAGACGGCATAGATCGGCGCCAGCTGGTCGACCTGTGTCATCAGCGTCGCGCCGGCGGCGCTGACGAGCGCTCCCTCGCTGACCTGGGCGCGTCCGACCCGTCCGGCGATCGGGGCCCGAACGGTGGCGTAGCTCAGCCGCAGCCGCGCGCGATCCACCGCCGCCTCGGCATCCTGGACGCCGGCTTCCGCCTGGCGGAGGTTCGATCGGGCGGATTCGTACTCCAGGTCGCTGATCGCCTTGCGACCCACCAGGCTAGCGAAGCGCTGCGAGATCTGCGAGGCGTTCGAGCGCGCCGCCTGGGCCCGGCTCAGGTTCGCGCTTGCCTGCTGGAGCTGTGCGCGCAGGTCATCGGAGTCTATCTGGAACAGCGGCGCGCCAGCCGGGACGTCGACGCCTTCGATGAACAGCCGCCGCTCGACGATGCCATCGACCCGTGCGCGCACCTCGGCCGACCTTACCGCCTCGATGCGACCCGGCAGTTCGACCGCGTTCGGCGTCGGCTGCGAGACAATGGTGACCACCTGGACCGGCATCGGCGGCGGCCCGCCGGCCGGCGCGTCATTGCCGCACGCCGTGAGGGTTCCCGTCAGGAGGAGCGCCCCGAGCACCGCGACGCCGCGACGTCGAGCCACTGCGCCCAGCGCGTACTTCTGAGTGTTGCCCGCCATCGCCCGCTCTCGCCTGTGAGTGGTTGAGCGAAGCCGAGGACGCGCTGCCTGCCTATCAGGTAGAGAACCGAGACGGCCCGCGATCGGCGCCCCGCAGCAAATGTTGCGTGCCCGGCGGTAGGGCGTAGACGAGCCGGCCTGGGGGATCGACCTGATATACAGGCAAGGGCTGGACGCGTTTGCTTCCTCGAAACCGGAGGACGTTGCTATGAAATCTATACTTGGTATCGCCACTATATCGATTTGCCTGCTCGGCGCCGGCGGATGCACACCCGCGCGGACCTCGACATCTTTCTCCGACTCGGAGGCGATGCGCGCCCAGCCCGTCGCCTTTGGCCAGGTGGTCGCCATTCGGGCCGTAGATATCCGCCCCGGCGAAACACGGCTCGGGACCGTCACGGGCGCCGTGCTCGGCGGCATCGGCGGCAGCCAGCTTGGCGGCGGCACGGCGGCCAATGTTGCGGGCGGCGTCGCCGGCGCGGTGGTCGGCGGCGCAATCGGCAGCGCGATCCAGGGCTCCCGCAACACGCCGGGTATCGAGGTCACGGTGTCGATCCGTGACAGCGGAACGGTCGCGATCGTCCAGCCGGGCAGCATCAACGACTTCCGGGTCGGCGATCGCGTCCGGGTCACGGGCGACTCCAACAACGCGCGCGTCAGCCGCTGACGTCAGAGGGCGGCCACCGCCGCCCCCGTCCCCCGGTCGCTTCAGCGTCCATCGGGATCGAAAACACGCCGCCCGGATCTCCCGCGCGGCGTGTCGTCGTCTAAGCTGCTCCGGCGTCAGCAGCGTCCTGCCACCGTCCCTGCCCCACCACGGTGAAATCCGCGGACCAGACACGGACCTCGGGGCGAGACAT
>JAZJXN010000225.1:0-7515 GCA_040390885.1 Pseudomonadota bacterium | reverse complement strand
TGATGAAGCTGAAGGCCTGTCTCGAGTCATGACCGACACCATCGACATCGAACCCGGCGGTCCGGACATCATGGCCGGAGAATATGTGCTGGGCGTGCTCGAAGGCGAGGACCGCGCCGCCGCTGAGCGCCGATTCGAGACCGACCCTCACTTCGTCGCCGAGGTCGCCGCCTGGGAGCGCCGCCTCGCCCCGCTGATCGAGTCGCTGGGCGACGAGCAGCCGTCGCCGGCGGTCTGGCGCCGCATCGTCGCCGACCTGGCGCTGGCCGAGCCGGGCACGCGCCGCTCGCCCGTGCGCCGCGTCTGGAACAGCCTGCCTGTCTGGCGCGGCCTGACCGCGGCCTCCGCCGCCGTGGCCGCCGCCGCCGTGGTGGTGGTCCTCAACCCGGCCGAAACCGCGCCCGTGACGCCGCCGGCGGCGCCGCAACCGGGACCGATGGCCGTGGCGCTGCTGAAGCCCGAGGCGGGGCCGGCGGTCTTTGTGGTCACCCTCGATCCGGAGAACCACCGGATGATCATCACCCCGGTGACGCCGGTGGGCACGCCCCGGCATTCGCCGGAGCTGTGGCTGTTGCCGAAGGACGGCGCCGCGCCGGTCTCGCTGGGTCTGCTCGACACCGGCCGGGCCCTGGTGCTGCCGACCGGCAAGATGGGAACCGCCGACGAGCTCAGCGCCGCACTGGCCGTGTCGCTGGAACCGCTCGGCGGCTCGCCGACCGGCCTGCCGACCGGACCGGTCGTCGCCCAGGGCCAGCTCTCGGCCCTTTAGTCAGGGTGACGTCGGGGCGCCGTTGAAGGCGTCTTCCGCCGGGCGCATCATCCTCCGCAAGGCGCCAGGGAGCGCCACGGAGGACCTATGGCGCAGGACGGAAACACGGCGAGCGAGAGCGTTCGCTACGAGGTGGCGGACCATGTCGCCACCATCACCCTCAACCGGCCGGATCAGCGCAACGCGCTGAACTACGACGCCTATGACCGGCTCGAGGCGTCGCTGCGGCGGGCCGTGAAGGACGAGGACGTGCGCTGCGTGATCGTCACCGGCGTCGACCCCGCCTTCTGCTCCGGCGACGACGTCCGCGAGATCATGGCCGGGCCCAAGGCGGTGTCCGCCCGGACCGCGCCGGTGGTGCGGCACAGCCCGACGCCGGCGGCGATGGCGGCGCTGGAATGCGACAAGCCCCTGATCGCCGCCGTCAACGGCGCGGCCATCGGCTGGGGCATGGAGCTGGCCCTCTACGCCGACATCCGCATCGCCTCGGAGAAGGCGCGGTTCTCGGAGATGTTCATCAAGCGCGGCCTGGTCTGCGACGTCGGCGGCTTCTACCGGCTGCCGTCGATCGTCGGCCCGGCCAAGGCCGCCGAGCTGCTGTTCACCGGCGACATCATCGACGCCCCCGAGGCGCTGCGCATCGGCCTGGTCAGCGAGGTGACCCCGCACGATCAGCTGATGACCCGCGCGCGGGCCCTGGCCGCCCGCATCGCGGTCAATCCGCCGCTGGCGCTGCGCTACATGAAGGAGGGCCTGCGTCGCGGGACCTACGGCGACCCGCGCGAGCTCGGCGGCTGGGCCATCGAGACCATCCGCGCCCTGATGAAGACCGAGGACCACAGGGAGGGCGTCGCCAGCTTCCTCGAGAAGCGGGAGCCGGTATTCAAGGGCGCCTAGGCGGGCACGAAGGCCACGGCCTTCTTGCGCCGCTTCACCAGCTGCTTCTGGTATTCCATCAGCCGCTTCTCGATGCGCGGCTGGCTCTCCGCGGTCGCCGCGCCGCGCAGGGCGAGGGCGTAGCCGAAGCCGACCGCCGGCTCGAGGTCGTCGACCCCGATGCCGCCGAGCACCCAGGTCAGCATCACCGACCCGAACACCAGGTCGAGATTGCGCAGCAGCAGGTCGAGGTCGATGCCGGGCAGCAGCGCGCCCTCGCGGGCGGCCTCGCTGATCAGGGCCCACCAGAAGGCGTAGCGCTGCGGCGTGATCAGGTCGGCGCGGATCTCCTTGCCGCTCATGTCGAGCGCCTCGGTCCACAGGGTCCGGTAGAAATCCGGGTCCTCGGCGTAGTAGCTCAGCGAGATCGAGACGGCGTGGAAGATGCGATCGACGGCCCCGACCTGGTGCAGGCTCGAGAAGCGTTCGTGGAACTCGCGGACGTCCTCGAGGACGGCGACGACGATCGTGCGTTTGGAGCCGAACAGGTTGTAGGGCGTGGTCAGGCTGACCCCGGCGCGGGCGGCGATCGCGCGCATGGAAAGGCCGACATCGCCGGTCTCGCGGATCAGTTCTCGCGCCGCGACAACGATGCGCCTTCGCCGTTCGGCCTTGGCTTCCTCGCGCTTGCTCATCTCGCCCCGGCGCCCACCCGATCCAGCACGCAGATCGTGATCTTGCGTAGCGCCTTGCGGACGCTAGGGCAACCAAACGGCGTGCTTGACGGGGTCCAAAAATCTTAGAACATGTTCGAAGAAGTGCGCCTTGCCTCTGCGAGGGGGAACGATGGTTGGCCTACGACGCCACTGCCGAATCCGGACGCGCCACCTGGCGATCAAGACGTTCGCCCAAAAACTTAACGCCGAAAACAAAGCGCCCGTCTCCGGAAGCCGACGCCTCGACGCGTCAGCTGCGGAACGCGGAGCGCCCGGCAAGCAACGCCTTGGGAGGGGCGAATGCAAACCCTGGAACCCCGCAAGATCCCCCGACAGGGGCGCTCACGCGCCACCGTCGACGCCATTCTCGACGCCTGTGCCGAAGGGCTGACAAGCCGCGGCTACGAGGCCCTGACGACCAACGCCATCTCCGAGCGCGCGGGTGTCAGCATCGGGACGCTGTACGAGTACTTCCCGAACCGGGAGGCGATCGCCGCCGCCCTCGCGGGCCGCACGTTCCAGCACCTCTGCGAGGTGATGCGCGCGGCGCTTCACCACTGCATCCGTGAGCGGCTGAGCGACCTCGACGGGGTCGAGCACATGCTCGAGTCGGGCATGGCGGTGATGGTCGCCGATCGCGCCGTCTTCAAGGCGCTGGTCTATCACGCGCCCTTCATCTTCCAGCTGCCGGCCGTGCGCGAGGCGCGCGGGTCGCTGATCGAGCTGGCCAACGAGGTCCGGGCCGTGGCCGGCAACCGGCTCAGCCTGCCGATGCCTGAAGCGGATGGCTGGCTGATCGCCCAGATGCTGTCGGCGACGATGCTGGAGATCGCCAGTCTCGATGCGCCCGACGAGCACCGCCGGCGACTGACGCGCGAACTCGCCCGGCTCACCTACCGCATGGCGGTGGGGCATGATCCGGCCGCCGTGCGCGTGCCGACGGCCCGCACCGCCTCAAGCCTTCCCGAGGTCGAGCTCCGGCGCGCTTGAAACCATAACCTGTATCAATTCTTGAAGTCGACGGTCGCGCGCCGACGGGCTTCCCGGCGCCGACAGACTGCGCTGGGACAGGTGGGAAAGCGCGCCGTTATCCGGATGCTCTTCGGACGGCCAACCGCTTTCCCACCCGGTCCTGCTTCGCCTCCGGCTGGCAGGACTAATCCCTCCCACTGGCGAGGAGGGATTGCGTTTACGCCGCTTCCTTCCAGTCGCTGCGCATGTCGGCTTCGGGCGAGACGCCGATGGCCTGCATCAGGTCTTCGCGCTCGGGGCCGGGCTTGGGCGGATAGGCCTTGGCGTTGGCCTTCTTGCCGCGCGCCCAGTAGCCGAGCACCCGCATCATGTTCGACGGCTTCTTCAGCCAGGCCGAGGGGTGTTCGAGCATGTGGAAGCCGCGCATGGCCTGACGCATCAGGTCGACGTCGGAGCGGACCGCGATGCGGATGCCGTCCTCGACGAAGCTCTGCGCCAGGCGAGCCTTGAAGCGCTGCTTGTAGCCAGGCGTAAGGGCGGCCTGGGCGCGGCGGATGGCCGAACGGTCCTGGGTGCGCATGTCCTCGAAGAACGGGCGCAACTCGGCGCGGACGCCGGCGTCGAACAGCTTCAGCCGCTCGGCGGGATCGCTGGAGGCGTCCAGAGCCGTGCGAATGGTGTAGGCCCCCGCCGCGGCGAAGGAGCAGCCGCGACCGTAGAGCGGGTTGGTGCGCACCAGGGCGTCGCCCAGGCACATGAAGCCGAGCACGGCCGGATGGCCCTCCGGCGTCAGCAGGTCGCGCCAGCGGCCGTGCAGGTCGCCCATGCCGAAGACCTTGCTCACCGGGTCGGAGACGTCGTTGCGGAGCCAGGGCACGAGGCCGGGGAACTGCAGGCAGATGGCATGGAAGGTCTCCGGATCGAAGATCGCCTTGCGCATCTCCATCTCGATCTCGGGCACGCACATGGTGATCGAGAAGCAGCCGTTGTCGGCCGGGAAGACGCCGAACTTCAGGAAGCCGAGGTCGCCCGACGGCGGGATCTCGCCCCGCGGCGGTTCGCTGACGCCCGGCTTCAGCCGGTAATGGCGCGTGAAGTAGAGAATGCCGGCGGTCTCGGTTTCCTCGCGGATCGGGGCGCCGGCCTCGATCAGGCCTTCGATGATCTGCGAGCTCTTGCCGCCGGCGTCGATGACGAGGTCGGCGGTCAGGTCGCGGCGACCGTCGCTGTCCTCGATGGTGAGGCCGGTGACCTGGATGACGCCGTCGGCGTTGGTCTCGGACGTCACGCCGTGGACGATCGTGCCGGAGCGGATGGTCACGTTCGGCAGTCGCTCGACATAGCGGCGGATGATCAGCTCCAGCGTCGTCCGCCGGCTGGTCAGGATGGTCAGGTCGGCGTCACCGGGCTTGGGCTCATAGACCTTGCGCTGGGCGTCGGTGAGCATGTCGGAGAAGGTGATCTCGCGGCAGCCGGCGGCCAGCAGGTCGGCCAGCAGCTGCGGGTGCTCGTCGCGGATGATGTTGCGCAGGCGGGCCAGGAAGGCGTGGCTCTGGCGCAGATGGCCGACGCCGCGGCGCTTCCAGTCGCGGAAGGCGGTGTCGGCGTCGCCCGCGGGCGGATTCTCGTCGCGCTCGAGCACGACGACCTGGCGTCCGGTCGGACCCAGGGCCAGCGCCGTGCACAGACCGGCGATGCCGGTGCCGATCACGAGGACCTGTTCTTCACGCTTCACGACATATCTCCGCACAGGGCTCCGCCCGGTTGTGATCGGAAACTAGCGAACCCGGCGCGCCGACAAAACAGAAATTTCTAACGCATTATGGTTTTTTGAATTTCGGGGAGTCGGCGCCACGCCTGAACGCCGTCGCGGGATCGACGTCGGGAAACGGCGGCCAGTATGCGAGCACCCGGGGGCCGCATCCGCGCTCCGATGGCGTAGTTGACGCCTGTGTCACGGAAATAGGCTTTAGAATCATCGGGTTGTAAAACCGCGTGCGCTGCAGCAAACGCCGTTACGCGACTTTTCGAAACCCGAGTATCCGCCAGTTTTTTATGGTCGCCATACTGTCCGTGGACGCGGAGCCTCGGGCCGAAGGTGAGGTCGGGCAGGGGTTCTACGTACCACCAGACAAAAGCCGCGGCATTTCGACCGACGGCGAAGGGGAGGACGAATGATGGCCCATACTCCGCATCTGCGGAGCTTGCTCGCGCTTGGCGTATCCGCCGCCGCGATGCTCGCCGCACAACCAGTTTTTGCGCAGACGCCGTCCACCACGGTGGGGGAAGTGGTCGTCACGGCCCAGCGTCGTGAGCAGGCGCTTCAGGACGTGCCGATCGCGGTGTCCGCCTTCTCGGGCGAAGGCCTGAAGGAGCAGCGGATCGACACCGGCCAGGACCTGCTGTTCGCCGTGCCGAACGTGAACTTCTCGCGCGCCAACTTCGGCGGCTTCAACTTCCAGATCCGCGGCATCGGCACCAAGCTGATCGCGACCGGCGCCGACGCCGCCATCGGCGTGCACGTCAACAACGTGCCGCTGGGCGCCAGCACCCTGGCCGACTCCAACTTCTTCGACGTCGAACGTATCGAGATCCTGCGCGGCCCGCAGGGCACGCAGTTCGGCCGCAACACCACCGGCGGCCTGATCAACATCATCACCAACAAGCCGACCGACGAGTTCTCGGCCTCGATCACCGGTGAACTGGCCAACTACAACAGCCGCCGCGCCAACGGCTATCTCAACATCCCGCTGGGCGACAAGCTCGCCTTCCGGGCGGCCGGTTCCTACTATTCGCGGGACGGCTTCGGCGACAACCTGATCACCGGCAGCGACATCGACGGCCGCGACCTCTGGTCGACGCGTCTGACCCTGGCGTTCAATCCGGTCGACACCTTCTCGGCCTACCTGATGTGGGAACACTTCGAGGAGGATGACGATCGCACCCAGGTCGGCAAGCAGCTCTGCATCAAGGACCCGGGCGACACCATGGTCGGGAGCCAGTCGACGACTCTCCCTGGCCGTCAGACCCAGAACGCCTTCAGCCAGGGCTGCGCCCAGGGCAACCTGCGCGGCTCGGCCGGCCTCGGCACCATCAACACCACCGCCACCCTCGGCGGCGGGCTCGGCAACCTCAGCGGCCTGATCACCGGCGACGCCAATGTCGGCAAGGTTCAGAACCCCAACCTGCGCAACATCGAGTCGGCGATCAACCCGACGTACCAGAACACCTTTGACGCCTACATCTTCAACGCCGTCTGGGACCTCACCGACACGATGAGCCTCAGCTACACGGCGAGCTACTCGGAGGGCGATAGCTACCAGCGCTCGGACTACAACCGCGTCACGCCGAGCACGACGTTCAATCCGTTCGCCTCCGGCTTCCTGACCGACGCGGCCGGCAACTTCGACGATCCGCAAGTCGGCCTGGCCAACCAGTTCCGGACCTTCCAGATCGGCGACGGCATCGGCGAGAGCCAGACGCACGAATTCCGCCTGCAGTCTTCGTTCGACGGTCCGTTCAACTTCAGCGCCGGCGCCAGCTATCAGAAGGGCGACACGACCACCAATCTCTACGTCGTCGGCAACACCCTGACCGCGGCGACCCGGTTCCTTAACGTCTTCGCCTTCGGCTGCCCGCCCGACGGCGGCGCGGCCAACTGTCTCCTGGTCGATCCCAAGGCTGACCCGGATGGCATCGGCGCCAACTACTTCAACAGCCGCACGCGCTACCGGATCGAGTCCCGGGCCGTGTTCGGGGAAGTGAACTACGAGATCACCGACACCTTCCGCGTCACCGCCGGACTTCGCTACACCGAGGACGCCAAGAAGGCGCAGCCCTACGCGCCGGCCCTGTTCGTCCCCGGCACCACGGGATCGCGGCCCCTGCCGCTCCAGCGCGCCACCTTCGGCGAGACGACCGGCCGCCTGAACTTCGACTGGACGCCGGATGTCTCGTTCACCGACCGGACGCTGATCTACGCGTCGTTCGCGCGCGGCTACAAGGGCGGCGGCTTCAACCCGCCGCAGACGCCGGGCCAGGAGCGGTTCCCGACCACCTATGATCCGGAGTTCATCAACGCCTTCGAAATCGGCGCCAAGAACACCCTCATGGGCGGCAAGATGGTGCTGAACCTCACGGGCTTCTACTACGACTACAAGGGCTACCAGGTGTCGCAGATCA
>JAZJXN010000224.1:0-2624 GCA_040390885.1 Pseudomonadota bacterium | reverse complement strand
GGCAGGACTCGAACCTGCAACCAGACCGTTATGAGCGGTCGGCTCTAACCATTGAGCTACGCGCCCCCAAGGACGTCCTGCCTGCGCGTTACCATGAGCCGAACGGCCCTTAAAGCTCCGGTTCATGTGCGCTCCGGCAAAGCTGCAAACGACGGGACCGAAGACCGGCCCCGCACTGGAGAAAAGTCATGAAAGCCCTCTTCAAGGCCGCCGCTGTCGGGGCCCTGATCGTCGCCGCAACCGCGTCCGCCGCCGCCGCCCAGCCGGCGCCCACGCCGATCGCCGCCGACACGCTGTTCCGCGCCACCACCCTCAATCTCTCGGCTTTCGGCGAGACCCGCACCCGGCCTGACCAGGCGACCATCACGCTCGGCGTGACCGCCGAGGCCCCGACGGCCGCCGAGGCCATGCGCCTGAACGCCACGAAGATGAACCAGGTGATCGCGGCCCTGAAGAAGGGCGGCATCGCCGACCGCGACCTGCAGACCAGCGGCCTGAGCCTGAACCCGCAATACGTCTACCAGGAGAACCTGCCGCCGAAGCTGACCGGCTATCAGGCGGTGAACCAGGTGACGATCGTGGTGCGTGACCTCGCCAAGCTCGGCCAGGCGGTCGACGCCTCGGTGAACGCGGGCGCCACCAATGTCGCCGGCATCAGCTTCGGTCTCCAGAACGCCGACGCCGCCGAGGACGCCGCCCGCCTCGACGCCGTCAAGGCGCTGCAGGCCAAGGCCGATCTCTACGCCCGGGCGACCGGCTATCGCGTCGCCCGTCTGGTCAGCCTCAGCGAGGGCGGTGGCTATGCGCCGCAGCCGCCGATGCCGGTGATGGCCTACGCCCGGATGGAAAAGGCCGCCGATTCGACCCCGGTCGAAGCCGGTGAGCTGAAGGTGCGCATCGACGTCAGCGCGACCTTCGAACTGGTGAAATAGCACCACCGACGCCCCTCCCCAGCACGCTGGGGAGGGAACCGTCGCGCTTGGTTACATCCCCGCCTTCGTCAGCGCCGCCTCGAGACGGATCTTGATCTCGCGGCCGGGCAGCACGCTCGGCCCCTCCATCATGGCGGCGTAGGTGAGGTCGCCGTGCGCGGTTCCCGGACTGCTCGGGGCGGGGCCTGACGCCCAGCCGACGCGGTTCACGCCACCCGGCCCGCTGTCGCAGCTGATCGTCCGCTCATCCCCCGCCGCCGCGAGCTTGCCGAGGTCGTCGACGTTGATCGCCCCCGGCCCCTTGCAGGACGGCAGGCGGCGGCCGCAGTTGGCGTGGGTGCCGAAGCGATAGACCACCTGGGCGGTGCCGCGCTCGACCAGCAGCACGCAGGTCGAGGGGTCGCCGATGGCCCCGCCCACGGACTGGTCCAGACGGTCGATGTCGATCCCCTTGGGGGCCTGGGAGCAGGCCGCCAGCAGGGCGAGGACAGGCAGGGTCAGCAGAACAACACGCACGATCACGATCTCCCGGAGTGAACCGGCAGAGTGCGACGAACGCGCCCGGGACTCAATCGAGCCTAGGCGGCCTTCTTGATGGCGTTGTCGTCGTCGAGCAGGACGACCGACGGGTTGTAGTTGCGGGCCTCCTCGGCCGGCAGCTGGCAGTAGGTCACGACAATGATCTTGTCGCCCTTCTGCACGAGGCGGGCCGCGGCGCCGTTGACGCCGAACACCTTCGAGCCGCGCGGGGCTTCGATGGCGTACGTCGTGAAGCGCTGGCCGTTGGTGATGTTCAGAACATCGACCTGCTCGTGCGGGAGGATGCCCGACGCGTCCAGAAGGTCGCGGTCGATGGCGATCGAGCCCTCGTAGTCGAGATCGGCCTGGGTCACCGTGGCGCGGTGCAGCTTGGCCTTCATCATGGTCAGCAGCATGGCGTCTATCACCTGCAATCAAACAATGGATCGCGGCGCCGCAAACACAAAGGCCGCCTTGGGAGGCAGGGCATATAACCGTTCGCGAACCGGGTTTCAACGGCAGTGCAACATGACGTGGCGGCATGCCGCGCCCGCGCGGGCCGGGCGCGATCGCCCTCGCGTCAAATTAGCCAACAAAGGCAGGGCCTTGGCGTCCGGCGCCCGGATTTTCCGGCTGTCAGACCGCCGACTTCAGGAACGCCGTCATCTCGGCCAGCAGAGGCGCCTTGCCGCGAAGCGGGCGGGACAGGGCCAGCACCGTGTCGGCGTGGTTGAGGCCGGCGTAGTGCCGCTCCTCGACCCGGGCGCCCGCGTCGCGCAGGGCCGCGGCGAGCTTTCGCGTGTTGCGCGGCCGGACCGTGGTGTCGGCGTCGCCGGTGGCGAGGAAGGCGGCCGGCGCGTCGCCCCGCGCATAGACGCCGGGCTGGCTGGCCGGCAGGTCCGGCGCCTCGCCGAAGGTGCGCTGCGTGACCGGCCCGTCGAGCGGCAGGAAGTCATAGGGGCCCGACAGGCCCGCGAAAGCCTTGACCGCGCCCGGCGCCACGCCCGCCGCTGCGAGATAGCGCGCGTCCAGCGCCAGCATGGCGGCGTTGTAGGCCCCGGCCGAGTGCCCGATCAGCACCATCCTGTCCGGATCCCCGCCCAGCGCCGCCGCGTGGTCGACCGCCCAGCGCACCGCCAGGGCGCCGTCCTCGACGAAGGCCGGATAGCGAAC
>JAZJXN010000223.1:12522-14804 GCA_040390885.1 Pseudomonadota bacterium | reverse complement strand
CCTAACTATTCTTTGCGAAGCCGCCTCGAGAGGCGCGCGCGCCAGCCGTCGACGCGTCTACGGGCGGGCCAGCCCGCGCGCGCGTCGCCAGGAGACCGTCACCCCCACCAGGATGCAGATGATGATGCCGAAGGTGACGAGGTTGCTGACCGCCCAGAACAGCCAGTCGTTGGCCCGTTCCATGACGATGTAGAAGGCGTGGAGGCTGAACTGCGCGCCCTGAAGCATCATCGCCGCCCCCAGCCACAGGCTGGCGTAGCGGATCGCCAGGACCAGGAAACCCAAAGCCAGCAAGCCCTCGCCGGTCAGGGTCCAGCCGACCTTCGCCGATTCCGGCAGCATCTTGTCGATGAACAGGGCCAGAAGCGCCGCCGCAAGCAAGAACGCCGCCCCGAAACGTTCCGGGGCGGCGCCTTTGAACCAAGCGTACAGGCACGTTCCAATCAGAACGAGCCAGCCGATAATGGGTTCGAGCGACGTGTACATTCCCTGCGTCTCTAAACCGGTTTGAGACGCCAAGAAGTTAAACTATCGCAATGAGACCCTAGCCGACCTGGCGCAGGGTGGTTTCCGTTTCGGCCGAGGCTTGCGGCTTGGGCTTGTCGTGGAAGCCGAGGCCGGTCGTGCGGACGCCGATGCGCTTGCGCACGTCGTCCAGATCGGCGTGCGCGGCCACGACGGCCGTGCGGGCTTCGCCGAGGGCCGCGATGGCTTCGACGATCTTGGCCTGGGCGGTGTCACCGACCACGGCGGAGAGGCTCAATTCGCCACGAGCGCGAACCAGTTCCCCAATCAGTTCAGCAGCTTCGGTCATGGCCGCATCAAGCGCGGCTTCGGTCGCGTACAGCTTTTGCGCGACCTTCTTGGCGACAAACACCTTTTCCACTTTTGCTCTCCATCAGCCAACAGGCGAGGACAAGGTAAATGAAATCTTAAGGATAGGGAAGGTAAATAGATGGTTAAAATGCCGCAGAAGCGAAACGTTAGGGAGATTGCGCCATAACGGCCCGTCGAAACGGGGCCTGATCGGGCACATGAACGAGCTGAGAAGCAGCAGTCCGGCCGCCAGCCACGCGCCTTTCCAGGCGCGCATCGCCAGTGTTGCGTTGATCACGACCGTGGCCGTGCTGCTGGCCGCCTGCGCCACCTTCATGATCCAGCAATGGGCGGTCTCGCGTCAGGAAACCCAGGCCACCAACGCCGCGCTGAACGAGGTCGTCGCCCATATCGGCGCGCCGGCGCTAGCCGTCGGCGATGCCCAGGCGGCGCGCCGCGTGGTCTCGGCGGTCATCAACGCCCCCGGTGTCCAGGCCGCGAGTCTGATCGACGCCAAGGGTCATGTGCTCTCCGCGCAGCGCGATCCCGCGCCGTTCGCCAAGGACCAGCACACCGTGCGTACGGCGGTGATGCTGGACGGCCGCGAGGTCGGGACGCTCGTCACCTCTGTGGAATCGCCGACCCTCGCCGCGCTGGCGCCGCGCTACGCGGCCCTCACCTTCGCGCTGTTCTTCGGCGCCGCCGGCATCGCCATGTTCGTCGCCACCACCTTGGCGCGACGGGTCATCCAGCCGGTCAATCGCCTGTCGGAAGCCATGGGCGAGGTGGCCGAGAGCGGCCGTTTCACCCCGGTGGTCGAGGACGCCGACGACGACCTCTTCCGCAGCCTGGCGCAGAGCTTCAACCAGCTGCTGGCCAAGCTCGACGCCAACGACCGCGACCTGCGCCGCACGCTTGGCGAGCTGGTCGAGGCCCGCGATCAGGCCAACGCCGCCAATGTGCTCAAGAGCCAGTTCCTGGCCAATATGAGCCACGAAATCCGCACCCCGCTGAACGGGGTGCTGGCCATGGCCGACGTCATGGCCCGCGACGCGCTCGACGATCGCCAGCGCCAGCGCCTGGGCGTCATCCGCGAGTCGGGCGAGCTGCTGCTCAGCGTCATCAACGACGTCCTCGACCTATCCAAGATCGAGGCCGGTCGTCTGGAGCTGTCCGAGCGCGACTTCTCGCTGGACGAGATGGCCGAGGGCGCGGTCAGCGTCTTCTCGGTGCTGGCCGTCGAGAAGGGCCTGCGCTTCGGGATGACGGTCGACCCCGCCGCCCAGGGCTGGTGGCGCGGCGACGCCGACCGCATCCGCCAGGTGCTCAACAACCTGCTGTCCAACGCCGTCAAGTTCACCGCCGAGGGCGCGGTGGCGGCCCGGTTCTCGGTGCTGCCGTCGGGCGGGCTGCGGCTGACGGTGTCCGACACCGGTATCGGGATCGCCAACGACAAGCTGCCGACG
>JAZJXN010000223.1:0-12512 GCA_040390885.1 Pseudomonadota bacterium | reverse complement strand
GTTCGAGAAATTCATCCAGGCCGACAACTCGACCACGCGCCGGTTCGGCGGCACGGGCCTGGGCCTGGCCATCTGCCGCGAGCTGGCGCAGCTGATGGGCGGCGCCGTGATCGCCCGAAGCATCGAGGGCGAGGGCTCCACCTTCACCGTTGACCTGCCCCTGGCCCGCGCCGTCAAGCCCGTCGCCATCGAGGCGCCCGAGGCGGCCGTCGACGGCCTGGAGCAGCGCCGCATGCGCATCCTGGCGGCAGAGGACAACCTGACCAACCAGAAGGTCCTGCAGGCCGTGATGGAACCGCTGGACGTCCACCTGCACATCGTGCCGGATGGCCGTGAAGCGGTGGCCGCCTGGCGCCGGGGCGGCTTCGACCTGATCCTCATGGATATCCAGATGCCGGTCATGGACGGCGTCGAGGCCGCTCGGGAAATCCGCGCCGCCGAAGCCGCCGAGCACCTGCCGCGGATTCCCATCCTGGCCCTGACCGCGAATGCCCTGGTGCACCAGGTCGAGGCCTATCTGGCGGCCGGCATGGACGGTCACGTGTCCAAGCCGATCGAGCTGCGCCGGCTGTACGACGCCATCGAGACCGCGCTGGCCAATGCGGCCGCGGCCAAGGCCCAAGCCGCCTGAGCCGATCGTTCGCGGCGTCCGGCGGTCGCTCGCTGGCGTTGATGTGAACGCAACATAACGAGCGGGTCAGAACCGTTTCAGGTTCGAAAGTGTTTTCTCTCCCTCAACGCCGTTTCGGATGGCGTCGAGCAAAGAAGGAAACCGAACCGATGAAGAAGATCCTGATCCCCCTCCTGGCGGTTTCGGCCCTGACGGCCGCCGCCGCCCCGGCCATGGCCGCGCCCTGGCAGAACATCAACCAGCGCCAGGCCAACCTCGACCAGCGCATCGACAAGGGTGTCCGCAATGGCGCGATCACCCGCAACGAGGCCTACCGCCTGCGCGCCGAGTTCCGTCAGCTGAGCCAGCTGGAAACCCGCTATCGCCGGACCAACGGCCTGCAGAACTGGGAACGCCAGGACCTCGACCGCAAGTTCAACGTCCTGAGCGCCAAGATCCGCTACGAGCGCCACGACCGCGATCGCGACCGTGACCGCGACGGCCGCAACGACCGCTACGACCGCGACCGCGACGGCCATCCGGACCGCGTTGATCGCTTCCCGGACAACCCGCGCCGCTGGTAACCCCTCCCCAGCGACCGCGACGAACGCCCCCCGCCGCCTCCCCGGCGGGGGGCGTTTTCGCGTCTAGACCCTGAGTGTCGCCTCGACCGTGGTGACCGCCTGGCCGCGCAGCAGCACGCGATCGCCGCGATGCTCGCACTCGAGATCGCCGCCCCGGCCCGGATAGGCCTGGTGGAACTTCAGCACATTGCGCTTCAGCTTCGCCGACCACAGCGGCGACAGGATGCAGTGCGCCGAGCCTGTGGCCGGGTCCTCCGGAATGCCCGAGCCAGGCGCGAAGAAGCGGCTGACCACGTCATAGGGCTGTCCGGCGTCGGCGAGGGCGGCGACCGACAGGTTGCCCCGGCCGCCGGTGGCCTCGCCGGCAATCTTCTCGACCGCCGCAAGATCGGGCCTCAGGCCCCGGATCGTGGCCTCGTCGTCAAAGATCGCGACAAGATAGGTGGCGGCCCAGACTTCGCTCGGCGTCGCACCCAGCGCTTCGACGAGGCCGTCCGGGAAGGCCGTCAGCTTCGGCGCGCTGGTCGGGAAGTCCATCTCGTAGCCGCCGCCCGCCCGTTTCACCGTCAACGGCCCGGACAGGGTGTCGAAGGTGACCATCGCCGCCTCCAGCCCCAGCTCCGCGAACAGCACATGGGCGGCGGCGAGGGTGGCGTGGCCGCACAGCGGCACCTCGAGCGAGGGCGTGAACCAGCGCAGGCCGAAACGGGCGGGGTCCTCTGTGGTCAGCAGAAAGGCCGTCTCCGCCTGGTTGTTCTCGGCGGCCAGGGCCTGCATCCAGGCGTCGTCCGGCCACGCGGCCTGCGGCGCCGTCACACAGGCGGGGTTGCCCTTGAACGGGCCGGAAGCGAAGGCGTCGACAGTCCACTGGCGCATGAGGGTGACTCCGGATAACCGCGATAGGCTGGAAACGGGGCCGTCATGACGTTTGAACTCAACGCGGGCAAGCTTCTCGGTCTGTTCGGCCCGCTCTGGGCGCTTCTGGCCGTGTCGCTGGTGGTGAACTGGACGCTCTGGGACGCCTGGAGCCTCGCCCTCGTCGCCGGCATACCGTTCCTCACGACCGCCCTGCTGTGGGGCTTTGGCCGCCGGCGCTGGCGGCTGGAGCTGACGCCGACAGCCCTGGTCCACCACACGATCGGCCGGACCGAGCGGTTCGAGTGGGATCGCATGGGTGCGATGCGTATCGACGCTATTCCCGGCCTGGACCTGCTCTCGCCCTCTACCCTCCACTTCGCCTATCGCGGCGAGGGCCTGAGCGGCGCGGTCGGGGCCATGATCGGCCGACGGTTGCTCTGCGTGTTCGGCGACGGCGGCGGCAGGCGACTGCTGCGCGAGATCGAGGACTATCGTAGGCTCCATGGCAAAGCCGCCTGAGGAGCGCGCGCGATGGCTTTCGAACAGACCACGGCCGACGGCTTCGCTGTCAGCGACGATCCGGCGCGGTTCGACCTGGCCCGGGCCCACCACTGGATCAGCGAGCAGTCCTACTGGGGCAAGCAGATCCCCTACACCACCTTCGCCACCGCGATCCGGGGCAGCCTGACCTTCGCGGCCTATGACCCTGACGGCGAGATGGCGGCCATGGCCCGGGTGGTCACCGACCGCGCGACCTTCGGCTGGCTCTGCGACGTGTTCGTCGACGAGGCGCACCGGGGAAGGGGCCTGGGCAAGGCGCTGATGGACTACTTCAAGGCCCATCCCGACCTGCAGGGGTTCCGTCGCATGCACCTGGCCACCGCCGACGCCCATGGCCTTTACCGACAGTACGGCTTCGGCGAGCTCACGGGCGCCGACCGCTGGATGGAGATCAAGGACGACGCCGTCTATCGACGTTGAAGGTCGCCCGCAGTGTCATCCCGGCCGCGGCGGAGCGAAGCCGGGATGACAATGGGACGTCAGGCCTCGACCACCCTGATCTCCGGCCAGCGTTCGCGGGCCGAGGCGACGACCTTGTTCCAACCCTTCGCCAGCGGGCGGTTGGGATTGGGCCGGATGGTCATGGCGAACAGGTCGTCCAGCCCGAACGGGGCTTCGATCGTCAGGCGGTCGTCCGCCTCCAGCCGCACCCCGACCGAAAAGCAGGGGGCGACGAACCGGCCCAGCGCCTCGGCGCTGCTGTGCAGCGGCTCATAGGGTTCGCCGAAATGATCCTCGAACCACAGGTGCACTCGGGCCTGGTTCCGCACCTCGACCTGCTGGCCATAAGGCGGCGGGAAGTGGATGGCGGCGCGCCGGATATGGACGTCCTCGGCCTCGTAGCTGGTGTCCGAGGCGTCGCAATAGGCGAGGTCGTAGTCCTTGATGCCATGGTCCGGATCGCGGCCGGTGATGTCGTTCCAGACCTTCTGGTAGACCGCGCCTGAGACGATCAGCCAGTCCGGCAGTCCCAGTTCGCGGGCCAGCAGCAGCACGGTGATCAACGAGTCGGACGACCGGACGACCGCCTCGAGCCGCTGTTCGAGCGCCTCCATCACCGGCCCCGCAGGGGCCAGCCGTGGTCCAGCGGACCGTGGCCGGCGCCGAAGCCGGGTGCGCGCAGCATCGCCTCATGGACGTAGTTCCAGGCTCGCGCGGCCGCGCTCGTCAGGTCCAGGCCCTGGGCCAGGCCGGTGGCGCAGGCGCTGGCGAGCGTGCAGCCGGTGCCGTGGGTATGGCGGGTCTCGATACGCTCGCCCTCGAAGACGGTCTCGCCATGCGGGGTCATCAGCAGGTCCATGACCCGCTCGCCCTCGACATGGCCCCCCTTCATCAGCACCGCGCGGGCGCCGAAGCCGAGCAGGGCTTCACCGGCCCGACGCAGGTCATCGGTGGTGTGGACCGGCAGGCCGCTGAGCGCTTCCGCCTCGGGCGCGTTGGGCGTCAGCAGGGCGGCGCGGGGGATGAGGAGCTCGCGGACGGCGTCCACCGCCTTGGCGGCCAGCAGGGTCGCCCCGCCCTTGGCGATCATCACCGGATCAATGATGGCGGGAATGGCCTTGGCGCCGTCGAGGAGGCTCGCGACCAACTCAACCGTGGCGGCGTCGCCGAGCATGCCGGTCTTGATCGCGTCGGCGCCGATGTCGTCGAGCACCGCTCGCGCCTGGGCCTCGATGATGTCGAGCGGGATGGCGTGCACGCCGGTCACGCCGAGGGTGTTCTGGACCGTGATGGCGGTTACCGCGGTGGCCGCGTAGCCGCCGAGGGCGGTGACGGTCTTGATGTCGGCCTGGATCCCGGCCCCGCCGCCGCTGTCGGATCCGGCGATGATAAGGACGCGGCCGCGATGGGAATCGGAGGAGGTCATGGGAAGCTTCTATCTCTCCCTCCCCTTGATGGGGAGGGTGGCTCGCGCAGCAAGACCGGCGGGGTAAGCCTGCCGCCATGCGCCACCCCGGCCGCTGCAAGGCCTGCCCCACGCCATGCACGGTAGGGGATAAGGTATGCGTTGACAGTTATATAACTGACAGGGCATATTGGGGCCATGGACGCCATCTTCGAAACCCTCGCCGAACCCAATCGCCGTCGTATCCTCGACCTCCTCCGGGACGGCGAGCGACCGGCGGGGGATCTGGTCGGTGAGCTCGGCCTGAGCCAGCCGAACATCTCCAAGCACCTGCGGGTGCTGCGCGAAGCCGAGCTGGTCCGGGTGCGACAGGACGGCCAGCGGCGGCTCTACAGCCTCAACGCCGCACGGCTGGCCCGGATCGACGCCTGGCTGGCGCCCTACCGCCGCTTCTGGACCGAGAAGCTCGACGCCCTGGAAGACCATCTGGATCGGGAGACACCCCAATGACGATCACCACCGTGAGCAAGCTGCCTGCCGACGCCGGAATCTGGCGCGAGGTCGAGGGCGGCTTCGAGATGCGCTTCGAGCGCCGTCTGCGCCATGCGCCGGAGAAGGTCTGGGCCGCCATCGCCACGCCCGAGGGCGTCGCCCACTGGTTCGCGATCCCGGACATGGAGATGAAGGCCGGCGGCCGCTACGACCTGCGCTTCAACCACCCCGTCAACGACAGCTGGACCGAGGAAGACGCCGCCCGCGTGCGGCCCAACACCATTCGCGTTTACGACCCGCCGCGGGTGTTCGAGCACACCTTCGGCAGGGGCGTGGTCCGCTGGGAGATCCAGCCGGATGGCGACGGATCCTGGCTGGTCATGACCCACAGCATCCCCGCCGACGATGCCGACCTGACCGACTATCTCGGCGGCTGGACGCAGCACCTGCGCGGGCTGGAGGCGGCCATCGCCGGCCAGACCACGATCTTCGACTGGGACAGCTGGCGGGCGGTGAAGGCGGCCTACGACGCGGCGGTCCAGGTCTGACCATGACCGGCGAGCCGATCACGGCCGAGGCGGCGATGCTGATCCGTCGCCCGGTCGCCGAGGTGTTCAAGGCGATCGCCGATCCGGCGGTCACCACCCGTTTCTGGTTCAGCAAGGGCAGCGGCCGTCTCGAACCCGGCGCCCGCGTGCGCTGGGACTGGGAGATGTACGGCGCCGGCAGCTGGGTGAACGTCCAGGCCGTCGACCCGAACCGCCGCATCCTGATGACCTGGGACGAGGACGCGCCGACCACGGTCGAGTGGTTGTTCGAGCCACGTGGCGAGGGGGCGACCCTGCTCTCCGTGGTCAACAGCGGCTTCTCGGGCAGCCCCGAAGAGATCGTCGCCAAGGCGCTCGACTCGACCGGCGGCTTCGCCCTGGTGCTGGCCGGCGCCAAGATCTGGCTCGAGCACGGCCTCGAACCCGGCTTCGTCGTCGGCCGGCATCCGGACGCGCTGGTCGAGGGGTGGCAAGGCTAGTCCCCTCATACTCCGTGAGGATGAGCGGAATTCAGAGGGGGGCGTTGCGCGAGACGGCGCTATGCACCGCCAGCGCCTGCGCCGTCTCGCGGACGTCGTGGACGCGCACCGCCGCCACGCCCGCGCTGGCGCCCGCAAGGGCCAGGGCTATGGAGCCGCCGAGACGGTCGCCCGCGTCCTTGGCCAGTGGGTCCAGCGCCGCGATGAAGCGCTTGCGGCTGGCGCCGAGCAGCACGCGGTAGCCGTGACCGCACAGGCGCGGCAGGGCCGCCATCAGGGCGAGGTTGTGCCCCGGGGTCTTGCCGAAGCCGATGCCCGGATCGAGCCAGATCTTGCCGCGCGCCACACCGGCGGCGATGGCGATCTCGGCACGGGCGAGCAGGAAGGCCTCGACCTCGGCGACCACGTCGTCGTAGCGCGGGTCGTCCTGCATGGTGCGCGGCTCGCCGAGCAAGTGCATCAGGATCAGCTCGCAGCCGAGCTCGGCCGCGACCGTCGGCGCGTCCGGCGAAGAACGCAGGGCGGCGACGTCGTTCCAGATCGTCGCCCCAGCGGCGATGGCGGCGCGGGCCACGGCGGCCTTCATGGTGTCGATGGAGATCGGCACGGCGCTCTCGGCGCGGATCGCGGCGATCAGCGGGACCACCCGGGCGATCTCGTCGGCCTCGGAGACCGGCTCCGCGCCTGGTCGGGTGGACTCGCCGCCGATATCGAGGATGTCGGCGCCGTCGGCGATCAGCCCGCGCGCATGGGCGAGCGCCGCGTCAGCGCCGAGATAGCGGCCGCCGTCGGAGAAGCTGTCCGGCGTGACATTGACGATGCCCATGACAAGAGGGGCGGACCATGGCCCGCCCCTCCCGATGGTCTGATGGTCCGACAGGCGGCTAGTCCTGGTTGCGCGCCGTCACGCCGCCGGGGCGGGGCGACAGGGGCACCGAGGCGCTGGGGCCGGTCGGACGCTTGTCCTGCGGCTCGTCGCGGTTCGGCATCACGCCCTTGAGCACGTTGGTGATCTCCTCGCCGCTCAGGGTCTCGAACTCGAGCAGCGCCTTGGCCAGGGCCTCGAGGTCGGCGCGTTTCTCGGTCAGGATCCGGCGGGCCTCGTCGAGGCCTTGCTGGACCAGAACCTTGACCTCGCTGTCGATCAGCCGGGCGGTCTCTTCGGAGATGTTCTGGGTGCGGGCCACCGAATGGCCGAGGAACACCTCTTCCTGGTTGTCGCCATAGGCCACGGCGCCAAGCTTGTCGCTGTAGCCCCACTGGGTGACCATGTTACGGGCCAGACCCGTGGCGGCCTTGATGTCGCTGCTGGCGCCGGAGGTGATGTTCTCCTTGCCGAACACCAGCTCCTCGGCGATGCGGCCAGCCATCATGATCGCCAGGCGGCTGGTCATCTGCTGGTACTTCATCGAGTAGCGGTCGCCCTCGGGCAGCTGCATGACCATGCCGAGCGCACGGCCGCGCGGGACGATGGTCGCCTTGTGGACCGGGTCGGCCAGCGGCACGTTCATCGCCACGATGGCGTGACCGCCTTCGTGGTAGGCGGTCAGCTTCTTCTCTTCCTCGTTCATGGCCATCGACCGCCGCTCGGCGCCCATCATGACCTTGTCCTTGGCTTCCTCGAAATCGATGTGGGTGACCATGCGGCGGTTCTTGCGCGCGGCCATCAGCGCGGCCTCGTTGACCAGGTTGGCCAGATCGGCGCCGGAGAAGCCGGGGGTGCCGCGCGCCAGGGTGCGAACGTCAACGTCGGCGGCCAGGGGCACATTGCGCATGTGGACGCGCAGGATCTTCTCCCGGCCGTTGACGTCGGGGTTGGGCACCACGACCTGGCGGTCGAAGCGGCCCGGACGCAGCAGGGCGGGGTCGAGCACATCGGGACGGTTGGTGGCGGCGATCAGGATGATGCCTTCGTTCGACTCGAAGCCATCCATCTCCACCAGCAGCTGGTTGAGCGTCTGTTCGCGTTCATCGTTGCCGCCGCCAAGGCCGGCGCCGCGGTGACGGCCGACGGCGTCGATTTCGTCGATGAAGATGATGCAGGGCGCGTTCTTCTTGGCCTGTTCGAACATGTCGCGCACGCGGCTGGCGCCGACGCCGACGAACATCTCGACGAAGTCCGACCCGGAGATGGTGAAGAACGGCACGCCGGCCTCACCCGCGACGGCGCGGGCGATCAGCGTCTTGCCGGTCCCGGGAGGGCCGATGAGCAGGGCGCCTTTCGGGATCTTGCCGCCCAGTCGCTGGAACTTGGCCGGGTCCTTCAGGAAGTCGACAATCTCCGACAGTTCTTCCTTGGCCTCGTCGACGCCGGCGACGTCCTCGAAGGTCTTGCGGCCCTTCTGCTCGGTCAGCAGCTTGGCCTTGGACTTGCCGAAGCCCATGGCGCCGCGCGCGCCGCCCTGCATCTGGCGCATGAAGAAGATCCAGACGCCGATCAGCAGCAGCACGGGCAGGGCGTTGAGCAGGATGGTGACGAGCGTGATGCGGTCGGTCGGGCGTATCACGACGTTGACGCCGTTGGCTTCCATCCGCTTCAGCAGCTCTTCGGAATTGGTGGGGGCGACGACCGTGAACGTCTTGTCGTCCTTGGCGCGCACCTCGACGGTCGAGCCGCGGAAGGTCGCGGCCTTCACCTCGCCCGAGTCGACCCGCTTGAGCAGCGTCGAATAGCTGACCTCGGTGGTCTGGCCGCCGGCCGCGCCGCCAGCGCCGCCACGGTTCATCATGCTCCAGACCCCGGCCGCGACGACGACGATGACGGCCCAGATGGCGAGATTACGCAGGTTCATCCGCTCAAACTTTCTGTGTTTCCGACCAAACATAGGTCGGCGGCGTCGGTTTCGCCACGCGCGCGATTCGTCACACGGGCGGTTCCCTGTCAACGACCCCCGTCGCCGCCTCGAAACGGGTCAGGATGAGCGCGCGACAACGAACCGAGGCGGGCGTTGCAAGGATCGGGCAAGTCGGACCGTCCGGGCCGTCGATCACCGGCAACGACGGGCGGGCAGAAGCCGGAACGGCGCGGAGCGCGGCCTGTTCCGCCCGGGGGAGCTGGCGTGTCAGGCCGGCGAGGGCTCGGACGGTGAGGCCGGGGGTGTCGGCGGTGAGCTCGTAGCGGCCGTCCCAGACCACCGGACGTCCCGGCGGCAGGTCCAAGGGGGCGAGGCCGCCGCGCGCCGTCTCGCCGGCGTTGCGGATGAAGAGAATGTGATCGCCGTCGGCCTCGATCCGCGCGCCGCCGAGGGTGGCGGTAAAGGGCGAGTCGGCGCGGATGCGGTCGACGAGGCGGTCGAGCTTGTCGCCGCGCGGCGGCGTGCCCGTCCCACCCGCGCACAGGCAGGCGGCGGCGATGTGGGCGGCCGGAGCGGCGCGGGAGAGCGCCAATCCTCCCCATCGCAGATCGGCAAGGGGACCGCCGGAGGCGGTGGAGGAGAGTCGCCGCACGGCCCCGCAGCGCCGTGGAACGACTCCGGGCGCCGACTCCCCTCCACCAGCTTCGCTGGTCCCCCTCTCGAGCGAAGCTGGGGAGTATCCCGGACCTGGATTTCGCGCCCGCGCCCTCGCGAAGCGCACGTCCTCATTCGCCGGATCGTCGATCCAGCTCTCGCCCCGGTCGCGCAGCCAGGCCCGCAGGGCCTCGCGCCTCAGCCCCAGCATCGGCCGCAGCAGGAACACATGCCGCCCCTCCGGCCAGGCCGGCGATGGCGCCCATTCCGCGGGATCGCTCACCGTCGAGCCCTCGGCTCGCATGGCGGCGCCCTCGGCGATGTCGTCGGCGGTGTGGCCCATCAGGATGACCTTCGCCCCCGCCACGCGGGCCGCGTCGGCGAGCAGGGCGTGGCGGGCGGCGCGGGCGGCCGCCGGCAGGCCGGTGGCCGGCTTGGGACCATCCCAGCGCAGCGCCCGGAAATCGACGCCCAGACGGGCGGCGGTTTCGCCGCAGCGCACGGTCCAGCCGGCGCTGGCGGAATTCAGGCCGTGGTCGACTGTCAGCACCAGGAGCCGCCGGCTGTGCTCTGCCCACGCCTTTGCGGCCAGAAGCAGCGCCAGGCTGTCGCCACCGCCCGAGAAGGCGACCGCGAGCGGCGCGGACGAGTCTGTCCGCAGTCGGCGGTCGAGCGCGGGAAGGTCTAGGCCGCGCACTTCGCCTGGGTGCGGGCGGCCTGCGCGCGGGCGGTGATGGCGGCGGGCGCCTTGGGATAGCGCTTGGCCAGCTCGTCGAGGGTCTGGCAGGCGTCGGCCGGCTTCTTCAGGGCGATCAGCGAGCGCGACAGTTCAAGGGTGGCGTCGGGCGCCCAGCTGGTCTTGGGCCAGCCGCGGATGGCGCCGATATAGGCGCCGGCGGCGTCGGCGTGGGCGCCGCGCACCGACAGGGTCTTGCCCAGCCAGTAGCGCGCCTCGGGCGTCTTGGGGCTGTCGCCGTAGGTCTTCACATAGTCCTCGAAGGCGACCTGGGCGGCGTCATAGTCGCCGTCGAGCATCAGCTGGCGGGCCTTGGCGAAGTCGGCGGCGGGATCGCCCGCCTCCGCGGCAGGGGCCTCTTCGGAGCCGACGACCGGCGCGGCGGCGGTCTCCAGTTGATTGGCGCGGCCCTCCAGGGCCGTCAGGCGGTCGGCCAGCGCGCGGTTGGCGGTTTCGGACGCGGTCAGGGCGGCGCGCGCCTGTTCCAGCTCCAGGCCCATGTTCTCGTTCTGGCCGTTGACCCGGGTCAGCGTCTCCTCGAGGTCGCGGACGCGATCCGACAGCGTCTGTAGCTGGGCGTCGGTCTCGGCCGGCTGGACCACCACCGGCCTGCCGCTGTCGCGCCCCTGGAAGACGATCGAGCGCAGTTCGCGAACGACCTTCTCCATCTTCTCGAGGCGCTTGACCGAGCGGTCGTCCAGCGGATCGGGCATGGGCGTCTGCGCCCAGGCGGACAGGCCGCCGAGAGCGACCGACAGGGCGAGGGTGGAAGCGATCAGGATCTTGCGCGTCATGGCTTGGAGACTGTGTCCGGCGAGGCGTCGAAATTAGGGCTCAGATGAGCAAAGCTCAGCGTGAAAAGCAAAGAGGGGACCGCCGTGACGATCCCCTCCCGCCGTTCAGGTTCGCAGACGGCGCCTAGCGGGCGCCGGCGACGATGACGGTGTGGCCGTTGCGGTTGCGGGCCCAGGCGTCGTCGCCCGTGCCGACGTCCACCGGGCGTTCCTTGCCCCAGGAGATGGTCGCGATGCGCGAGGCAGGCACGCCGCGGCTGACCAGATAGTCGCGGACGGCGTTGGCGCGGCGGGCGCCGAGCGCGAGGTTGTATTCGCGGGTGCCGCGTTCGTCGCAGTTGCCTTCGACGCGGATCTGCACGCCGGGATAGCGCATCAGCCAGGCCGCCTGGGCGTCCAGGATCGGACCGGCGTCGGCGCGAACGTCGTAGCTGTCGGTGTCGAAGTAGACGAAATCGCCGACATTGATGACGAAGTCCTGCTGCGAGCCGGGCAGGACGCGGCTGTCGACAGGGCCGGTTGAGGGGCCGGGGGTTGCGCCGGGGCCGACAGGTCCGGCCGGACCCGGTCCGGGGCCGGGCTGCGGCTTCGGTTTCGTGGCGCAGGCGGCCATCGAGGCTGTGGCGGCTACGATCAGCGCCAGTCTAACAGCGCGCTTGGTGTCGAAGCTCATGCAGCTTTCTCCTTAGGTCTCAGATCCCCCGGGTCGATAGTGACCCGGGCGGGTGGGCTTATGCGACGTTAAACTCGAACTTTCCCTCACAATGCCGTCAGGGCGAGCAGGCTAGTCCCCCTTTGACCGGTCAGTTGAGCAGGGGAGACCATGCCGGGTCCGAGCCCGAGCCCTGATAGGGCGCCGGCCGCAGGATCCGTCCGGTGATGTCCACGGTCCACAAACGCGGGGCGCCGCCCGCCGTTTCCCGGAAGAACATCAGCACCCGGCCATTGGGCGCCCAGGTGGGACCCTCATCGAGATAGCTGGTGGTCAGGATGCGCTCGTCCGAGCCGTCCGACCGCATGACGCCGATGTGGAACTGGCCGCCGGTCTGCTTGGTGAAGGCGATGAAGTCGCCGGCCGGGCTCCAGACTGGTGTGGAGTAGCGACCGCCGCCGCGCGAGATGCGCCGCACACCCGAGCCGTCCGAGCTCATCACATAGAGCTGCTGGCTGCCGCCCCGGTCGGAGTTGAAGACGATGCGGCCGCCGTCCGGCGAGAAGCTGGGCGAGGTGTCGATCCCCGGATCGCTGGTCAGTTTCACCTGCGACCGGTTGGTCAGGTTCATCACATAGATGTCGCTGTTGCCGCCGCGCTCGACCGAGAAGGCCACGCGGCCGCCGTCGGGCGAGAAGCGCGGGGCGAAGACCATGCCCGGGAACTTGCCGATGGTCTCCTGGCGGGCGGTCTCGATGTTGAACAGATAGATGCTGGAGCCGGTCGGCCGCAGCGCCATGTAGGTGATCTCCTGGCTGGTCGAGGAGAAGCGCGGGGTCATGACGATGTAGCTGCCGTCGGTCAGGCTGGAGGGGTTGGCCCCGTCCTGGTCCATGATCATCA
>JAZJXN010000222.1:7860-20193 GCA_040390885.1 Pseudomonadota bacterium | reverse complement strand
CCCGGCATTCCCGAGGCCGACCTGGACCGCGTGTTCGGCGGCTTCTTCAGCACGAAGGAAGGCGGGATGGGGATCGGACTGACGATTTGCCAATCGATCATCGCCGCCCATGGCGGGACCATCTCGGCCGCGAATGGGCCGGAGGGCGGGGCCGCGTTCCGGATCAGTCTCCCGATCGGCCCGCGCCCCCGCGACTAACTCAGGCCGTGGCGAGCAGTCCCTCGTCGGCCATCGCCCGCCGGACCGACGGCCGCGCCTCGAGCCGCGCCTTGAGCGCCTTCAGGGCGGCCGGGATCGGCACCTGGAAGCGGTCGGTCCACAGCAGCATGACGAACAGGTAGAAGTCGGCGACGCTGGGCCGATCGCCGAGCAGGTAGTCGCCGGCGAGGATGCCGGCGACGTATTCGAACTTCGCCGCCAGCGACGTCCGCGCCTGATCCTTTTGCGCCTCCGTACCCGCGTGCCACATCGGCTTGAAGCCGTGGTGCAGTTCGGTGGTGACGTAGGTCAGGGCCTCCAGCACCCGGGTCCGGCCGAGCAGACCGTCCGCAGAGAGCTGCGGCGCCTGGCCGGCGATCCAGTCGAGGACGGCGACGTTCTCGGTGAGCACCTGGCCGTCGTCGAGAACCAGCGCGGGCACATAGCCCTTGGGCGTGACCTCGGTGAAGTCGCGACCTGTTTCGGTGCGCTTGGTTTTCAGATCTACGCGCTCACGCTCGTAGGCGAAGCCCGCCTCTTCCAGGGCGATGTGGTCGGCCAGGCTGCAGGCCAGCGGCGAATAGTAGAGTTTCATCGGTTCACTCGAGATCGGGGGTTCAGGAAAGGGTCGTGGCCGGCGCGTGCTCGCGCACCCATCGCCGCAGCCAGGCGTCGAATTCGGTGTGGCCGAAGCGCGGCACCTCGCCGGCCATCAGGGTCTCGTCGTTGAGCGGCGTGCCGAAGTAGAGGGCCTCCGGATCGGCCACGACGCGGCGCGGGTCGCCGGTCGCCGCCAGGAAGGCGCGGACGATCTCGTCGAGTCGCCAGGGGTCGGGGCCCGCCACCTCGATGATTGCGTCCCGTGGCGGGGCGATGGCGAGTCGGGACAGGGCGAAGGCGACATCGTCGGCCGCGATGGGCTGGATGCGCGCCGGCGCCAGCCGGATCTCGCCGTCTTTCGCGCCGTTCTCGACGATCGCGCCGAGAAACTCGAAAAACTGGGTGGCCCGCAGCAGGGTGTAGGGCAGCCCCGCGCCCATGACCTGACGCTCCTGCGCCAGCTTGGCCCGGAAGTAGCCGCTGCCGATCAGACGCTCGGCGCCGACGATCGACAGGGCGACGTGGTGGCCTACGCCGGCCTCGATCTCCATGTCCAGGAGCCGGCGGGTGGAGGTTTCGAAGAACGCCAGCGCCGCCGCGTCCTCGAACGAGGGCGAGTTGAGCACGTCGATCACGACGTCGGCCCCGATGAGGACCTCGGCCAGTCCGCGACCGGTCAGGACGTCCACGCCGCTGCGCCGTGACGCGGCCACGACCTCATGATCCTGCGCGAGGATCTCGGTGACGCCGGCGCCCAAGCGCCCCGCCCCGCCCATGACGACGATCTTCATGCCGAAACTCCTGTCCTTCGAGCCTGGAAAGCCGCGCCGCCGGGCTGCAGAGACTCGCGCAGCCAGTCCTCGAAGCGCAGCACGGCGATGTGAGCGTCCGCGCCCGGCAGCAGGGACTGGTCGTCCAGCCGCGCGCCGAAGTAGGGCGCCTCGGGATCGACGATGATCCGGCGCGTGTCCTCGTAGGCGGTGAGGACCTCGACCGCGAGATCCGACAGCCGCAGGCGCTGGGGGCCGGCCACCTCGACCGTGCCGTTGATCGGCTCGCCCGTGGCCAGGTCGGCGAGGGCCTGGGCGACCTCCTCGCCGGAGATCGGTTGAACCCGCGCGGGCGAGATCACCACGTCGCCGCCCGAGCCGTTCTGGACCACGCCGGCAATGAACTCGAAGAACTGGGTTGACCGCAGCAGGCTGTAGGGCAACCCCGACGCCTTGATCAGGTCTTCCTGGACCTTTTTGGCGCGGAAATAGCCGCTCGCCTGCAGCCGGTCGGTCCCGACGATGGAGAGCGCGATCTGATGCTGCACCCCGGCGGCCCGCGCGGCGGCGGTCAGGCGGCGGCCGGCGGTCTCGAAGAACCGCATGGCGGCCTCGCCGTCGAGCTGGGGCGAGTTCGAGACATCGACCAGGACCTGAGCGCCCTCGAGCGCCTGGTCCAGACCCTCGCCGGTGACGGCGTCGACGCCGAAGCTGGGCGAGCCTTCCAGCACCCGGTAGTCGTCCTGGCGCAGGTTGAAGACGAGCTTCTCGCCGATGCGGCCGCTGCCGCCAATGACCACGATCTTCATGGGTTCCTCCTGAGCGCCGGAACGCCAGCCTTCGAAGACTACGGCCGGACGCCGGGTGGGATGGATTGGGGTTCAGGGCGTGGCCGACCCATACCAAGGCATAGGTCGGCCTGCCTCGCGGACGCCTAGGGCGCGCTCGCCGCCTCGATGATCAACGCGGCGACCTTGTCCGGGTTGGAGATCATCAGGGCGTGGGAGCCGCCCTGAACCACCACCGTCTTCCGGGCCTTGGCTCGCTCGGCCATGAAGGCTTCGACCGCGGCCGGAATGTTGCGGTCGTCCGAGCCGTAGATCACCCAGGTGGGCAGGCGCTTCCACGACGCCGTGGTCGCGAACTCGTTCAGGGCCGCGTCGGTCACCGGCCGCTGGGTCGCGGCCATCAGGGTCGTCTGCGCGACAGGCACATCGGCGGCGAACTGGCCGTGGAACTTGTCGGGACGGATGTAGAGGTCGTTGACCCCGCCGCCGAGCGGCACGGCCGTCAGCGCATCGCCGAGCGTGCTACCCGGAAACTTGCCCGACAGGGTGAAGGCGGACTCGCCGGCCTCGGGCAGGAAGCCGGCGACGTAGACCAGCGCCTTGATGTTGTCCGCGCCTTTGGCGGCCTCGGTGATCACCAGCCCGCCGTAGGAATGCCCGACAAGGACCACGGGGCCGGTCTGGGCCTTCACGAGCGCCGCGACCTGGGCCGCGTCGCTCTTCAGGCCGCGAAGCGGATTGGCGGCGGCGACCACGGTGTATCCGTCCCGTTCCAGCCGGGTGACCACGCCGTTCCAGCCGGACGAGTCGGCGAAGGCGCCGTGCACCAGCACGATGGTTGGCTTGGGCTTGGGGGCGGGTTGGGCCGAAGCGGTTCCGGCCGCCAGGGCCAGGGCCATCGACAGGGCTCCAATGATCTTGCGCATGGGGTCTCTCCTTCACGGCCACAGCGGCGTGTCTGGAGAAACCGTGCCCTCGCGGCGCCGGCGGCGACCATATGCACGAAGGTGTCGGCGACCTCGACGAAGGGCGTGTCTGGACCCCACCGGAGCAGGAGCGAGTCCGTCCGTCCCGGCGACTGTGGGCGCCTCACGACCAGCAAATCTCGTCTTTCGTCCGGATGGCTGCTCCGAAGCGGCGCGGCGACAAACGGGGCGTCATCACCCAGCCCCAGGAATTGCCATGTCCTCCAGTCTCAAGCGTCCCCTCGCCGGCGCCGCCCTCGCCTCCGCCGCCGCCGTCCTCAGCGCCGGCGCCGCCCAGGCCCAGGTGCTCGACCTGCCGACCCAGGCCTTCATCGACGGCCTGCCAGCCGGCCCGCCGATCTACACCCTCGCGCCCGCGGCAGCCCGCGACGTGCTGTCGAGCGTCCAGCGCTCGGTGAAGCCCGCCCTCGCACCGGTCGACAGCGAGGACCGCGTCCTGGCCGTCGGCCCGACCGGCCGCACCAGCATCCGCGTCATCCGCCCCGCCGGCGCCAGGGGCGTCCTGCCGGTGGTGATCTATGTCCACGGCGGTGGCTGGGTGCTGGGCGACAAGGCCACGCATGACCGTCTGGTCCGTGAACTGACGGTCGGCGCGAACGCCGTCATCGTCTTCGTCGATTACGAACGCTCGCCCGAGGCCCGCTGGCCGACCGCCATCGAACAGGCCTACGCGGTGACCCAGTACGTCGCCGCCCATCCCGCCGAGTTCAACGCCGATGCGACGCGCCTGGTGATCGCCGGCGACAGCGTCGGCGGCAACATGGCCGCGGTGGTCGCGCTGATGGCCAAGGACCGCAAGGGCCCGAAGATCGCCGCCCAGCTGCTGTTCTACCCGGTCACCGACGCCTCGATGTCGAGCGAGTCCTACGCCCGGTTCGCCGACGGCCCCTGGCTGACGAAGAAGGCCATGGCCTGGTATTGGGATCAGTACCTGCCAGACACGGGCCGGCGCAGCGAGCACTATGCGTCGCCACTGAACGCCTCGATCGAGCAGCTTCGCGGTCTGCCCCGCACCCTGCTGATCACCGACGAGAACGACGTGCTGCGCGACGAGGGCGAGGCCTACGGGCGAAAGCTCGCCCAGGCCGGCGTGCCGGTGATCTCGCTGCGCTACAATGGCACGATCCACGACTTCATGATGCTCAACCCGATCGCCGAGACCCCCGCCGTGCGCGGCGCGGTCGCCCAGGCGAGCGGCTACCTGCGCAACGTGTTCGCCGGTCACGGGGAATAGGCTGGTGACCGCTTCGACGCTATCGCGGCCCCGAGGCTCCGACGCCGTCGAGGAAAACCTCGACGGCGGCTTCGGCCGCCGCCCGGATTTCCCGGCGTCCCTGGGGCGGTCGGAGGCCGAGCACGACCTGCAGGTGCACGTTGTCGCGCATCATCGCGACAAACAGGTCGGCGGCCGTCCGCGGATCGATATCGCGCAGTTCCCCGCGCGCCCGGGCGTCGCTCAGCACTCCCGCCAGGGTCAGGCTCGCCCGCTCGGGCCCCTGTTCGTAGAACTGCCGCATCAGATCGGGGAAGCGCGCGCTCTCGGCGATCGCGGTGCGGTAGATGCCGATCAGGGCCGGCGACATGTAGAGACCGATCATGCGCTCGGCGAAGGCCAGCAGCGTGCTGCGAAGGTCGCGTCCTTCCAGGGCGTCGATCGCCAGCGGAGACAGAATCTTGGCCGCGGTCTGGGCCACCAGGGCCGTGAACAAACCCTCCTTGTTGCCGAACTCGGCATAGAGGTTCCGTTTGGATCCGCCGACTCGATCAATGATCGCGTCGATGCTGGTCGCCGCGTAGCCCTGCTCGAAGAACAGGTCCGCAGCCGCCTTCAGCATCGCTTCGCGCCTCGCGGCCGACCGTTCCGTCGCTCCCGATCCCGATCCCGCCACGTCTTCTCCATCCCGCAACACCAGCGGCTTGACTGGTAACATACGTTACCATATATCCCAATGGTAACGATCGTTACCGAAAGTTGGATCCATGAACCGTCCCAGCAGGAAGACACTTCTCGCCACCGCTCTTTGCGGCGCCGCGCTCGTCTTGGCCGGCGGCCTGGCCTGGGCCGCCCTGTCCGGCGACGCCTCGACGGACAACGCCTATGTGCGCGCCGACATCACCTCCCTGGCCCCCAAGGTTGGCGGCTACGTCGTGGCGGTGGAGGTGAAGGACAATCAGACAGTGAGGGCCGGGGACGTCCTTTTCCGGATCGACGACCGGGACTATCGCGCCCGCCTGGCGCAGGCGGAGGCCAATGTCGCGGCTGCCCAGGCGCGCGTCGTCAGCACAGAGGAGGAGATCCTGCTCCAGCGCGCGCTCGTCCGGCAAGCCGTCGCCCAGCGCCGCGTCGCCGCCGCCGATGTCGGCCTCGCGATCAAGGCCAGCGACCGCCGCCGCGAACTGCTCGCCGGCAGCGCGGTCAGCCAGGCCCAGGTCGACGAAAGCGACGCGGCGCGTGCCAAGGCGCTGGCCGGAGAGTCGGGAGCCCTCGCCACCGTCCAGGCGCAGAGCCAGAAGGTCAGTCTGCTCGCGGCCCAGAAACAGGCGGCCGAGGCGGCGCTGGCGCAGACGATCGCCGCCCGCGACCTGGCCCGCATCGATCTCGACAACACGGTGGTCCATGCGCCGGTCTCCGGCGTGGTCGGCAACCGTCAGGTCCGCGTCGGGCGGCTGGTGTCGCCCGGCGCATCGCTGCTCGACATCGTGCCTGTCCGCAACCTGTGGATCGTCGCCAACTTCAAGGAAACCCAACTGCGCGACATCCGCCCAGGCCAGCAGGCGCGCGTCCGCATCGACGGCTACGACGGGACCTTCGATGGCGTCGTCGACAGCCTGGCGCCCGGCAGCGGCTCCGCCTTCGCCCTGCTGCCGTCCGACAACGCCACCGGCAACTTCGTGCGCGTCGTGCAGCGCGTGCCGGTGAAGATCCGGCTGCAGCCGCACGAGCGACTCGACCGCGTCGTGCCCGGCCTGTCGGCGCGCGTCGAGATCAAGCGCGGCCAGAGCCGGTGACCGCCCTCCCCGTCCCCGCCGCCGGCGCGCGGACCGGCCGACACGCCGCGACGGCGGCGCTGCTGCTGGGCCTGGTTCTGGCCGCCTTCGCCGAGGCGCTGGCGGGCACGCTGCTGGCGCTCGGACGGGCAGACGTCATCGGGGACACCGCCGCCACGCCGGACGAGTTCGCCTGGCTCGACGTGGCCTACACCGCCGCCAAGATCGCGGGCTTCGCCGTCGCGCCCTGGCTGCTGACGCGTTTTCGACCGACGCAGGCTGTTGTCCTCGCCACCGTCACCCTCGGCGTCGCCTCGGCCCTCGCCGCCCTGTCGACACGACTCGAGCTGCTGATCCTTCTCCGCGCGATCCAGGGAGTCGCCGGCGGCGCCGTGCTCGTCGGGGGCCAGGCGCTCCTCTTCCTGGCGTTTCCCCGGCCCGGCCAACCCGTCCTCCAGGCCGTCTTCGCCGCCGGCGCCGTCGTGGTCCCCGCGACGCTCGCGCCGGCGCTGCAGGGCTGGATCATCGATTCCCAGTCATGGATCTGGGTGCTCGCCGCGGCGCTCGTGACATCCCTGGCGGCGGCGGGCCTGATCCTGTTTGGCGATCCGGAGACACCGCCGCCCGCCGAGGCTCTTCCCTTCGATGTCGTCGGCTTCGGCCTGCTGGGGACCGCCGCCGCGGCCGCCGCCTTCGCGCTCGGCCAGGGCAGCCGCTGGAACTGGTTCGAGTCCGGCCGCATCGGCTTTTCCGTCCTGGTCGCCGTCGTGGCCTTCGTCGCCTTCCTGCTTCAACAAAGGCGGGCGGGACCGAACGCGCTGCTGCAGGGCGCGGTGTTCGGGACAGAGCCCTTCCCGTTCGCCTTCATGGTCAGCCTCGTCGCCGGGGCGGCCCTCTTCGGCAGCGCGTTGCTGATCCCGGCCTTCGCGGTGAACATCCTGGGCTTCACCCCGCTGGCGGCGGGACAGCTGCTGCTGCCGGGCGCAGCCTTCTTCTGCGGCGGCCTGCTGATCGCGGCTGTCCTCATCCAGCGGTTTGACTGCCCCGTCCTGGCCAACGTCCCGGTGGGGATCGGCCTGGTGATGGCGGCCTTCTTCATGCTGTCGGGCTCGACGCTGGAAAGCAGCGCGGCGGACCTGAACCCCGCGTTGTTCCTGCGCGGCCTGGGCCTGGGCTTTCTGTTTCTGGCGCTGACGATGATCGCGTTCGCGCGCCTGCCGACCCGACAACTGGCCTACGGCATCGCCATCTTCAACATCGGGCGTCAGTTCGGCGGCCTGTTCGGCGTCGCGGGACTGCAGACTCTGATCGACCGCCAGGCCGCAGCCAACCAGGCGGTGCTGGGCGCCAACCTGTCGCCGGGGCTGGCGAGCGCGACTGAGCGGCTCTCGGCGACCACGGCCGCTCTGATGCAGAAGGGGATGGACCTTCCAGCCGCCGGCGCCACGGCCCGGAGCCTACTGGGCCGCGCCATCGCGCAGCAGTCGACCGTCATCGCCTTCGACACCGCCTTCTTCGTCCTCGCCCTGCTGTTCGTCTTCGCCGCCCCGCTGCTGATCGGATTGAAGATCGCCTTCGCCCGCGCCGCCGGCCGCCGCGCGGCCAGGGCCTCAACGCTGGAAACGACGCCATGACCTTCCGCGCCTCGATGCTCGCCGCCCTATACGCCCCTGCCCTTCTCCTGACCGCCTGCGCCACGTCGCCGGACTACGTCGCGCCCCGGCCCAACGTCGGCGGCGCCTGGCTGAACCCGGTCGATCAGGGAGAGGTCGACGCCGTCTGGTGGCGGTCTTTCAGCGACCCGGTCCTGGCCGCGATCGTCGATGCCGCCCTGGCGGAGAACAAAAGCCTCGATGAGGCGGACGCCCGCCTGCGCGAGGCCCGGGCGCAGCGCGACGCCGTCCATGGCCGCGCGACGCCGCAGGCGAACCTTGGCGCCTTGGCCACCGAAAACCGTCTCAGCCTGAACGGGCAACTCCCGGTCGGCCGCGTCCCGGGCCTCGGTCGCGATCTCTCGCTCTACGACGTCGGCTTCGACGCGGCCTGGGAGCTGGACCTCTGGGGTGGCGTCCGGCGCGGCAAGGAGAGCGCCGACGCTCGGCTGGACGCCGCCGCCGAAGCCCGCCGATCGGCGATCCTGCAGGTCATCGCCGAAGCCGCCCGCGCCTACTTCGACCTCAGAACCGCCCAGGCGCTGAAGGCCAACGCCATCGCCGACGCCAGGGCGCAGGCCGACCTGGCCGACCTCGTCGCCCGGCGGGAGCGCGCCGGGGCCGCGTCACGCTTCGACGTCGTCCGCGCGCAGGCCCAGGCCCGCAGCACGGCCGCGGCGGTCGCGGCGCATGACGCCGAAGCCGCTACCGCGGCCTACCGTCTCGCCCTGCTCACCGGCCGGCCGCCGGAAGCACTGGACCCGTCCTGGATCGCGGCGGCGCCCCTGCCCGCCCCGCCCGCCGGTGTCACCGCCGGCCTGCGGTCCGACCTGCTGCTGCGGCGGCCCGATGTCCGTAGGGCCGAACGCGACCTGGCAGCGTCGACGGCGGATATCGGGGTCGCGACGGCGGACCTGTTCCCGCGCGTCTCCCTGCTGGGCTTCACCGGCCTCCAGGCCCAGGAGATCGGCGACCTGGGGTCGCCCGACAGCCTGCGGTTCCAGTTCGGACCTTCACTGCGCTGGCCGATCTTCTCGGGCGGCCAGATCCGTGCGCGAATCCGCGCCGCCGACGCGCGCGCCGACGCCGCGGCCGCGCGTTACGAAGACGCCGTCCTGACCGCCCTGAGCGAGAGCGAGACGGCGATCAACCGCTACAGGGCGTCGTCTCGCGTGCGCCTGGAGCGTGATCGCGCGCGGCAGGACGCCGACGAGGCGGTGACGCTGGCCCGGCGGCGTTTCGAGGCCGGGGAGGAGGACCTGACGGCGGTGCTGCAGGCGCAGTTCACGGCCTCCGCGCTCGACCGCCTGGCGATCCTTGCCCAGGCCGACCAGCTCAGACAAACGGCCGCGCTCTACAAGGCGCTGGGCGGGGGGTGGGAGGCAGCGGAAGCCTATCGCCCCCCATCTCCGTCTTCAGCGACCCGTTGAGCGCGTAGCGGTCCACCCGCGAGGCGGATGCGCAACGTCCGAAACGCGCCAAGAGCGGACATTCGCTTGCTGCCCGAATGCGGACGATCCGACGTCCTCACCCGCCGCGTCCGCTTGCGACCCATTCCAGACCTCGAAGTCGTCCGCTTGCTGTGGGGTTCCCGATCGGGTTAGAGCCCCGGAATGTCATACAGATTGAGCTTGCTTCCAGTCCGAGCACGCATCCTGCTCGGAGCATCCCTCGCGCTCGCGCTCTCGGGCTGCAGCTACGACTATGAATACCGGGAATTTGACTCCCTCACCCAGAAAGAGGCCTGGGGTGAAATGTTCATGGGGTGGCGGACGCAGGGATCCTGGTACGAAGGCGGGCTGTCGGTATCTGGAACACCCTATGCTCTGACCTTCGCCCCGAGGGTTGTGGAGCGCCCGGCCCCGGATTGTCGATTCCACATCGGCGATCTCAGGATCAGCTCCGAGGCGACGCAGCTGCCGCTCCTCGAAGTGTCTCGCGTAGACCTCGATGCCGGCCCGCCCCAACCGGACGAGCCGAACAATCAGCCCTACAGTCCCTATTTTCACTACGTTCCGCTTGAGAAGGCTTACTTGGCCAGCGGCCACCTGGAGCGCATCGACCTGCCCTTTGAACCCCTCAGGGTGACGTTCTACCTGCAGGGCAACTCGACCTGCCCGACGATTTTCCGCTCGCCGGTTCGCTACGATATCGTGCTCAAGCCATGGACCTCCAAAGGGACGACTGGCGTTTTGCCGGCGGTTTGAGGACCTACGCATTCGACCTTGCCGCAACGCCGACTCCTGAAGCGTTGGTCCGCTTTCCACCCCTTGGTGACGTCCAGGCGTCCGCTGTCCGGCGTAGGGCCGCACTTCCGCTTGTAGGGTCGAACCTCAGGATCGAAATCGACCCATAGCCGACGTTTGCTTGGCGATGCCGTTGAGAGTGGAACAGGCAGTCTCAGTTCACCACAGCGCCGGGATACCTCCGCCTCGGCGCTTACGGATGAGGCTTGAGTTCCCTCGGTCCCCCTAGGTTGGCGGCCTTTGCCGGGTCTTCGGTGGGGAGCACGATGAGCAGTTCTCGCCGCGCATCTTCGTCCCCTTTCGCAACTCGCAGACGAAGCAAACGCTCGTAAGCCGCCATATCGGCCTCGCACACACCGTAGTGCATTGAGAGCGCGCGTAGGCTTTCCAAGTCTGCGGCTTCGCCAGCCAGGTCGATGCGTCTGGCCTCTGACGGACGGAGGCAGAAGCTGTCCGATGCGGGCCTTGCCCCAATGTAAACATTGCCCGACGAGGAACTAGCTTGCTCGCATCCGCCCAACAGCGTCGCCAGTACGATTGGAAAAATCGCCACTTTCATTTCCACCTGGTGAACAACCTTTGCGGACCATGTGAATTCCGAACCGGGTCGAGTTTTACCATGGCGCGCGCACTTGGCGCTGGCATGCAGCTTCATGGTGAAATCTGCAGAGGTGATGTCCTCTTTCACCCTATGCGGACGTGCAGCCTGGGGGTTCAGGATGCGCTTCTGTCCAATTCCATCCAGTCTCAGCGGCTATCCGATCCTCGAAATCACATGAGGCGGTGACAATGAGTCCAGCCTTCCGAAGCTCCCTGATCACACTGCAGAGTCCCGATTGGAACGTCTCCCGTGCCTCAGTGGAGGTGTCCTCGGCGTCCACCTCTGCTGTCCACTGCGACGCGTCTATCGGATCGTAGGGCGTCGCACCCGGACGTGCTTGAGAGTAGCCATGCTTGAAGACGGTGGCGAAGACCTCAAGCAGCCCAAAATGGCCGGACACCCTCTCATCCAATAGGGTTTTGACGACATCTCGGGTCTCTCGCGTGTCAATGTAGAGCCTGCAGTAGGGCGTCTCGGTGGGCGAGTTATCCATGGCCTGGATGTTAGCGAGCCATGGTCTGCTTTCCACCCATTGCGGACATTTTGGCGGACTCACCAATCGTGCTGTCTGCCTTACCCCTCGGGTCGCCCATCCCGCCTTGCCTGCAGCCACGCCAAGTGTCTCGCATGCAGAAGCTTTGTGTACCCCTCGGCGTTTGCGTGTTTGAGCCGGATGTCGCGAATGTGCCCATCAAGCTCTGAAAGCGACCAAGCGCCTGCTGTCGCTTCAAGACTTTCCCCCAGCCTTCGACGTTGGGTTGCCCAAACAGCCAAGTCTACAACCAGATTGAACGCGCAGGTGCACAGCCCGAGCACTACTGTGCTTAGAAGTATGATTGCTGCCCGACGAACCAAGTCGCCCTGTATCCAGTGCGGGGAAATCACGGATCCGAGGGTCAACAGGCTGGCCGCTGCACAGCCGACGATCAGGCCGTGCCGGAGGGACTCTCCCGGAAATGCACCAATCCGTACGTCGAATGGAACCGGTACAGCGTCTCCGTTGCTGCCGATGGCAGTCCACCAATAGTCACGGATCTTCATAATTGGCACACACCCCGCGGCGACCTGTGGCCTGTTGCGCCTCAGCGAACTGCGCATGTAATCACCAGCTGTAAAGGACTGCTTTCCACCCTTAGCCGACCTTACGGGATCAAATATCGGTCTGCTCGGATAGCTCCAGGGCATCGTCAACTTCGATGCCGAGGTATCGGACGGTGCTTTCAAGCTTGCCATGGCCAAGGAGCAGTTGGCAGGCGCGAAGGTTGCCAGTGCGCTTGTAGACCAGCGCGACCTTGGTTCGGCGGAGGCTGTGCGTGCCGTATACGTTCGGGTCCAGATCGATGAGCTTAATCCAATAGTCCAGTAGGCGCGCATACTGGCGAGTGGTGATATGCCCTCCCCGCTGGCTTCGGCTTGGGAAAAGCCACTCGTCCGGTCGGCGGCCTCTCGTCGCGAGCCACGCCGCCAGCGCTTCGCGAGTCGGCTCTGTAATTTCAAACGGCAC
>JAZJXN010000222.1:2926-7850 GCA_040390885.1 Pseudomonadota bacterium | reverse complement strand
TGCCGTGAAGAGGCGAACTTTTCCGAACGACGTGCGCCCGGTCTTCTGCTGAATGATTGCGGCGCGCTGCCTCACCACGCCACCCTGGGCAATGTCGCTCACACACAGCTTCACGAGATCGCAGCTGCGGAGTTTGGTGTCGATCGCGCAGTTGAACAGCGCAAGATCTCGCAAGCGCTTTGCATTCTTGAGCTGCTGCCGGATCGCCCAGATGTGCTTCGGCTTTAAGGGCGGTTTCGGACCAATCAGCCGGTGAGCGTTCCACGGCTTGGCGCGTGGTCGGAACAGATCAGGTTGAGCCATAGCTCACCTCGCAGGTTGTCCCCGACCGGGTCAGCTTCGCAGATTTGAGTTAGCCGGCTGTGCACACACTGATGGATTGTTCGCCGCGCAGGGAGAGGATCTTCGGCTCAGCGCCATGAGCGGACACTAGGCCGCCTGCGGAAAGCGGACATCCCCAGCGTCGATCGGAAGAGAGAAGGATCGTCCCATCAGTCTGCAATCTGCAGGCCGAGGCGACTGTTCGATCATGCGCCCCCTTCGTCGAGGGCCTTGAGGCGCTCGCGCAGGACGAGGCCGACCTCGATCTGTCGCTCGATCAGCTCGCCCATGATAGCGACGACCGCCTCGCGGAAGACCCGGTCGGTCCGGATCCGATCGCCCAGGCTGACGATGACGACGTCGATCATCTCGGCCAGGGCCTCGCCGACATTGTCGTGCCGGCTCCAGTAGCCCAAGCCGTTCTCCGTCGAGATCGCCGCCGCGATCCAGAGCACCCCGTCCGCGCGCAGAACGGCGCCCGGTCGGCTGGCGAGAAAGCGGGCCAGACCGGCGAGGTTCTCACCGCGGCCGGCGAGGTGACCGTCGGCCCAGCGGCGATACAGGTCGGCCATGCCGGTCATGTGCCGGTCCAGATCGGGAAGCTTGGCCAGCATCGTGGGCAGTTCGAACCCAAGCACCTGCCGCAACAGAGCCTCCCGGTCGTACCAGCGGCCCTCCTCCGACCACGGGGGTGCGGTCAGGCCGTAGTCGATCGCGTGGTGCCACACCGCGACGAAGCGCGCTGGATCCAGCTCCTCGATCCTGAAGAACAGATGGCTCATGAACAGGCCGATGGCGTGGCGAGCCGGCGGGCCGGCCTCGAGGACGAAGGCCGCGAACCGCAGTCCGTCCGTGCGGGTCACCGACAGTATCGCCAGCCGCTCGATCACCCTTCGCTCGAAATTGTGCGGATAGGCGTAGCTGCGGTCGTCACCGTTGGTCTTCTGCCGCTCCAGAGCGTAGCCCCAGCAGCGCTGCAGCAGGGCGATCTCCTCGTCGCTCTCGCCGACCTCGGCGACCCAGCCGAAATACATCTCGAGGAGGTGGTCGTTGAAAGGCGGCCGCCTCGGCGGCTCGCCGTCCCGCCACTGATCGGGCCGCGATCGACGGCGACGACGATCCTGGTCCAGGCGGGCCACGCGAGATTGAAGGTCCGAGAAGTCGACCTCGGCCGGGGGCGCGTCGAGCGACCGGGCGCGGAGCCAGCGCATGCGGCGCTCCCATAGCGTCGTCAAGGGCGCATCGCCGCCGAACAGGGGGGCGAGCCCGGAGAGGGCGACTCGCCAGGACAGAATCTGTAGCAACCGCGACCAACGACCCCCCAGCTGCTGGCGATGACGACAGGCGACCCCCACCACCACGCCCGCGGCGGCGCCTCCGCCTAGGGCGAGCGCGAGAAGGCTCCCCTCCCAATCGTCCTCATCCGGGTTCGCCGACCATAGCCGGGCGACCGTCCAGGCCGCGATCTCGAGCTCCGGGGCATAGGTTAGCCCGGAGGCGTGCATGGTTTCCCAGGCGACGGGGATATCGAGGGCCCGCCGCCGGATCAGGTCGACGCATCGCCCCCGAAGCTCGGGTCGGGCCCCGGTCCAGTCCGGCGCGAGGGCGAGAAGGACCCCGGCGCACGCCAGATTGATCGCCCGCTGCTCGGCGTCGTCATCCGGCGCGTCCCGCATCAGGCCGGCCGCCCAGAGGGCGTCCTCACCACGGATCGGCCCGCCGTTCTTGAGTGCATCGGCGAGATGCCCCACGAGGAACCGCCGGTTCTCATCCTCCGATACCTGGGTGTTATGCGCGTCGATGCGGTCGCTGATCGTCTTCGGCAGGAGAAACTCCAGCCCCCCTTCCGCGGAGAACGCATAGTGGGCGGGATCCACCGCGGCCTTCAGCCAGTCCAGTTCGAGGCCGGCCTTGGCGTCGTCCGGACGCTCCCAATTCGAGGCGCGGGCCGCCAGCCAAGCGGCGAAGACAGGGTCGACCCGGGCTTCGCCGACCGCCACCGTCGTCAGGGGCTCGCGCCGATAGGCCGCCGTCGCCCAGTCGCGGCAGGCGTCGTGCGCCTCGGCGCCGAACATCATCAGTCGCAAACCGTCCAGGGAAAACGGGCTCTGCGCCCCCCGGTGGCGATCCCACATATAGATCCGGGCGTCGCCCAAGAGCGGGCGCAGGACGCCCCGGAAGAGGCTCGGTCTGAACTTGCCGACGTTGAGCGCCAGGGCAAGAAAGGCCACCGACCGGCCGTGCTTCAGGAGGGAGTCGAGCACGGAGCTGATTTCCTCATTCTGCTCCAGGCGGACGCACAGCCATTTCTCGAGCGCGGCGAAAAGATTGGTGAGCTGCCCCGCGCCCTCTCCCCCGCTCCATTGCAGGACCTCGAAATCGCCGGGGTAGGCCCGCGCCTCCCCGTCGCAGTCGATCGTGACGGGCTCCGGGACGCCCTCCTCGAAGCGGTGGTGCTCTTCCGTCCATCGCTCCATGCAGAAGTCGATCAGCCGGATCGCGGCCTTTAGGGCCACGTCCGGGGCGATCATCAGGAAGGCGAAGAAGGGGCTGCGGAGCGGGGGCGGAAGCGGTCCGTCATCGGCGTCGTATTCGAGGCCCCAGCGCTCGATCAGGCCCGACCGGTCCAACCGTTCGCGCGGCTGGTCTTCGATGAGCAGCGCCAGAAGCGCCTCCGCCGCCGCTTCGGGGCGGCTCCTCATGAGGCCGGTCAGTCCGCCGTCCCGGACGCAGACCCGTCTGAAGTCATGATCGATCCGGCCTGAGGCGCCCAGCGGCCAGGGCGGAAGGTCGCGTTCCAGCAAGAACGGAAACCGTTCGGCCCGATGACCTCGTCGGTCGAGCCTCTCCTGCTTGAAGACGGGGTCGGCCCGCATGCGGGCCTTGGTCTCCTTCCAGCGACGACGCCGTCGGACCGCGACGCCTCGGGCGACGGCGTCGGACGCCGGCCGCCGCTCCGCCATTTCCAGCACCCAGGCGGCCACTTCGTCGGGGATGTCTTCCGCCCCCTTGAGGGCCGCCTCGAACAGCTCGCGCGCACCCCCGTCGGCGAAGATGACATTGGCCGTCTTGGCGATCTGGACCTCGCGCGCCGACGCCAGGGCGAGACGAGCGAGGGATTGGCGATAGGGAAAGGCCTGGCCCTCCCCGTAGGTCAGGGGCGTGGCGGTCAGCCAAGTTTGGCAGACGGTGGTCGCCGCGGACGACATCAAGCCGGCGATGGCCTCGGTATGGGCCTCAAGGAAACGCGCGACCGGCCCCCAGCGTCCGATGATCGGCCGGCGGTAGCGGGCCTCCATATAGAGCCGAACCGCCGGCTCGGTGGCCGCGGACGCCAGCGCCGTAGAGGTCGTGGCCACGTGATGGAACCGCCGCAACAGGCGGTTCAGGCGCTTGCCGTCATCCGCCAGCAGCGCCTCGGCCCGCTCCTCAAGGAAGCGATCAGCGTGCGGATCCAGCGCCAGGGCGTCCAGAAGCACGTCGACGGCGGCCGTCTGACCCGCTGCTTCAGCCGCTTCGAGCATCACATCCCAGGCGCTCCGGTCGCCGCGCGGACGCCGCAGCAGATCCTGGGCCATGAGCCGAAGCGCATTGACCCACATCGGATGGGCGGCGAGCGTCGCCCAGCGGTCGAGCTGCTCGGCCTCTTCCTTCAGCTTCTGAAAGCGGGCCCAGTCAGCGACGAGGTCGTGGCCGAAGCGATAGCGGTTGTCCGGTCCGCGCAGCAGCGGCAATAGGGCGGGCGTCTGCTCGAGCGCCTGCTGGTCGTGGGCCGCCATGGCGCTCAGTGCGAAACTGCGCTCGAACTCGGCTTCGCGCTCGGCGAGGCGGATGACCAGGCCTTCGATCGCGACCCGGCCGTCCGTCCACCGCCGCCAGAGATGATCCGCGACGGCGGTGTGGGAGACGAAGGCGCCGGGAGGAGCGGTCGCGCCGGCCTCGATCACCCAGCCGAGCACGCGCGGATTGGTAAGGGCGACGAGAAGGGACGGGTCGGACGACAGCCATCCGAACTCGCGCCGGGTCGTCAGAAGGCTCTGCACGTCCTGCACCTTGAGGGGTTCGACCTCCACGGCGACCGGGTCACGCCGGCCCATGACGGCGCGTCGCGCCAGGGCGTCGCCGTCGGCCTGAGTGATGAGGATGACGCGCCAGGCGGCGTCGGCCGTCAGGTCGTCCAGCACGCGCTGGAGGGCCGGGAGGCGGCCGCCGTCCAGCTTCTCCACCGAATCGAGCACCAGGACATTCGCTGGCGAGGCGCTCGTCTTCAGGAGATCCGCGAGCGGCGTGCGCAGTCCGCGCGCCGCCCGGCCGGCCTCGGTCAGCAGGTCGGCGAGGGTTTCGGGTCCCAGCCAGATCTGACGCCGGTCTAGGAGCCGCTGATCGAGCGTCGACTTGACCAGGGCGGACTTTCCGGCCCCGGAGTCGCCGTAGACATGCAGATCCCGGTCGGCGGTCAGCGCCTCTGCGACCTTCAAGGCGAGCGCGTCTCTCGGCAGGGTCAGGCCGAGGGGCAGGGTCGTTTCGCAGGCGTCCCGCTGATCGCGGCTCAGCGCCTCCAGCGCATCGCTGAAACTGCCGAGGGCCGCGCCAGCCCGATACG
>JAZJXN010000222.1:2022-2916 GCA_040390885.1 Pseudomonadota bacterium | reverse complement strand
TCCAGCCTCGACCAGTCCGCGACCCTGTCCGGATGGTCCCGAAGCACGAAGTCGACGGCCAGCCCACGCCAGACCTCATCGACCCGCAGGATACCGGTCCCCAGGCGTGTGGCCCGCGCCCGATCGACCAGCGCGGTCCAGAGGCGTTCGGCCTCCGCCGGACGGCCATCGACAAGGGCTTGCTGGCATTTAAGCACCGCCGCCGCGCGATCGCGGGAGTTGGCCTGCAGGAGATCGAGCTGGATGACATCGATCCGATCAAGTCCCTCGAGAAGTGACTCATCAGACAGGATCCCCGGGGGTGTCGCGTCTTCCTCCGCCAAGCTTTTCAGAAGGCTGTATGGACGGGCTTCGGCCCGGATGCGGGCGAGGGTGAAGTCCGGGTCGTCCGCGCTTCGCCAAGCGCGGAGGTCGCTCCAGGCGGCGATGAAGTCGGCGTGGGCGCGCTGCGAGACGTGGACGAGGAGATCCCTCGCACGATCGAACGGGCCGGGCTCGGCCCATTGGGCGCGCACATCGGTGACGAACTCGGCGGGGAGCCGGTCGCGACCGACGTTGACGCCGCTCTTGCACGACAGGGCGGCGTGCTCGCCCTGGACCGTCGTGATCAGGAGATCGTCGACGAACCAGCCGCTCGCGCGGGTCTGGAAGTGGATCGACCGCGTCGCCGCCTTCAGCCCCAGGGGCCTTTCGCCGACCAGGGCGCCTGTCAAGAAAGCGGCCGCCACCAGGTCTTCATAGCTGTAGCCCCAGCCGCTCGTGGATCGGTTCGAGGCCGGCTTGCGCGGGGCTCTCGCTTGTCCGGACCGCGCCAATCTAGCCGGGCTCCTCGCCGGCCTCGCGCCGAAGGGGCCAAATCGCGCGCCGCCGCTCGCTCTGAGCGCCGGTCTCATC
>JAZJXN010000222.1:0-2012 GCA_040390885.1 Pseudomonadota bacterium | reverse complement strand
GCCAACGTCGGTCATGCACCGACCATACCCAGATGCGTCGCCGATTTCATGTCCGGGACTGCTCCGCCGCGCGACCGGTCGCCATTTGCCCAGCCAAGTGGACCGGGAGGTGTCGCAGCGCGCGTCGCCAAGCCCTGAGGCGCGAAATCGTGCGGCGGCGTGGGATTATCGCGGCCAAAGTTAGCCTCTCGCATGCCTGACGATCGTCTGTCGGTCGTGTACTTCTCGCGCCAAACTAATGGTTCAAACCGCTGCTTTGAGTCAGACCTGCGCATTCGGCGGCTGAGCGGCACCTTGTACGAAAGCGGACATCGCCAACCGCCGCTATGAGTCAGAAGCGGTCTTTGGCGGCGGCCTCACGTAGTTGATCTAGCCGCTCTTCAGCAGCACGCCGCACAAGCCCCTGAAGCACTTCGATGCGACTGATGAGCCAACCGAGCTCCTCGTCCGTGATCTTGTAGTGCGGCGAGTAGCGAGCATCGACGTAGGCTCGTCGCAACAGCTCGAAACAACGTTGCTCAAACCGTGCAGAACGAGGCCAAGCCTCCTTCAACCGTTCATCCGCTTGCTCGCATTGCGACCGAAGGAACCCAAGCTTGTGAGACTTCGGACTGTAGAGCGTCCGGACGAGCAAGACGCCGTGGTAGAGACGCTCCGTAGCCTGGTGCAGAAGGAATGCCGCCTCTTTTGACCACTGGCGCGCTGCATTCTCTTTGGCGTTGATAAAGAACCGCTCGGCGCTCTCGATCCACTCCTCGAAATGCCCCTCCGCTTCCCTAAGCGTTTCCGTCGGCGACAGCTTCTGCGGCTGGCCGAATGGGTGGTTCTGCGCCTCGTAAAGCGCGATCCCGTCCCGAACGATGTCGATAAAGAACGGCCGGCCACGCTGCAGCTTCTTGTTCACGTCGTGGAGGCTATGGACGATGAAGTTTACCGGGGCCGAGATGCGCTTGTGGATCGTCACCTCGGCCGTCAGCCGGTCGTCGGCTTTGGTCCAGTACAATTGCACATCCGCAAGTTCGTCATGGCTGACCACCACCAAGATGTCGTAGTCGGACACGTACCCGCCCCCAGGATCATCGACCCAGTCCCCTCGGGCGTATGATCCGAACAGGATGATCTTGAGGATGCGGCCGTTCTTGTGCCGCTCGGCCTTGCCGTCCGCCAGGCGCTCCTCGAACTCGGCAAACAGGATCTCGACCACGCGCGCCAGCTCGCGCTGCTTGCTCTCAGGCAGATGGTCGAGGCTGCTCTTCATGGTCCTGTTTTCCGCAATGGCCGAAGGGATAGCAACCCCAGGCGCAGTCGCTTCGTAAGGCTCGCGTCGAGGGCATGCCTGACCCTGCGCGGGAGGTCTGCCTGCCGACTTTCCCAGACACAACTCTCTATCGCTCCCTGCCCTGTCTCGCCGCCGGACCCGGCTCTTTGCCGAGCAACCGCTGGAGCTCCCGCGTCAGCACCTGACGTCGGCTCTCCACCGGCGGCATTGCGGCCACGAAGTCGCGAACCGCGGCCGCCAGCGCACGATCGTTCTCTTCGGGCGAGCGCGAGAGCACCGCTGCCTGCGCCAGGTACATGCCGCGCAGCCGCGCCTGCTGTTCGCGCAGAGCCGTTTCCCAAGGCCGGACGGTCTCACTGTCGTGGCCAAGCGCCGTCCGGCCCGCTTCCTGGTAAGCCGACCGCACCACCACCGCCACCGGCCCGCGCCCCTCGCGCTGCCGGTCACCGATCTTGCGCAGCGCCGTCCGCTCGGGCTTGCGGACGACGCCCCGGGCCCGACGCGGCGTCGCCTCCGCCTTGATGCCGCGATCGCGCAGGGCCTCGGCAAACCGTTGCCGCCAGGCCGCCAGATCGGCCTTCCTGGGATTGAAGCGCTCGCCGCCGTAACCCAACGCCCGGACGCTGAGATGGACATGCGGATGGCCCGCGTCGGTATGCAGCGCCATGAGATAGTCGAACCGCCCGCCGAACGCCGACCGCGCAAAGTCGGCGGCGGCGTCGCGCATCGCGAT
>JAZJXN010000221.1:21498-39710 GCA_040390885.1 Pseudomonadota bacterium | reverse complement strand
CGGCCTCGCCTTCCTAGCCCGGCCGGTGGGGGCTGTCTTCTTCGGCCACTTCGGCGACCGCATCGGGCGCAAGTCGACGCTGGTCGCCTCGCTGATGCTGATGGGCGGCTCGACCGTGGCCATCGCCCTGCTGCCGACCTACGCCATGGTCGGCTGGGTGGCGCCGCTGCTGCTCTGCATCCTGCGCTTCGGCCAGGGCTTCGGCCTCGGTGGCGAGTGGGGCGGGGCGGCGCTGCTGGCGGTCGAGAACGCGCCGCCGGGATACAAGGCGCGCTTCGGCATGTTCCCGCAGCTGGGCGCCCCAGTCGGCTTCATCGCCGCCAACGGCTTCTTCCTGATCCTCGGCCTGTTCCTGACCACCGAGCAGTTCCAGAGTTGGGGCTGGCGTATCCCGTTCATCGCCAGCGCCGCCCTCGTCGGCATCGGCCTGTGGGTGCGGCTGAAGCTCACCGAGACCCCCGCCTTCAAGGCCTCGCTGGAAGCGGCGCCGCCGCCGACGGTGCCGCTGGGCGAGGTGCTCAAGAGCCACTGGCGCGAGGTGCTCGGCGGCACCTTCGGCGTCGTCGCCTGCTTCTGCATCTACTACCTGGCGACCGCCTTCGCGCTCGGCTACGGCGTCGGCCAGCTGGGCGTCAGCCGCGAGGCCTTCCTCGGCGTGCAGCTGGTCGCGATCCTGTTCATGGCCGGCGGCATCGTGTGGGCCGGCTACTGGTCGGACGCGACGACGCCGCGCCGCGTGCTGATGATCGGCTGCATCCTCGCGGTCGCGGCCGGCTTCCTGCTGGCGCCGATGATCGGCAGCGGCTCGCTGTGGCTGATCGGCGGGTTCCTGTCGATCGCCCTGCTGCTGATGGGCTTCGTCTACGGGCCCCTGGGCGCCTGGCTGCCGGGCCTGTTCCCGGCCCGGGTGCGCTACACCGGCGCGAGCCTTGCCTTCAACATCGGCGGCGTGATCGGCGGCGGCCTGACCCCGCTGATCGCCCAGGCGCTGGTCCAGCGCGGCGGCCTGAGCTCGGTGGGACTGTACCTGAGCGCCGCGGCGGCGCTGAGCCTGGTGGCGCTGTTCCTGCTGAAGAAGCCGGCGGAGGACTAGGCGGAGGGGACAAGCATCCCGCAGGGTGCGTGTCCCCCTATCCCCGCGCCCACGCCCGCACATCCGCCACGAACGCGTCAGGCTCCTCCATCGCCGCGAAGTGGCCGCCGTTGTCCATGTCGGTCCAGCGGGTGATGTTGTAGGCGCGGTCGGCCCAGCTGCGCGGCGGGGCCGAATACAGCGCCTCGCCCGGGAAGTTGGCGAAGGCGGTCGGCGTCTCGCAGCGGGTCCCCTCGGCCAGCACGACGCCGCCCTCCTCGATCAGGCCGCGGTAGTACCAGGCCCCGGTCGTGAAGCTGCCGGTCATCACGTAGATCATGACGTTGGTCAGCAGCTGGTCGCGGGTGTAGGCGCCGATCAGCGGTTTGGTCCGCAGGTCCGACCAGTCGTGGAAGCGTTCGAGGATCCAGGCCGCCTGCCCGACCGGATTGCCCGCGCCGAGCCAGGCCACCGACTGCGGCCGCGAGACCTGCAGACGCAGATAGGCGCCCATCATGTCGCCGGCGGCGCCGGTCTTGGTGATCCAGGCGATCTCTTCCGGCGACTGTGGCGAGCCCGCCGGGCGGAAGCCGATCATGTTCAGGTGGATGGCCTTCACATGCTTGCCGTGGTCGTGGCCAAGCCAGGAGGTGACCAGCGCACCCCAGTCGCCGCCCTGGGCGAGGTAGGTGTCGTAGCCGAGCACCTGCGTCATCAGCTTGTTGAACAGCTTCGCCGTCAGCCGCTGGCCGACCGGCCGCGACGGCTTGGAGGAGAAGCCGAAGCCGGGCAGGCTCGGCACCACCACGTCGAACGCGTCAGCCGGATCGCCGCCGAAGCGCGACGGGAAAGCGAGCTTCTCGATCGCGCCCCAGAACTCGTAGTGGCTGCCCGGCCAGCCGTGGGTCAGCAGCAGCGGCCGCTTGCCGCCGGCCTCGCCGACCACATGCAGGAAGTGGATGTCGAAGTCGTCGACGCGGGCGGTGAACTGCGGGAAGCGGTTCAGCTCGGCGACGGCGGCCTTCCAGTCGTAGCCGTCGGTCCAGTAGGCGGTGATGTCGCGGAGAAACGCGTCGTCAGTCCCGTACTGCCAGCCGTCCTCCACCTTCGGCGCCGCCGGCCACGGGTAGGCGCGGACGCGGTCGAGCACGGCGCCGACGTCGGCTTCCGACCAGTCGACCTTGAAGGGCTTTGGTTCAGTCATGGTCGGCCTCCCCGCCGTTATGCTTTGCGTGGTTCGAGACGCTCGCTTGAGGCTCGCTCCTCACCATGACTAGCTTTGAATAAGTCATCCTGAGGAGCGATCCTCAGGATCGCGTCTCGAAGGACGCACGGCGTTACCTCGGGTTCGTCAACCCTTCGGCTTCAGCCCGCGCAGGATCGCGGCGAACGCTTCGCGCCGCAGGGCGGAGGGGTCGATGTCCGGCGACAGCTTGCCGGCCAGCTGCAGGACCAGGCCGCCGTGCAGGTTGGCCCAGAGGATGTGGGCGATCATCCTCGGGTCGCCCTCGGCCTCGCCCGCATTCACCAGCCCTTGGGCGTGGCGGATCATCGAGGCGCGGGCCCGGGCCGAGGCCTCGACCAGCTCAGGATAGTCAGCCTCGTTGGGCTGGGTGAGGTCGAACATCAGGCGATAGGCGTCCGGGTTCTCCAGCGCGAACCGGACGTAGGCGCGGCCGGTGGCCCGCGAGCGGTCGACCCCGTCGCTGCTGTCGGCGGTCTCCGCTTCAAGTGCGGACGCGAACCGGGCGAAGCCGCTGGCCCGCACGGCGGCGAGTATCGCGTCCTTGTCCTTGAAGTAGCGGTACGGCGTCATCGGACTGACCCCGAGCGCGGCAGCCAGCTGGCGCATGGTCACCCCGTCAGGCCCGTGCTCAGCGAACAGATGCTCGGCGGCGGCGATCAGCCGCTCGCGGAATCCGGCGACGTCGGTGTCGGTAAGCAGACGGGGCATCTGTCCTGAAAACTGTCGTTGGGTCTTGCTATATGCGGCTTAGGTTTACAGTGTACACGCTCAGCCGCAAGGGAGACAGCCAATGTCCGCGCAAGCCTGGGATCTGATCGTCGGCCGCCGGAACCTTGGCGAGACTCGCATCGACCGTCACCCCGTCCCGACGCCGGCCGACGGCGAGATGGTGCTGGCCGTCGAGTCCTTCGCCCTCACCGCCAACAACGTCACCTACGGCATGGTCGGCGATCAGATCGGCTACTGGCGGTTCTTCCCGGCGCCCGAGGGCTTCGGTCGACTGCCGGTCTGGGGCTTTGCGACGGTGGCGACCTCCGCCAACCCCGACTTCGCGCCTGGCGACCGCTTCTACGGCTACTGGCCGATGTCGAGCCATGTGCTGGTCAAGCCGCGGCGGACCAAGGCCGGGTTCGTCGACGACTCCGCCCACCGCGCCGACCTGCCGCCGACCTACAACATCTATGCCGACGCGCCGGCGGGCGGGCCTTACGAGGCGGAACGGTCGATCGTGCTCTTCACCACTTCGTTCCTGATCGATGACTTCCTGACCGACAGTGACGACTTCGGGGCGAAGACGGTGCTGATCACCAGCGCCTCGAGCCGCACCGGCATCGGCCTGGCCCAGATCCTCAAGACGAGCGGCCGGATGAAGGTCGTCGGCCTGACCTCGCCGCGCAACAAGGCCTTTGTCGACAGCCTCGGCTACTACGATCAGGTCGCGCTCTACGATGACTTGGAGGACGCCGGCATCGCGGGACCGGCCGTGCTGGTCGACTTCGCCGGCGACGCGAAACTGATCGCCCGCATCCACACCACGCTCGGCGACGACCTCAAGTACAGCTGCCTGGTCGGCCTGACCCACTGGGAGGACTTCGGCGGACAGGGCGCGCCGTTGCCGGGACCCGAGCCGGTGTTCTTCTTCGCCCCCGACCGCATCCGCAAGCGGCGGGACGACTGGGGTCCGGAGGGCTTCCAGCAGCGCCACGACGCCGCCTGGCTGGCCTTCGCCGCCGACACGCCGCGCTGGCTGACCCTCGAGACCCACGAGGGGCCGGACGCCATCGAGGCGGCCTACCAGGCTGTGCTGAGCGGCGCGGCGTCGCCCGACCGCGGCGTCATCTGCCGCCCCTGACCGATCGCGGAACCCGCTCCAGTCGCTGGACGTAGTCCTTGGGTAGGACAAGGAGCGCGACATGGCCGGACTGAACAGACGCCTCGGACTCGGAGGGACCGCGCTCGCCGCCGTGATCGCGCTCGCCGCCTGCTCGCAGCAGGAGCCCGCCGCGCCGACCCCGCCGCCGGCCGTCGCTCCACCCCCCGCCACACAACCGCAGGCCCCGCTGCCGGCTCCGGCCGCTCCGGCCGATGACGCGACCGTCGGCGGCGACGGGTCGGCGATCGCGCTGTCAGCCCTGTCGGCCGCCGACCTCGAGACCGCCGCACTGCCCGGTGAGCTGGCCTGCAGCTTCTCTACCGCTACGGCGTCGCCGCTGCTGATCGCCAAGGGCAACGTCGCTTCCCGCGAGCCGGCTCAGGGCCTGGTCAAGGTGACCGGCTACTTTGAGCGCATCGCCGCGCCCGGCCGGTTCGACGCGATGCTGAAGGGCGCGACCTTCTCCGGCGCAGGCAAGACCATCCGCATCGCGCTGACCGGACCGGCGACGGGGGGCGGAGAATCGCCGCCCAGCCCGGCCACCCTGACCTACCAACGGGCTGACGGCGCCAGCCTCACGCTTGCCGGCCGCTGGGAGTGCGGCCCCTAGCGCCCCGCCCCCAAGACGTCACGCTCCGACCGATCTGCCTCTTGCCAACAGTGATTTACGGTGTAAGTTGACGCTGTAAAGATCAGGGCCAAAGGAGCAACGGTCATGGACGGCGACGTGCGCATCAGCCCCTACCTTTCCGGTAACTTCGCGCCGGTCAGGACCGAGGACGACTTTGAGCTGGAGGTCGTCGGCGAGATTCCGACCGCCCTGCGCGGGGCCCTGTACCGCAACGGGCCGAACCCGCAGTTCGAGCCGCGCGACCCGAACTACCACTGGTTCACGGGCGACGGCATGATCCACGGCTTCTTCGTCGCCGACGGCAAGGTGAGCTATCGCAACCGTTGGGTCCGCACCCCGAAATGGGAGCTCGAGAACGCGGCCGGCAAGTCGCTGTTCGGCACCTTCGGCAACCCGATGACCACCGACCCTGACGCCTTCGCCAAGGACTCGGGCGCCGCCAACACCAACATCGTCTGGCACGGGGGCAAGCTGCTGGCGCTCGAGGAGGCGCACGCCCCGTTCGCGATCGACCCGGACAGCCTCGAGCCACGCGGCTACGCAGACTTCGGCGGCAAGGTCACGGCCCACCCCAAGACCGACCCGGTGACCGGCGAGCTGGTCTTTTTCGGCTATGCCGACTCGCAGATGCCCCTGTCGCCGATGGTCAGCTACGGCGTCGCGGACAGGGACGGGAACTTGCTCCGCCGCGAGACCTTCGAGGCCCCGTTCAGCTCCATGGTCCACGACTTCATGGTCACCGCGAACCACGTCCTGTTCCCGATCCTGCCCCTGACCGGCAGCCTCGAGCGGGCCATGGGCGGCAAGCCGCCGTTCGCCTGGGAGCCCGAGCGGCCGGGGATGCTCGGGCTGATGCGCCGCGACGAGGACACCACCAGGATCCGCTGGTTCAACACCGAGGCCTGCTACGTCTTCCACGTCATGAACGCCTGGGAGGAGGACGGGAAGGTCGTCGCCGACGTCATGAAGTACAAGGCCGCGCCGCTGTTCCCGCTGGCCGACGGCCGCCGCGGCGAGCAGTGCGGCGCCTACCTTGTCCGCTGGACCTTCGACCTGTCGAATGGGTCCGACGCCATCCGGGAAGAGCAGCTCGACGACATGCCGGGCGAATTCCCGCGCTACGACGAGCGCTTCACCTTCCAGAAGAACCGCCACGGCTGGTTCGCGGGCCAGACCACCAGGCCCGGCGACATCCGCACCAACACGCTAGCCCACATCGATCTGACCACCGGCAAGCGCACCGACTGGTTCACCGGCGAGGGCGACGCGGTCAGCGAGCCGGTCTTCGTGCACCGGTCGGACGATGCGCCCGAGGGCGACGGCTGGATCACGGCGGTGGCCTATCGCGCCGCCGAGGACCGCAGCGAGTTCCTGGTCTTCGACGCGCAGGACCTGGCGGCCGGTCCGATCGCGTCCGCGAAGATGCCGAGGCGCATGCCGTTCGGCTTCCACGGCAACTGGGTCGACGGGCGGTAGCGTCCTTGCGTCCTTCGAGACGCTCGCTTGAGGCTCGCTCCTCAGGATGACCGAGGTGGGTGGGCTTCCCAAAAGTTAGTCATGGTGACGAGCGGCGAAGCCGCGTCTCGAACCACGCACAGCGCCTCGACAACCGTCACACCGCCATGACAGGCTCTCCGTAACGAAGTTCGGGGAGTCCTCATGCGTCATTGGCTTCTGGCGACCGCGGCCCTGGCCGCGCTGGCGGGATCGGCGAGCGCCCAGCAGGGCCGCATGTCGGTCACCGTCTACAACTCCAACCTCGCCCTGGTGGAGGATGTGCGCACCACCGACATCGCCGCCGGCCGGCAGCGGCTGGAGTTCAAGGACGTCTCGCCGCAGATCCGGCCTGAGACCGTGTCCCTGTCCGGGGCCGGCATCGGCATCGTCGAGCAGAACTTTGACTTCGACCTGCTCAGCCCGGACACCCTGATGGAGAAGGCGGTCGGCCAGCAGGTCCGGATCGTGCGCACCAATCCCGGAAACGGCCAGGAGGTCACCGAGACCGCCACCGTGCTGGCGGTGAACAACGGCGTGGTGCTGAAGATCGGCGACCGCATCGAGGTGCTGCGCGACGGCGGCATTCCGACCCGGGTGATTTTCGACAAGGTGCCGCCCAACCTTCGCGCCCGGCCAACCCTGTCCGTGACGGTGGACTCGGCCAAGGCCGGATCGCGGGAGACCCGCCTCAGCTATCTGACCACGGGCCTTGCCTGGAAGGCCGACTATGTCGCCCTGTTCGACGAGAAGGCCGGCAAGCTCGACTTGCAGGGCTGGGTGACGCTGACCAACAGCGCGGGCGCCGCCTTCACCGACGCCGAGGTCCAGCTCGTCGCGGGGGACATCAACCTCTCCGGCGGCCTGCAGGACTACTACCAGCGCCGCCAGTACGAACAGCAGTCGGGCCAGCAGTCGGCAGGCGTGGAAACCGGCGCCGCCGGCGGCCAGTCGATCGCCGACTATTACCTCTATCCCCTGCCCGAGCGGACCACGATCGCCCAGAACCAGACCAAGCAGATCAGCTTCCTGGACGTCGGCGGCGTCACCGCGCGCAAGGCCTACCAGTATCGGGCCGGCGGCTTCGTCAGCCTGCAGAATCCCGAGAGCGCCGACGTGGTCCTCCAGTTCGCCAACAACAGCGCCGGCGGCCTCGGCGCCCAGCTCCCGTCCGGCATCGTGCGGGTCTACATGCGCGATGTGAACGGCGACCCGAAGTTCGTCGGCGAGAACGCCATTCCCCACACCGCGCGCGGCTCACAGCTCTCGATCAAGACCGGGGAGGCCTTCGACGTTACGGTCCAGCCGACCCTGGTCAAGAACGAGCGCGCCTCTCGCGAACGCACGCGCTACGCGATGAGCTATCTGATCCGCAACGCCCGGGCCGAGCCGGTGACGGTCGAGATCGTCCAGCCCGGACTGTGGCGCGATGGCAAGGTGATCGAGGAAAGCCTCGCCGGCCGCCGCGTCGACGCCTCCACCCTCGCCTGGGACGTGGCCGTCCCCGCGGGCGGCGAGACCACCCTGACCTTCACCGTGGAAACGGGCTGGTAGGCAGTGCCCTTCCCTTCTTCCGCTCGTCCCCGCGCAGGCGGAGACCCCGGCGTCTTGGCGGCTGGCTCCGAGACTTCCGGAACAAGCCCGGGTCCCCGCCTGCGCGGGGATGAGCGGATTCTGGGTGGCGTGGCGGCGCTTGCGATGGCTTTCGTGTTTGCCGCGCCGGCGAATGCCCAGCCCGTGTCCGAAGCCCCGGACGCGGTCGCGGTGACCATCTATCGCGAGGGCGGCTCCGGCGGCGCCAGCATCGCCATGATCACCGAGACCCGCACCATCGACGTCCCGGCCGGGCAGGCGCGGATCAGCTTTCGCGGCGTCGCCGACGGCCTTGTCCCGCAGACGGTGGCCATCGAGGGCCTGCCGGGGACCATGCTTGAGCGGAACCAGGACTATGACCTGCTGACGCCTGGCGCCTTGATCGCCCGGTCGATCGACAAGCCGGTGCGCATCGTCCGCACCAACCCGGTCACCGGCAAGACGACCGAACAGACCGCCATCGTCCGCTCCGGCCCGCAGGGCGTCATGCTGGAGATCGACGGCAAGCTCGAGGCGCTGCGATGCAGCGGCCTTCCCGAGCAGATGCTGTTTGACGAGGTTCCCGCGGGCCTGGCCGACCGGCCGACCCTGTCGGTCCTGACGCGGACCGGGACGGCGGGACGGCACAAGGTGCGACTGAGCTACCTGGCGACGGGACTCACCTGGAAGGCCGACTACGTCGCCCGAATCCGTCCCGACGGCAGGACGCTGGACCTGACCGGCTGGATCACCCTGACCAACAGCGGCGCCACCAGCTTCGTCGACGCTCCGACACAGGTGGTGGCCGGCGAACTGCAACGGAACAACGAGACCCGGCCGCCCTACATCGAGCGCATCGTGACGGCCGCCCGCTGCTGGCCGTTCCACGACGGCTATTCGGGCGGCGGCGCCGTCGGCGGCGGGGTCGCGGTGGCGGGCATGCCGCCGCCGCCGCCATCTCCCCCGCCGATGATGGCGGCCGTCGAAGATATCGTGGTCACCGCCCAGCGCGTCGCGGTGCAGTCCGAGCTCGGCGACTACAAGCTCTACAGCCTGCCCGATCCGACGACGGTCGCGGCTCAACAGACCAAGCAGGTGCTGATGCTGCAGCAGGAGGCCGTGCCGTTCGAGCGCGTCTACCAGCTGCGCGTCGATGCTGACGGCCCGCCGGCGGACCGGCCCGCGACAGCGCTGCTGCGGTTGAAGAACACCACCGCTCAGGGCCTGGGCAAGCCGCTGCCGGCGGGCGTCGTCGCGGTCATGGACACCTCCGCTTCGGGCCGTCCCGTCCTGATCGGCGAGGAGAAGGTCCGCGACGTCGCGGTCGGACTGCCCCTTGAGATCGAGCTCGGACGGGCGATGGACATCGTCACCCGGTCGCGGGTCGTGACGCGGACAGGATCGCCGTCGCGGCCGCGCGCGACGATCGAGGTCGAGGTGGCCAATCGAAAGTCCGTCCCGGTGGTGCTCGAGGTCCGCCAGCCCGGCGGCGGCCAGCGAGGGTTCCGGATCTTTCAGGAGTCCGCGCGCCACCGCATGGAGGCCGGGGACCCGATCTGGACCCTGCGCCTCGCCGCCGGCGAGCGGGCGATCCTCACCTACGGGGTCGAGACCCGCTGACGCGAGCCGCATGAAAAAGGCTGGAGAGATCTCGCGATCTTCCAGCCTGTCTCATCAGTCCAGCGGCCGCTTCCGAGGCCAGATCGCGACGCGCTAGATCAGCGCGCCGTGGCAGTGCTTGAACTTGCGGCCCGATCGGCAGGGGCAGTCAGCGTTGCGGCTGGTCCGCTCCCAGCCTTCCGGCAGGGCGCTGATCGGCAGGGCGGCGCGCTGCTCGGGGGCGAGGTCGTCGCCCGCGCCCGCGAAGGCCAGGGCCCGTTCGTTCTCGCCGGTCAGCGGGTCCATGTGAACCTCGGTGAACGAGAGCGGGTTGGGCTCGGGCTCCGGCTCGGCGAACTGGAATTCGACGGTCATCAGCCAGCGGGTGACGTTGGTGCGCAGGTCGCCGAGCAGCTTCTCGAACAGGCTGAAGGCTTCTGTCTTGTACTCGTTCAGCGGGTCGCGCTGGCCGTAGCCGCGCAGGCCGATGACGTTGCGCAGGTGGTCCAGGTGCACGAGGTGCTCGCGCCACTGCATGTCGATCATCTGCAGCAGGAAGTTCTTCTCGACGCTGCGCATCTGCTCGGACGACAGCACCTGCTCGCGCTCGGTGGCGCGGGCGTTGGCGGCCTTCTCGATACGCTCCTGCATCTCCTCGTTGGCGATGCCCTCTTCCGAGGCCCATTCGGCCAGCGGCAGCTGCAGGCCGAGCAGCGCCTGAACGCGCTCGTCGAGGCCCTCGATGTCCCACTGCTCGGCGTAGGCCTTGGGCGGCAGGTAACGCATGACCAGGTCGTCGATCACATCCGAGCGCATCTCGGCGACGATCACCGACATGTCGCTGGCTTCGAGGAACTCCTGGCGCTGCTCGAACACGGCCTTGCGCTGGTCGTTCACGACGTCGTCGTACTTGAGCAGGTTCTTGCGGATTTCGTAGTTGCGCTGCTCCACCCGCTTCTGCGCCGTGGCGATGGCCTTGTTCAGCCACTTGTGGGTGATGGCCTCGCCTTCCTGGACGCCGAACGAGCGCATGATCGCGTCGAGACGGTCGCCGGCGAAGATGCGCAGCAGGTCGTCCTCGCAGCACAGGAAGAACTTCGACTTGCCCGGGTCGCCCTGACGGCCGGTGCGGCCGCGCAGCTGGTTGTCGATACGGCGGCTTTCGTGCCGCTCGGTGCCGAGCACGTAGAGACCGCCGGCTTCGAGGGCGGTCTTCTTCTTGTCGGCGATCTCCTGCTCGAAGCGCGCCTTTTCGGCCCGCTCGGCTTCGGGATTGTGTTCGAGACCGAGGCCGACCTGCTCCTGGCGCCACTTGGCCATGTGCATGTCGCTGTTGCCGCCGAGCTGGATGTCGGTGCCGCGGCCGGCCATGTTGGTGGCGATGGTCACCGCGCCGGGGACGCCGGCGTCGGCCACGATCAGGGCTTCCTGTTCGTGGTAGCGGGCGTTCAGGACGTTGTGCGGGATGCCCTTGTGCGTCTTGCCGTCGAGCTCGTACTCGTGCTGCGAGAGCAGTTCCGACAGCACTTCCGACTTCTCGATGGTGACGGTGCCGATCAGGATCGGCTGGCCGCGGCGATAGCAGTCCTCGATCTGCTTGAGGATGGCCGCGTTCTTCTCGGCGGCGGTACGATAGACCTCGTCGTCCTCGTCGATCCGCTTCACAGGGCGGTTCGTCGGGATTTCCATGACGTCCATCTTGTAGATGTCGCCGAATTCCTGGGCCTCGGTCGCCGCGGTGCCGGTCATGCCCGACAGCTTGGTGTAGAGGCGGAAATAGTTCTGGATGGTGACCGAGGCCAGGGTCTGGTTCTCGGGCTGGACCTCGGCGCCTTCCTTGGCCTCGATGGCCTGGTGCAGGCCTTCCGACAGGCGGCGGCCGGCCATCATCCGGCCGGTGAATTCGTCGATCAGGATCACTTCGCCGGCCTTGACGATGTAGTCCTTGTCCCGGGTGTAAAGGACGTTGGCCCGCAGCGCCTGGTTCACGTGGTGAACGATCGAGACGTTGGCCGCGTCGTAGAGACCGGCGGTGTCCTCGCCCAGATGGCCGCCGGCCATCAGGATTTCCTCGATGCGCTCGGCGCCCATCTCGGTCAGCAGCACCTGGCGCTGCTTCTCGTCGTGCTCGTAGGTGTCCTTGTCGACGATCAGGTCTTTGATGATCACGTCGATGGTCCGGTACAGCTCCGAGCGGTCTTCGGTCGGGCCGGAGATGATCAGCGGTGTGCGGGCCTCGTCGATCAGGATCGAGTCCACTTCGTCGACGATGACGAAGTTATGGCCGCGCTGGACCATCTCGCCGATGTCGTAGACCAGGTTGTCCCGCAGGTAGTCGAAGCCGAACTCGTTGTTGGTGCCGTAGGTGATGTCGCTGCGATAGGCCTGCTGGCGCTGGGCCTGGCTCAGGCCGTTGACGATCACGCCGACGGTCAGGCCGAGGAAGGTGTAGACCTGTCCCATCCATTCGGCGTCGCGCCGGGCTAGGTAGTCGTTGACCGTGATGACGTGGACGCCCTTGCCGGCGAGGGCGTTCAGGTAGGTCGGCAGGGTGCCGACCAGGGTCTTGCCTTCACCGGTCCGCATCTCGGCGATACCGCCTTTGTGCAGGACCATGCCGCCGACCATCTGCATGTCGTAGTGGCGCTGGCCGAGGGTCCGCTTGGAGGCCTCGCGGACCACCGCGAAGGCTTCGACCAGCAGGTCGTCGAGCGTGGCGCCCTTGTCCAGCCGCTCGCGGAACTCCACGGTCTTGGCGCGGAGCTGCTCATCCGTCAGGGCCGAGATTTGCGGCTCCAGCGCATTGATCTTGGCCACGCGGGCCTGCTGGGCCTTGACCTGGCGATCGTTGGAAGAGCCGAAGAGAGATTTGGCGAAGCCGAGCATGCGGGCGGGATTCCGGTGATAAGGTTCTGCGCGCGGGCGGCGTCGGGGTTCGCAAAAGCCCATCCGGCCCTTGAAAATCCGCCCGTTTCAGGCGCGCGGGAGACTTAAGCAGGCGCCCCTTGAGTGTCAACGCGGCGGCCCGGCGCGGGTTTCGCGCTGTGGTGTCGGCGACACGCAGCGGCGGCAGCGGAGGGGAACGTTTCAAGGTGTTCCCCTTCGCGCCCTATCCGATGTTTTCGCCCGGCCGCAGCCCGCATTCCAGCAGCCGCGCCCAGACACCCTCGGCGTCGTCGGCGAAGCGCAGCAGGTCCATGTCCGACGCCGCGATCATGCCGTGTTCGACCAGGACCTCGAAGCCGATCACCGAGCGCCAGTAGGCCTCGTCGACCAGCACGATCGGGATCGGCGGAGCCTTGTCGGTCTGGCGCAGGGTCAGCAGCTCGAACAGCTCGTCGAAGGTGCCGAACCCGCCCGGGAACACCACCAGGGCGTTGGCGCGCATGGCCAGGTGCATCTTGCGCATGGCGAAGTAGTGGAAGCGGAAGGTCAGCTCCGGCGTCGACCAGGCGTTGGGTTCCTGCTCATGCGGCAGTGTGATGTTGAAACCGATCGACGGCGCGCCGGCCTCGGACGCCCCGCGGTTGGCGGCCTCCATGATGCCGGGTCCGCCGCCGGTGGCGATGACGTTATCGCGGAACTTGTCGGTGCTCCGGATAGAGCCGCCGCGTTCCGAGGCCAGCGCTCCGAACGCCCGGGCCTGGGCGTACCAGCGGGCATGCTCACCGTCGCCGTCCTCGCGCACCCGGGCGCCGCCGAACACGACAATGGTCGAGCGCACGCCCCAGGCGCGCAGCATCTCCTCGGCCTTGGCGTATTCGAGCAGGAAGCGCACGCCGCGCATCGAGTCGCCGAGCAGGAAATCCTGGTCGAGCGCCGCCAGCCGGTACGATGGGGACGCAAGCTGGGAGGCGTTGGGCCTGGGCGGCGGTGCGGCGGGATCAGTTGTCATGGACACAGCATAGCCGCTCAAGGCGGCGACCGCATTCCACTGGACTCGAAACCACGCTAGGTGAACCCCTGAACCTCCCTGTGGAGACACGGCTGTCATGAAGACCGCGAGACACGGCGCCTGGAGCGTCCTGCTGGCCCTGAGCCTGGCCCTGACCGTGGCGGCCTGCAATCGCCAGACCGGTTCGGAGAAGCCGCCGGAGCCGGGCGACGCCGCCGTGGCCCGGGTCGACGGCAAGGTGGTCTGGTCCTCAGACGTCAAGCGCGAGGCCGTGGCCCAGGGCCTGATCGGGGAAGGCGAGCCGCTCGACACCTCCTCTGACCTGTTCCGCCGGGTGCTCGACGAGGTTGTCGACCAGAAGCTTCTCGCCGCCGAGGCCGTCCGCCAGAAGCTGGACAAGGACCCCGTCGCGCAGCAGCGGCTGAAGGCCGCCCAACAGCGCATCCTCGCCGACATGGTGGTCGAGGGCGTGGTCGAGAAGAAGGTCACCGAGAGCGCGATCCGCGGCCTCTACCAGGAGCAGCTGCGCCTCGCCCGCCAGTCGGACCAGATGAAGGCGCGGCAGATCGTGCTCGCCACCCAGGCCCAGGCCGAAGAGGTCAAGAAACTGCTCGCCGCCGGAGCCTCGTTCGAGGCGCTGGCCATGGAGCGGTCGGTCGACTCCGCCACCCGCTTCAACGGCGGCGACTTCGGCGGCTACTTCACCCTCGACGTCATGCCCGAAGCCTATGTCGCGGCGCTCAAGGACGCCAAGCCCGGCGACCTGCTGGGGCCCTTCGCGGTCGACGGCGGCTGGGCGCTGGTCCGGGTCGAGGAGAAGCGGCAGGAGCCGCCGATCACGCTCGAGGCCGCTCGCCCGCAGATCGTGCGCTTCCTGACCTACGACGAGGTCCGCGAGCTGCTCGAGAACCTGCGCGGCAAGGCCAAGGTCGAACAGCTGCTCGGCCGCCAGCAGGACGTGCCCGGCGCGCCGCGCGAACCCGCCTCGGCGCCGCCGCCAGCCAAGGCCGCCCCGCCGCCTGTGACCCCCGCCGCCCCGACCACGCCCCCCGCTTCCGCTCCTGCCGCGCCGGCCAAGAAATGACCAAGACCCCGTCCAAGCCCGCCGCCGCCAAGCTCACGCCCGCCAAGGCGCTGGAAGCGGCGACCAAGCCCGTGGAAGCCGCCGCCCACGCGGTGCTCGACCCGCTGGCCTCGGCATTGAAGCGAGGCCTGAGCCGCGCCACGCCGGCGGCAGAGGCCCCGGTCGAGCCGGCCGCGCCTGGCAAGCCCGGCCTGAAGGTCTCGCCGATGGCCAGGCCCCTGCCCAACATGCCGCCGATCGCGGGCGTGCAGATGGCGATTGGCCGGGCCGGCTTCTACAAGCATGACCGCCCCGACCTGCTGCTGATGCGCTTCGCCAAGGGCACCAGCTGCGCCGGCGTCTTCACCCGCCATGGCATCGGCTCGGCCCCCGTGGACTGGTGCAAGAAGCAGCTGGAAGCCTCCGGCGGCGACGGCGTCCAGGCCCTGGTCGTCAACGCCGGCTGCGCCAACAGCTTCACCGGCAAGCCCGGCGCCGACGCGGCGCGGCGCGTGGCGGGGGCGGTGGCCAAGCGCTTCGACTGCCGCCAGCGCGACGTCATGCTGGCCTCGACCGGCGTCATCGGCGTGGTGCTGGACGACGGCAAGATCACCCACCGCCTCCCCGAGATCGACGCCCATCTCGCCGACGACGGCTGGCAGGACGCCGCCCGCGCGATCATGACCACCGACACCTTCCCGAAGGGCGCCAGCGCCACGGCGAAGATCGACGGTCATACCGTACGCATCAACGGCATCGCCAAGGGCTCAGGCATGATCGCGCCGGACATGGCGACCATGCTGGCCTTCGTCGCCACCGACGCCGACATCGCGCCCAAGGTCCTGCAGACCCTGGTCAGCCTCTATACCCGCACGACCTTCAACAGCGTCACCGTCGACGGCGACCGCTCGACCAACGACACCCTGCTGCTGTTCGCGACCGGCCTCTCCAGCGCGCCGCGCATCAGCCGCGCCGGCGACCAGAGGCTGGCCGACTTCCGCGAGAAGCTGGAGAGCGTGCTGCTCGACCTCGCCCTGCAGCTGGTCAGGGACGGCGAGGGCGCGACCAAGTTCGTCAAGATCACCGTCAACGGCGCTGAAAGCCCTCTAAGCGCCCGCAAGATCGCCCGCACCATCGCCGAGAGCCCGCTGGTCAAGACCGCCTTCGCCGGCGAGGACGCCAACTGGGGCCGCATCGCCATGGCCGTCGGCCGCGCCGACGAGCCGATCAACCGCGACAAGGTCAGGATCATGTTCGGCAAGCTGGTCGCCGCCCAGGACGGCCTCGTCTCGCCGACCTACTCCGAGGCGAAGATGAGCGCCTACATGAAGAAGCAGGAGCTCGAGGTCACCGTCGAGGTCGGCGTAGGCCGCGGCTCGGCGACCGTGTGGACCTGTGATCTGACCAAGGAGTACGTGGCGATCAACGGGGATTACCGGAGCTAGGTCGTGTTCCCTCCGTTGGCATCCCGGAAGTCGCGAAGCGGCTATCCGGGAGCCAGGGCCAACGCACGAAGCTGGGTCCCGGCTCTTCGCTTCGCTGCGGCCGGGATGACATCGGTGGAGGGCGCTGTTAGGTGCCAGGCATGACCGACGCCGCCCCCGCCAAGAAGATCGTCCTCGTCGCCGCCGCGGCGCTGATCGACGTCGACGGTCGGGTGCTGATCTGCAAGCGGCCGCAGGGCAAGCAGCTTGCCGGGCTGTGGGAGTTTCCGGGGGGCAAGGTCGAGGCGGGCGAGACGCCGGAGGTCTGCCTGATCCGGGAGCTCGACGAGGAGCTCGGCATCCAGGTCACCGAGGCCTGCCTGGCCCCGTTCGTTTTCGCCAGCCACGGTTACGATTCGTTTCACCTGCTCATGCCACTCTACCTGTGCAGGCGCTGGTCGGGGTTCGTCACGGCGCGGGAACACGAGGCTCTTGCGTGGGTGAAGCCCGACAAGCTCAGCGACTACCCGATGCCGCCGGCGGACGAGCCGCTGGTCGCCTATCTGCGCGACTTCATCTGACCCTGAAGCGCTTCGCCGCCGACGAAAGTGGCGCGACGGCCATCGAATACGGCCTGATCTGCTCGCTGATCTTTCTGGTCATCGTCACCTCGGTGACGGCCTTCGGCAACAAGGCCAGCGACATCATCATCAAGGTCGCCGACACCATCGCCGGCACGGGCTAGCCCTCGCCGGGCTTCTCGCCCGCGCTCTTCTCGATCGTCCCCAGCGCGTCCGCCAGCCGCATCTTGGCCGAGCCCGGCTTGAGCGGCTTCTGCTGGCTTTCGTGCGGCGACCAGCCGGTGACGGTGACGATCTCGAACGTCGCCGGGACCTTGCCATCGGCCTCGGCGAAGCGCTCGACATAGATCGCCATCGCCCGCAGCAGCACCTTGCGGCTCAGCGGCTTGCGCGGCCGGTCGAGCAGCACGTTGGTCTCGCCCATCTGGCGCAGGTCGCGCAGCAGCTCGAGGGGATGGGCGTAGCGCACCGTCACCCGGTCGACGTCGGTCACCGGCAGCGCGAACCCGGCCCGCTGCAGCAGGGCGGCGGCGTCGAAGGCGTCGGCGAAGGGCGAGACCCGCAGGCCCGCGCCGCCGGACAGCTCCGCCTCGGCTTCGAGCAGGCATTGCCGCAGCTCGGTCAGGGTCGCCCCGCCCAGCAGGGCCCCGATGAACAGGCCGTCCGGCTTCAGCGCCCGGCGGATCTGGATCAGGGCGCCGACCAGGTCGTTGGTCCAGTGGAGGGCAAGCGTCGAGACCACCAGGTCGAGGCTCGCCGCCGCGAACGGCAGCCGCTCCTCGTCGACCGCCAGCCGCACGCCGTCGCGCCCGCCCAGCATGGCGTCCGAGAGGTCCGTCTCGATCAGCAGGTCGATCTTCTCGGCCGCGTCGCTGCCCGCCAATGCCCGGCCAAACGCCCCGTCCCGCGCGCCCAGATCGACGGCCAGCGGAAACCGTCGCATGATCGTCTCGAGGCGCATGACCGCATCTTCCGCGGCCCGGCGCTTGAGGAAGCTGGCCTGGTCGTACCCGGCCGCCGCGCGGGCCAGCCGGCGCCGGTGCAGGGCGCGGTCGAAGAGGATGGGGGGCGAGGTCGTCATGCGGGCGGAACATGGCCCTTCACGCGCCAGATTGGAACCGCCGGCCGGCCTCGTTCTGGCCGCTCGCGCGATGCTCGACCTGATCCTGCCGCCGCGCGACCTCGACGGCGGCCCCGCCCAGACCGCGGGCCTTGGCGCGGAGGCTTGGCGCCGCATCGTCTTCCTCGAGGACCCCGTCTGCGACGGCTGCGGCTCGCCCTGGGAGTTTGACCCAGGCCCCGGCGTGCGCTGCGCCGCCTGCACGGCCAGGCCCCGCGCCTTCGACCGGGCGCGCGCGGCCTGCCTTTATGACGAGCATTCCCGCGACCTGATCCTGAAGCTGAAGCACGCCGATCGCACCGACCTGGCGGGCCTGGCCGCGAAGTGGATTTCGCGGGCGGCCAAGCCGCTGCTCGCCGAGGCGGATCTGATCGTGCCCGTGCCGCTGCACCGCTGGCGGCTGCTGCGCCGGCGCTACAACCAGGCCGCCGAGATCGCCCGGCCGCTGGCCCGGATGAGCGGGCTCGCCTGCCTGCCCGACGCTGTCCAGCGCGTGCGCGACACCGAGACCCAGGGCGGCAAGTCCGCTTCCGGCCGCCGCCGCAACATGGCCGGCGCCTTCGCCGTGCCGGCCGCCCGTCGGGAGCAGGTGGCCGGCCGGCGCGTTCTGCTGATCGACGACGTGCTCACCACCGGCGCCAC
>JAZJXN010000221.1:0-21488 GCA_040390885.1 Pseudomonadota bacterium | reverse complement strand
CGCGAGAGCGCTCAAGGCCGCCGGCGCCGCCTCGGTGGACCTCGCCGTCATCGCCAAGGTGCGCGCCGGCGCGGACCCCACTATATGAAACCCTAGCAACAGGCAGCGTTACGAGAACCATGGCCAAGGTCACCATCTACACCCGTCCCTTCTGCGGCTACTGCGCCCGCGCCCTCGCCGTTCTCGAGAAGAAGGGCGCCGACTTCGTGGAGATCGAAGCCGGCATGGATCCCAATCTGCGCCAGGAGATGATGAGCCGTTCCGGCCGCAGCACCTTCCCGCAGATCTTCGTCGGCGAGAAACACATCGGCGGCTGCGACGACATGCTGGCCCTCGACCGCGACGGCAAGCTGGACGACCTGCTGGCGGCATGACCCTGCGCGCCGCCCTCGTCCAGCTGCGGACCCCGGCGACCCATGCCGCCGCCCTCGCCCACGCCGAACCGCTGGTGCGGCAGGCGGCGGCGCAGGGAGCGACACTGATCGTGACGCCCGAGGGGACCAACATCCTGCAGAAGGATCGCGCCACGCTGCTGCCGCAGCTGATGCTGCTGGCCGACGACCCGGTGGTGAACGGCCTGCGTAGCCTCGCCGCCGAGCTCGGGGTCTGGCTCAGCATCGGCTCCGCCCTCGTGCTGCGCGAGGACGGCAAGGCCGCCAACCGCCAGGTCTTGGTCGGTCCGGACGGCGGCATCGTCGCCACCTACGACAAGCTGCATATGTTCGACGTCGACCTGCCGACCGGCGAGACGGCGCGGGAATCGGCGACCTACGAGCCCGGCGACCGGGCGGTGATCGCCGAGGCTGCCGGGGCCCGGCTGGGCCTGACCATCTGCTACGACATGCGCTTTCCGGCCGTGTACCGCGCCCTGGCCCTGGGCGGGGCCAACATCATGACCCTGCCCGCCGCCTTCACCCGCCCGACCGGCGAGGCCCACTGGGAGGTGCTGCTGCGCGCCCGCGCCATCGAGACCGGCAGCTTCGTGCTGGCGGCGGCCCAGGGCGGCTTCCATGAGGACGGCCGCGGCACCTGGGGCCATTCGACCATCGTCGCGCCCTGGGGCGAGGTGATCGCGAAACTGGACCATGACGAGCCCGGCGTGCTGGTCGCCGACCTCGACCTTTCCGCGGTCGACAAGGCCCGCGCCGCCATCCCCAACCTGCAGAACGCCCGCGCGTTCACGGGACCCTAGATGATCCGCTACGCCCTCCTCTGCGACCATGAGCACGCGTTCGAAGGCTGGTTCGGCTCGTCGTCGGACTATGACGACCAGTCCGCGCGCGGGCTGATCGACTGCCCTGTGTGCGGCAGCAAGGCCGTGCGCAAGCAGATCATGTCGCCCGCCGTGGCCGGGACCAAGGCGCAGGGCGTGAGCGCCCCGGTCGACCCGAAGATGCGCCAGATGGTGATGGAGGCGATGGGCAAGGTCCGCGCCCACGTCGAGGATAACTTTGACTACGTCGGCGACACGTTCGCCCGCGAGGCCCGCGACATCCACGAGGGCAAGTCCGAGGAACGCGGCATCTACGGCGAGGCCACGCCCGCCGAGGTCAAGGCGCTTGTCGAGGACGGCGTGAAGGTGGCGCAGCTGCCGCCCGCGCCACCGAAGAAGACGGACGTGAACTAAGCCGCGACGCTCAAGCGATGTCTTCAGAATATTCATCGCGCGTTTAGGGTCGGCGTTCACCGCAACACACACTTCAGACCCGGCGGAATCCGGCGCGGGATTGTGGCTGTCGGACGCATCCGGCGGGACCGACGCGTGGGTCGCCATCGCAGCGCGCGTGCGGTTGAATTCCTTATCTGCAAGGGCGCGGCGGAGATTGCAGGCTGCGGTCGGACGGCTCATCCACACAGTATGGCGCCGTGGCGAGCGCGGGGGATGAAACGGAGATGTCCCGCAGGGGCGGATGTCTCACAAAGGGGTCGAATGTCTCGCCTTGTCTCCAGATTATATGTCTCCGGAGTCTCCCGCAGGCCGGGGCGTTCGGGACAGTGAAGCGACGAACACCGCGGCCAACCGCTCGCCGGGAGCATGTCCCTCTCCACCACTCCCCCAAGAGCGGGAGGATCGATATAGGTTCGCAATGACCTCCATGACCTTCATCTTCGAGCAGGTGAACGAGCTGACCGCGCATCTGCGCCGGCTCGCACGTCCCGCAGCCGACATGCTTCAGCCTGGCATCGCGCCGGACGATGTGGAGGCGGCCGTGGCGCCGGCCGGGCCGGCGCCGGAGGATCTCGTCGCGCTCTACGGCCGCCATGACGGCGTCGACCTGCCCGTGGGCCGGGCGCTGGGCGACGGCCATGTCGTCCCCGGCTACTACTGGCTGCCGATCGCCGAGGCCGTGGAGCACTACGGCAAGATCGCGGGCCAGGGGGAATGGCCACGCAGCTGGTTCCCGATCCTGGCCGACGGCGGCGGCGGCTACCTGGCTGTGATCTGCGACGCCGGGTCCGAGGACTACGGCTGCGTCGTCGAGTTCCTGCCCGGCGAGCCCGAGCACGAGATCGTCTTCGACAGCGTCTCGATGTGGCTCGCCACCGCCATCCGCTGTTTCGCCGAGCGCGCCTATGCGGTGAAGGGCGGCTATCTGAACGAGGACTACGACCAGTCCGAACAGGTCGCGGAACTCCTCAATGCGTCGCGTCGCGAGGTTGAGGCTTCGGACTACGCCTAGACCCTTTGAACCCTGCTCATCCCCGGTCCCGCCGCCAGCGCCAGATCTCGCCGTCCTCGGGGTCCTGCACCACCTCGTCGAACGCCAGACCGCAGCGCTTGAGCACCCGGGTCGAGGCGTTCTCTTGCGGCAGGGTGTGGGCGATGACGTGGTCGACGTCCGGCTGGAGGAAGGCGTGGGCGATCATGCCCTCCGCCGCCTCGGTGGCCAGACCCTGGCCGCGATATCCGGGCGCGAACTCGTAGCCGAACTCCAGCCGCCCGCCGCTCGGCGCGCCCTTGTAGCCGCCGAGACCGATGAGCCGGTTGTCGGCCTCGTGCACGAAGACATGCATCCACCAGTCCGCCGAATCCGGATTGCTGACCAGGAAGGCCTGGCTGGCGGCGATTGCCTGCAGGGCGTCGGCGCCGGCCCAGTCCGGCGCGACCGACACGCCGAGCAGCGCCGCCAGGCCCGCGTCGCCGCCGGCGGCGAAGGCTTCGAGATGCGGCAGCCGAACGGGAACCAGACGCAGCCGCGCCGTGCGGATCGTCGTCATGCCTTGGCGGGGCGGGTCACGGTCATCATGTAGTTGACGTCCGAATCCGCCGACGGGTTCCAGCGGCCGGTCAGAGGATTGTAGCTGACCCCGAACGGGCCCTCGATGTCGAAGGGATGGCCTTCGAGGAAGCTCCGCAGCTCGTCCGGCGTCAGGAACTGCTTCCAGTCGTGGGTTCCGGCCGGCACCCAGCGCAGCACGTATTCGGCGCCGATCTTGGCCAACGCCAAGGCCTTGAGCGTGCGGTTGAGGGTGGCGACGACCATCAGCCCGCCGGGCTTGAGCAGCTTGGCCGTGGTGCGCAGGAACTCGCCCGGATCGGCGACGTGCTCGATCACTTCCATGTTCAAGACCACATCGAACGGCCCGGCCCCCTCGGCCAGCAGCTGTTCGGCGGTCACCGCGCGGTAGGCGATGTCGAGACCTTGCTCGGCGGCATGAGCACTGGCCGTGCCGATGTTGCGCTCCGAGGCGTCAGCGCCGAGGACCGAGAAGCCGAGACGCGACATCGGCTCGCTGAGCAGCCCGCCGCCGCAGCCGATGTCGAGCAGGGTCAGGCCCTCGAACGGCCGCCGGACCTTGATGTCGCGGCCGAACCGGGCCGCCGCCTGGTCACGGACGAAGGTCAGTCGGCTGGGGTTGAACTTGTGCAGCGGCGCGAACTTGCCGTGCGGATCCCACCATTCGGCGGCGATGCGCGAGAAGCGTTCGACGTCGGCCGGGTCGATGGAATGGGTCAGGGGCGCGGGCTGGGCCATACCTCCTTCTAGTGCGAGGGCGGCCCGCCGTCGACGGAAGCGTGCGGCCGGGACGCTTAACCGGCATCTGGCGCATTGCGGCCCCGCGCCCTCGCGGCTAGAAGGGCGCCTCTTGCCACGTCGAGCGCCTTTTTCGGCTATCACGGGGCATGAAAACCCGCCAAACAAGGGGGCGAGCGGCCAGGACGTGTCACGGCTGGTGATGAAATTCGGCGGCACTTCGGTGGCCGACCTCGAGCGTATCCGGCGTGTGGGCCGGCTGGTTGCGGCTGAAGTCGCGACCGGCAAGAAGGTCGCCGTCGTGGTGTCGGCCATGTCCGGCAAGACGAACGAGCTGGTCGCCTGGACCGACGGCGCCGGCGCGGCGACCAACGGCCTCAAGCCCTCAGATGACGAGTACGACGTCGTTGTGGCCAGCGGCGAACAGGTCACGGCCGGCCTGCTGGCCATGACCCTGCGCAACATGGGCCTGAACGCCCGGTCGTGGATGGGCTGGCAGATCCCGATCATCACCGACGACGCCCACGGCAAGGCGCGCATCGACGACATCCCGCCCGAGAAGCTGGCCGCCGCCATGGACAGCGGCGAGATCGCCGTCATCGCCGGGTTCCAGGGCGTCGACCGCCAGGGCCGCATCGCCACCCTCGGCCGCGGCGGCTCCGACACCAGCGCCGTGGCCATCGCCGCGGCCCTGGACGGCGCCTGCGACATCTACACCGACGTCGACGGGGTCTACACCACCGACCCGCGCATCGAGCAGAAGGCCCGCAAGCTGGCTCGCGTCTCCTACGAGGAGATGCTTGAGATGGCGTCGCTGGGGGCCAAGGTTCTTCAGACCCGTTCGGTCGAGCTGGCCATGGCCCAGCACGTGCCGCTGCGGGTTCTCTCTAGTTTCGTCGAGCCCGGGGAAGCGCCCGGTCAGGGCACCATCGTGTGCGACGAGGAGGAAATCGTGGAAAAGCGCATCGTGAGCGGCGTGGCCTACAGCCGCGACGAAGCCAAGGTCAGCCTGTTCGGCCTGCCCGACACCCCTGGCGTGTCCTCGAAGATCTTCGGCCGGCTGGCTGACGCGAACGTCAACGTCGACATGATCGTCCAGAGCCACGCCCGCAGCGAGGGCGCGGCCAACATGGAGTTCACCGTCGGCCGCCGCGACGCCGCCCGCGCCGTGGAGATCGTCCGCGAGATCCAGAAGGAAATCGGCTTCGAGGACGTGCAGCTGAACGAGGACGTGGCCAAGGTCTCGGTCATCGGCGTCGGCATGCGCAGCCATGCCGGCGTCGCCAGCACCATGTTCACCGCCCTTGCCGACAAGGGGGTCAACATCCAGGTGATCTCGACCAGCGAAATCAAGATCAGCGTGCTGATCGACGCCGCCTACACGGAGCTGGCTGTCCGGGCGCTCCACTCGGCCTACGAGCTGGACAAGGTCTAGGCGCCGCGCCCCTCTGTCGAGAAGCGGACCGACGATCACTGTTCCCTCCCGGAAATCTGCTATAGGCGCCGGAGGGACAGGAGAAACGCTCGGCTGATGGCCACCCAGAGCTTCGCCATACGCGGTCCACGCAGTCTGCTTCGGCAGATCCGCGAAGCCATGGCCGGTGAAGCGCCGGCCCAGGCGAAGCTGAACATGGTCGTCCGCATCATCGCCGGGTCGATGGTGGCGGAGGTCTGCTCCATCTATCTGCGGCGAGCCGGCGGCGAGCTCGAGCTGTTCGCCACCGAGGGCCTGTCGGAAGAGGCCGTCCACGTCACCCGGCTGAAGGTCGGCGAGGGCCTGGTCGGCGAGATCGTGCGCCAGGGCCGGCCGCTGAACCTCAGCGACGCCCCGCACCACCCGGCCTTCTCCTACCGCCCGGAAACCGGCGAAGACCCCTACCACTCCTTCCTCGGCGTGCCGCTGCTGCGCGGCGGCCGCGCCATCGGGGTGCTGGTCGTCCAGAATCGCACCGAGCGCACCTACGGCGACGAGGAGGTCGAGGACCTCCAGATCATCGCCATGGTCCTCGCCGAGATGGTCGGCGCCGGCGACCTGCTTAGCCAGGAAGCGCTGAAAGACGTCGAGATCGCGCCGCACAAGCCCGAGCGGCTGAAGGGCGCCAAGTTCGCGGACGGCCTCGCCTACGGCAAGGTGGTGCTGCACGAGCAGCCGGTGGCGCCCGAGCAGCTGCTGTCGGACGACGCCGCGGCCGAGGAGATCCGGCTGCGCAAGTCGGTCGACGCGCTGCAGAAGCAGATCGACGAGATGCTCGAGGGCCAGCACGGCCTCGTCGGCGCTTCCTACGAGGTGCTCGAGACCTATCGCATGTTCGCCCACGACCGCGGCTGGAACCGGTCGCTGGAAGAGGCCGTGCGCTCCGGCCTGACCGCCGAGGCGGCCGTCGAGCGCGTGCGCTCCGAGCACCGCGCCCGGCTGGGCCAGGCGCGCGACCCCTATCTGCGCGAGCGGCTGCACGACCTCGAGGACCTGAACGACCGCCTGCTGCGCCACCTGTCCGGCGACGGCCATGTGGCGCGGGTGCTGCCAGACGACGCCATCCTGGTGGCGCGGAACCTCGGCCCCGCCGATCTGCTCGAATACGACCGCACCCGGGTCAAGGGGCTGCTGCTCGAAGAGGGCTCCTCGGCGAGCCACGCGGCGATCGTCGCCCGGGCCCTCGACATCCCGTGCGTGGGCCGCCTGTCAGGCCTGCGTGACAAGGTCTCCGAGGGCGACCCGGTGATCGTCGACGCCGAGACCGGCGAGGCCTTCCTGCGCCCCCGTCCGGACGTGGTGCAGGCGCTGCAGGCGCGACTCGAGGTCCGGGCCCAGCGCCGCGCCGAGTTCGCCCGCCTGCGCGAGACGCCCGCCTTCACCAAGGACGGCTCCAAGATCACCCTGCTGATGAACGCGGGCCTGGCCGTCGACCTCGACATTCTCGGCGAGACCGGGGCCGAGGGCATCGGCCTGTTCCGCACCGAGTTCCAGTTCATGGTCGCCGAGGACATGCCGCGCCTGGACGCCCAGCGCGCCCTGTACGAGCGGGTGCTCGACGTGGCGGCCGGCCAGCCGGTCACCTTCCGCACCCTCGACCTCGGCGGCGACAAGCTGCTGCCCTACATGGAGCTGGAGCGGGAGGAGAACCCCGCCCTGGGCTGGCGCGCCATCCGCATGGGGCTGGACCGCCCCGCCCTGCTGCGCCTGCAGCTGCGGGCGCTGATCTGGGCCGCCAACGGCCGGCCGCTGCGGATCATGTTCCCGCTGGTCGCCAGCGTCGACGAGTTCCGCGCCGCCCGGGCCTTCGTCGACGGCGAGATCGCCTGGGCCCAGCGTCGCGGCCGGCCCGCGCCGTCGCGGCTGGACGTCGGGGCGATGATCGAGGCCCCGTCGCTGATCTGGCACCTCGACGCCCTGCTGCCGATGACCGACTTCGTGTCGATCGGCACCAACGACCTGATGCAGTACATGTTCGCCGCCGACCGCGGGAACCCGCGGGTGGCCGATCGCTACGATCCGCTGTCGCCGCCCGCCCTGCGCGCGCTGCAGCAGATCCAGCTGGCCTGCGCCGAGACCGGAACGCCGGTGTCCGTCTGTGGCGAGATGGCCGGCCGGCCGCTGGAGGCCTTCGCCCTGGTCGCCCTCGGCTTCGATCGCCTGTCGATGCCGCCCGCCGGCATCGGCCCGGTCAAGCAGATGGTCCTGTCCTGCGACAGAGAGGCCGCTAGACGCGGGGTCCTGACCCTGTTGAAAGGCACCTCCGGTTCGGTGCGAAACGAGATCGAGACCCTGGCCCGGAAATTGTACGTAGCCGTCTGACCGAACCCCGGTCGACGACCATTGTGGCGGATTAGCGCATTGAATTCCGGGCGTTATTTTGATATCCACAACACAGGGTTAAGCTTTCTCGTGCTACGGGACGGCGGATGCGTTGCGCAAGCGCGCGACGCGAGGCAGTGGGGGCGTCGGTAGCCATGCCGCTCGATTCTGGCGAGGTTACGCATCTGTTGCACGCCGGGGGCTCTGGCCCGGGCGATCCACTCGCGCCGACCGAGGAGCCTTCCCTGTCTTACGGACCCGACATCGGCGCCGCCCTGAAGGCGGCCCGCGAGTTCCGCGGCCTGTCGATCCAGGACGTGGCCGACGCCACCCGCATCCGCCGCACCTACCTGTCCGCCGTCGAGGACATGCGGCTTGAGGAACTGCCCTCGCGTCCGTTCGCGATCGGCTATGTGAAGGCCTACGCCAAGCTCCTGGGCCTTGACCCTGACGAGGCCGTCGCCCGCTTCAAGGCCGAGGCGCCCGAGCCCGACGAGCTTCTGCGCGCGCCCTCCGGCGTGCGGCACGAGCGCGATCCGCGCATGGGCATGATCATGGGCGGCGGCGCCCTGATCGTCTCCGCCATCCTCATCTGGAATGTCGCCCAGCGCGCCATCAGCGAGGAAGCGCCGCCCCCGCCGACCGCGCCCCAGGCCTCCGTGACCGTCACGCCGGTCGCCCCGACCGGTCCGATGACCGTCGGCGCGCCGCTGCCGACCCCGACCGAGGCCTCCACCCCGCCCGTCTATCAGACCCCGGGCCTCGAAGCCGCCGCCCAGGCCGGGGGCTCGGCCGACGCCGCCGCGGCCGCCGCCAAGGCGCGCAAGGAAGCCGAGGCCGGCCAGGCGGCCGCGCTGAGCGACACCCCGATCGGCACCCCGTTCGTCGCCAAGGGAACCATTCACGGCGCCCCGGCGACCGGCTCGATGGTGACCCTGCAGGCGCGCCGGCAGACCATGCTGATCGTGCGCGGCCCCGACAACGCCATCTACTTCGCCCGCTCCCTGCCGCCCGGCGAGGCCTATCGCCTGCCCACCGCCAAGGGGCTGACGGTGGAGGTCACCGACCCGCAGTCGATGGACGTCTTCGTCAGCGGCCGGTTCAAGGGCTGGATGCCGACCGCCCAGGCGACCGTCGCCGCCCTGGTCGGCTAGCCGAGCCCATCCTATTCCGGGCGAAGTTTCCATGACGGGCTTGGGAAACGCCGCGCCCGGGCTTACCTTGGAAGTCGCATGAGCCACGACGATCACACCCACGTCCGCCCCTGGCGCCGTATCGACCGCCGGCCGTCCCGCCAGATCATGGTCGGCAATGTGCCGATCGGCGGCGGCGCGCCTATCGCCGTCCAGTCGATGACCAACACGCTGACGGCCGACGCCGCCGCGACCATCGACCAGATCCGCCAGCTCGAAGAGGCGGGCGCCGACATCGTTCGCGTGTCGTGCCCCGACGTGGAATCGACGGCCGCGTTCAGGACCATCACCCGCGAGGCCAAGGTCCCGCTCGTGGCCGACATCCATTTCCACTACAAGCGCGGCATCGAGGCCGCCGAGGCCGGCGCCGCCTGCCTGCGCATCAACCCGGGCAACATCGGCAGCGCCGACCGCGTGCGCGACGTGATCAGCGCGGCGCGCAACAACGGCTGCTCGATGCGGATCGGCGTCAACGCCGGCTCGCTCGAGCGTGAACTGCTCGAGAAGTACGGCGAGCCCTGCCCCGACGCGATGGTCGAAAGCGCGCTCAGCCACGCCCGCATCCTGCAGGACCACGACTTTCACGACTTCAAGATCAGCGTGAAGGCCTCGGACCTGTTCATGACCGTGGCCGCGTACCAGCAGCTGGCCGAGGTCATCGACTGCCCGCTTCATCTGGGCGTCACCGAGGCCGGGGCCCTGCGCACCGGCACCGTGAAGTCCTCGATCGGCATGGGCAGCCTGCTCTGGGCCGGCATCGGCGACACCATTCGCGTCAGCCTCGCCGCCGATCCCGTCGAGGAGATCAAGGTCGGCTTCGACATGCTGAAGTCGCTGGGCCTGCGCCACCGCGGCGTCAACATCATCGCCTGCCCGTCCTGCGCGCGGCAGGGCTTCAACGTCATCAAGACCGTTGAGGCGCTGGAAGAGCGCCTGGCCCACGTCGCCACCCCGATGTCGCTGTCGATCATCGGCTGCGTCGTCAACGGGCCCGGCGAGGCGCTGATGACCGACCTCGGCTTCACCGGCGGCGGCAAGGGCTCGGGCATGGTCTATGTGGCCGGCCGCCCCGACCACAAGATGGACAACGAGCACATGGTCGACCACATCGTCGGCCTGGTCGAAGCCCGCGCTGCCGAGATCGAAGCGGCCAAGGCCGCCGAGCTTCAGGCCGCCGAGTAGAGAACCGTTCGCAAGAACTTGCCCCGAGTCGCGAACGACGTTATCGTCGATCAGTAGTCGTAAGCATAGATTTCAGAAGCGTGCGGGGGTGCGCCTTCTTGCCCGAACATTTCGATAAAATACGCGATGGCGTCGCCATCCGCGCGTCGACGACATTCTTCTTGCGCGCAATGGATATGGTGTCGAAGACCGTGGGTGGCGGCGACATGCTGCGCGGCGTCATCTTCATGTCGATCGTCGAAGCCAATATTCGCGATCTGAAGCCTGACAGCCCACTTTCCCAGGCCTATTCGGAAGCAGGCGACATTGTTCCCGACGACCTGCGACGCCCGGTCAGTGTCCATGCGCTGGCGCTGAGCATGGGCCTGCCCTACGAGACCACCCGCCGGCACGTAAACCGCTTGATCTCGGATGGGCTATGCGTGCGACGCGACAGCGGCGTGATCATCCCCGGCGACGTGCTGGCGCGCGGCCCGATGGTCGACAGCGTGAAGAAGAATTTCGAGCATCTGCGCGACCTGTTCGGCGAGCTGCGCGCCGGGGGCGTCGAGTTCGACGCCTGATCCGGGAAGGAGCGTGCCCCGGCTCCCTGGGGAACCGGGGCAGCCCTCGGGCGGCCGCATCCGGGGGGGGCAGTTGGCCGCCCTTCATGGAGGCGACGCGCGGGTTGGGCCCTGACGCGACGACTCCAGATGGAACTTCGTTCGGGGAGTTGTTGCACGGATGCCCCTCCCCTCCACTGACGTTACCCCAGCTGCAGGTATGTCGGGAAAGCGACTCCCCAAGTTGAGGAATAGGGTTGTATCGTTGACTGCAAGCGCCGCAGTGCGCGGACCCGTTGGGGGAAGCCGGGTGGAGATCTTTTGAGCGCCGAAGACACGTCTGCCGACAAGATCCGCGACCAGGAGGTCGCCACCCGCCTGGCCGGCGAATTCTTCGTCCGGGGCGTGGAGATTCTGGCCAAGGCCCACGAGGGCGACCTTTTGCGCGGGATCATCTTCACGGCCATCGCGGTCGCCAATGGCGAGACCGCGCCGGTCGACGGCGGTCCGCGCGAGTTGCGGCCGGTCAGCGTGATGTCGATCTCAAGCTCGATCGGCGTGCCCTACGAGACCACGCGGCGTTACGTGAACATGCTGGTCGACAACGGCCTGTGCGTGCGCATGGGCCGGCGCGGCGTGGTGGTCACCGAAGACGCCTTCCAGACCCCGCTGATGTTCGCCGCCTACCAGGAGACCTACACCAGCTTCAACCGGCTGGTGTCAGCCCTGCGCCGCGCGCGTTTCGGGGCGCTGACGGTCTAGGCCCAGGATCCGTTTCGTCCGGTGTCATGACGCCGGCGAGACCGTCCCAAAGCCCGTCATCCTCGCGCTCGCGGCGAGGCCCCCTTTCTCCGCAGCGGGCGCGGAGCAAACTCACGCTCTCACAGGTCCGCTGAACGAGGGGTCCTGGGCACAAGGCCCAGGATGACGATCTTGGGTAGGGCGCCGCGAGACCGGAACGCCCTCCGAAATCAGTCGAAGACGATGACCGAGCGGGCCAGTTCGCCGCGCTTCAGCTCCTCGAACGCCTCGTTGACCTGGTCCAGGCGGATGCGCTGGGACACCATCTGGTCGAGGTGAAGCTTGCCGGCCATGTAGAAGTCGACCAGCCGGGGCATGTCGACCGGGAAGCGGTTCGAGCCCATCAGCGAGCCCTGGATGCGCTTCTCGCCGAGGAAGTCGGCGCCATGAAGCTCGATCATGGTCCCGACCGGGATCATGCCGATCACGTTGGCGGTGCCGCCACGGGCCAGCATCTTGAAGGCCTGTTCGGTGGTCTTCTTCAGACCGATGGCCTCGAAGCTGTGGTCGACCCCGCCCTTGGTCAGCTCGATCACGGCCTTCACCGGGTCGACTTCGCTGGCGTTGATCAGGTCGGTCGCGCCGAAGGCCTTGGCGAGATCCAGCTTCGACTGCTGCATGTCGATGGCGATGATGCGGCCAGCGCCGGCGATCGCCGCGCCGTTGACCGCCGCCAGGCCGACACCGCCGCAGCCGATCACGGCCACGGTCTCGCCCGCGCGCACGCTCGAAGTCTGCACCACGGCGCCGACGCCGGTGGTCACCGAGCAGCCGATCAGCGCGGCCACGTCGAGCGGCATGTCCTTGCGGATCGAGACACAGGCGTGCTCGTGGATCAGCATCTGCTCGGCGAAGGACGACAGGTTCAGGAACTGGTTCACACCATTGCCGAGGCGCGGCTCGTCGTTCTTCGCACGGCGCACATCGCCGCTCACGCAGCGGGCCATGTGCCCGGTGACGCAGTGGCTGCAGTGACCGCAGAAGGCCGACAGGCAGGTGATGACGTGGTCGCCCGGCTTGACGGTGCGGACTTCGGAGCCGACCGCCTCGACGACGCCCGCGCTCTCGTGGCCCAGGACGGCCGGCAGGGGGTGGGGGTAGGAGCCTTCGACGAAGTGCAGGTCCGAGTGGCAGACGCCGGCGGCCTTGGTCCGGATCAGCACCTCGTGCGGGCCCGGCTTGTTGATCGTCACATCCTCGATCTGAAGCGGCTTGCCCACTTCGCGCAGAACGGCGGCCTTCATGGCGTCTTCCCCTTACTTTGTTTGGCGGGAGGTTATCGCCGTTCACCGGCCAAACGGAAGGCCTGCCGAACAACTGTTCGCGAAAATCTCGACGACCGCCGCCCGCTCGGATACCCATGTTTCTAAAATCGGAGGGATGCCCCATGACGACGCACCAAGCGGTTTCGCGCCGGGCCCTGCTGGGCTGGACCGCCGCCGGCGGCGCAGCGCTCGCCGGCCCCGCGCTCGCCAGGCGCACCCCGCCCGTCGCGACGACGACGCACGGCCAGGTTCGCGGCGCGGTCGCTGAAAACGGCGCCCTCGTGTTCAAGGGCATCCCCTACGCCGCCCCGCCTGTCGGCGATCTCCGCTTCGCGCCGCCCGAGCCGGCCGCCCCATGGACCGGCGTGCGCGAGGCCACCGCCTTCGGCCACACGGCGATCCAGAACCCTTCCGCCTCGTCGGTGAACCCGACCTCCGAGCTCGGCAAGGCTCTGCAGCAGGTGTTCCCCGCCCGCGCCGACGTCGAGGCGCAGGACGAGGACAGCCTCGTCCTGAACGTCTGGACCACCGGCCTGGCCGACGGCAGGAAGCGGCCGGTGATGGTCTGGTTCCATGGCGGCGGGTTCGCGTACGGCTCGGCGCAATGGCCGATGTACGACGGCGCCAACCTGGCGAAGCAGGACGTGGTCGTGGTCGGCGTGAACCACCGCCTTAACGTGTTCGGCTACCTCGACCTGCCGGAAGTGAAGGGCTCGGGCAACGCCGGCATGCTCGACCTGGTCGCGGCGCTGCAGTGGGTGCGCGACAACATCGCGGCCTTCGGCGGCGATCCGGGCGCCGTCACCATCTTCGGCGAGTCCGGCGGCGGGGCGAAGGTCAGCTACCTGCTGGCCATGCCCAGGGCCAAGGGCCTGTTCCACCGAGCCGCGATCCAGAGCGGGCCGGGCGTAAAGGCCGTGCCTCGCGACAGCGCCGCCGCCCTGCGCGCCGACGTCTACAAGGAACTGGGCCTTGCCGAGGGCGATGTCGCCGGCCTGCGCGCCGCGCCCGTCGACAAACTGCTCGCCGCCGCCAAGGCCGCCGAGGCCGCACAGACCGGCGCGGGCTTCGACCGGCAGGGCTTCTCGCCGGTGTTCGACGGCGACGTCCTGCCGGCCCAGCCCTGGGACCCCAGGGCTCCGGACACCGCCCGCGACGTGCCGGTGCTGATCGGCATCAACAAGGACGAGATGACCCTGTTCATGGCCTCCCAGCCCTGGTTCGGCCGCATGGACGAGGCCGGGCTGGAGAAGATGGCGACGGCCATCTACGGCGAGAAGGCCGGGACGGTGCTGGCGGCGCTGAAGACGGACTTCCCGACCGACACCCCGACCTATCGCGCGACCCACCTCGTCACCTACGGCCGGATGTTCGCCGGCTCGGTCCAGATCGCCGAGCGCAAGGCGGCCCAGGGCGGCGCGCCGGCCTACATGTACCTGCTGGCCTGGGAGACGCCGGTCGGCCCGTTCCGCTCGCCGCACACCCTGGAGATCCCGCTGGTGTTCGACACCGTCGAGAGCAGCCGCGTCCTGCTCGGCCCAGGGCCCGAGCCGCAGCTGATGGCCAGGCAGATGAGCGCGGCCTGGCTGGCCTTCGCCAAGACGGGCGACCCCAATACCCCGGCTCTGCCGAAGTGGCCCGCCTATGACGCGGCAAAGCGGACGACGATGGTGTTCGACATCGACAGCAAGGTCGTCGACGATCCCTACGGCGCCACGCGGAAGGCGGTGACCTGAAGGCGTTGTATCCTTCGGGACGCTCGCTAGAGGCTCGCTCCTCAGGATGACTGAGGTGGGCGGGCCTGATCAAACCCAGTCATGGTGAGGATCGCGCAGCGCGTCTCGAACCACGCACTGCGCTTTGACACGCCGTCGCCCGGAGCCTAACGCCGAGGCATGAGCACCCAGCTACTGTTCGCCACCCGTCTCTACCGCGCCGAGCTGGCCGCGGACCGCGGCTTCGAGGCCTTCAACGAGGACCTCGAGGACTCCAGTCGGATGATGGAGGCCGAGGACGGCGCGGGCCAGGCCTGGTCTAAGCAGAATGGCTATCGCGGCTACACCTCTTACAGCTCGCCGGGCGAGCTCTGGACCCGGGCCACCGCGTTCGGCGACCTCAAGCGCAAGCTCGACAAGCACGCCGGTCTGTTCGCGGCCGACCTGGGCCTCGACCTCGATGGCCGCAGGCTCCGGCTCGACAGCCTGTGGGTCAACGTTCTCAAGCCGGGCGGCGGTCACAGCGGCCACCTGCATCCGCACAGCGTGCTCAGCGGCACCTACTACGTCTCGGTGCCGCCGGGCGCGGCCGGGCTGAAGCTCGAGGACCCGCGCCTGCCGATGATGATGGCCGCGCCGATGCGGCTGGCCGACGCGCCGGAGGACCAGAAGTCCTTCGTGCTGGTCACGCCGCAGGCCGGCACGGTGCTGATGTGGGAAAGCTGGCTGCGCCACGAGGTGCCGCCCAGCCGAAGCAAGGCCGACCGGATATCCATCAGCTTCAACTACGGCTGGCGCTGACGCGGTCTCACGGGTTTCGCGGCGAGATGCACATCGGCCGGCCCTCGAAGCTGTCGCCGACCAGGGATCCGTCCTGAGAGGCGGCGCGGCGGGCCCGGTCCATGGCGACATTGTCCGCTGGCGGCCGCTCGTCGCCGCGACAGACCGGGGCCTCGACCAGCCGCCCGGCGCGGCAGCGGCAGAAGTCCTCGGTGCGATCCAGCCGGCTGGCCGGCCCGTCGCAGGCGATCGGCACGGTGCGCCCGCTGACGTCGACGCAGATGCTGCGGGTGTCGGGATCGGTCTGCGCTGATCGCGGCGCGGGGCCGGCGGCGGCGGTCAGCAGGGCGGATACGGCGAAGGCTGAAACGATCATGGCGTTGCGCATGGGAGTTCCTCCTGATGGCCATCCTAGCACCCGAAGACGGGGTGGTGGGGGACCTCTTCGCCCTGACCCGGCCGGGAGCGACCACCAGCCGGCTTTCGCGGGCGGCGCATCGCCCCCATCTATCGGGCGATGAGCAAGCCCCCGCGCCCGATCAAGCCGGTGAAGACCAACTGGACCGAGGTCGTCCTGGTCTGCCGCAAATGTTCGAAGAAACTGGATGGCGAAGGCTTTGGCCCTGACGGCGACCAGAGCCTGCGCAAGGCGCTGCGTCGGGCGCTGGGCGGCGGCAAGGGCCGCAAGGCCGGGGCCGGGGTCATCGAGGTCGGCTGCTTCGATGTCTGCCCCAGGGATGCGGTGGTCGTGGCCAACGCCCGCACGCCCGGCCAGTGGCTCGTCGTGCCGCGAAGAACGGCCGTTGAGTCGGTGGTCGAGCGGCTGGGACTGACCCCGCAAGACTGATCGATCAGTCCAGACCGGCGACTCTTGAAAGGCGCCCCTCCCGGTTGACTCGATGGCCACCCGGAAGGCTATCCGGGGCGTCCGGCGCGACGGCTCCTTCCCCTGATCGCGACTAGTAGGCGTTGGCGTAGGCGACGCCGCCATCGACGGCGATGGTGATCCCCACCGCGTAGTCGCCGGCGCGCGACGCCAGGTAGATGGCCACGCCCTGCATGTCCTCGTCCGTGCCGATGCGGCGCGAGGGGATGCGGGCGGCGGTCGCATCAGCCTGGTCGCGGGCGGTGATGTTCATCTCCGAGGCGAAGGCCCCGGGCGCGATCGCCGTGACGACGATGTGGTCCTCGATCAGCCGGCCCGCCATGCGCCGGGTCAGGTGGATCAGCCCCGACTTGCTGGCCTGGTAGCTGTAGGTCTCCTGGGGATTGGGCCGGATGCCGTCGATCGAGGCGATGTTGATGACCTTGGCCGGCCGCGCGTGCGTGGCCGAGGCCCGCAGGGCCGGGGCCAGGGCCTGGGTGAGGAAGAAGGGCGACTTCAGGTTCAGGTCCATGACCTTGTCCCAGCCCTTCTCCGGGAAGGCGTCGAACTCGGCCAGCCAGGCCGCGCCGGCGTTGTTGACGAGGATGTCGAGGTGGTCCTCGTGCTTCGCGTAGGCCGTCGCCAGAGCCGCGCAGCCGTCGACCGTCGAGACGTCCTGCGGCAGGGAGATGCATTCACCGCCGTTCGCCGACAGCTCGGCCGCCGTAGCGTCGCAGGCGTCCGGCTTGCGCGACGAGATGTAGACCTTGGCCCCGGCGGCGACGAAGCCGGCGGCGATCATCTTGCCGATGCCGCGCGAGCCCCCGGTGACCAGGGCGGTGCGTCCCTTCAGCGAAAACAGGTCGAGCGACATGGCGGCTTCCTCCGTGGCTTTGGCCGGACAGTAGCGGCGGCGGCCCGCCTTCCGCCAGCCTGACAGCCTCGCTCAGCTTCCGTTCACATTCCCGGGAGCATTCTGTTCCTCGAAAGTGAGCATGAGAGTTATGGCCTGCACCCTTCAAGAACGCCGTGTCATGGGCGTCTGGATCTTCGATCTCGCCGACGCCGGCGTCGCCCGCGCGCTGTATGACACCCTGCCGCCGCCGCTGAAGCCGGCTTGCGAACTGCAGCTGGAGCTGAATGGCGGCCACCTGCGCGCCGCCTCGGACGAAGCCGCCCAGTGGCTCCGCGACCGCGCCGAAGCCGCCTGATACGGCTAACCGATCTTCACCACGCCTCTACGCGCGCGGTTAAGGCCGACGCCCTAGTCTGGCCCCTCGAAGCCCGAGGGAATTCGCCATGCAGGCCCTGCCCATCGCCGCCGCCGGACTGCTGGACGCGGCCAACCGGTTCGACGTCAGCGCCCGCCGGACGGCCGCCGCGCCGGTCGACAACCTCGAGCGCGAGACGGTGACCCGGATCCAGGCCCAGGCCGACTTCAAGGCCAATGCCGCCGTCATCCGCACCGCCGACAAGATGACCGGAACCCTCCTCGACATCCTCGCCTAGCCAGACGGCTTCGGGCGCGTCGCGGCCGAGACGCCACCGCGACGCCTGCCCCGCTATGTCCGCTCGAGCTCCTCGGCCAGGGTCTCGAGCATCTGGCGCGTGCCGTCTTCGCGGTTGGGCGCATGCTGCGGGTCGTCGAAGTAGGCGCCCTGCTCGGTGAAGACCAGACGCGTGCCCTTGCCCTCGGCCCTGAACTCGGCCGTCGCCAGCGAGGCGCTGATCCGGGCGCCGGCCACGGTCATCTGGAAGGCGAACACCAGCCGCTCGTTGGGGACGACATCGAGGTAGACGCTGTCGTTGGTGACCACCACCTCCGCGCCTGGCGGGCTGAAGCGGCTCGACTCGGCCGCGCCGACCGCGGTCTCGCCGCCGCTGTGCGCGTGCAGCGTCCAGCTGTCGGTCTTGAAGAACCAGCGGCGTCGCGCCTCCGGGTCGGTGAAGGCGTGGTACACGCGCGCCGGGGCGGCGTCATAGACGCGCTCAAGGCAGAAGGTGGCGTGGGTGACGGATCCCGTCATTGGTCAGCTCCCGTCATCTCGCGCGCGATCTCCGCGCCCAGAGCCTCCAGCAGCTCCCGTGTTCCCCCGATGCGACCCTCGAGGCCGTTGTCGCCCTCGCCGGCGAAGTAGGCGCCCTGCTCGGTGAAGACCAGCCGTGTGCCCTTGCCTTCCGGCCGCAGCTCCACCGTTGTCAGCGAGGCGCTGATCCGGGTCCCTCCGACGGTCATCTCATAGGCGAACACCAGCCGTTCGTTGGTGACGATGTCCAGGTAGAGACTGTCGTTGGTGATGACGACGTCCGCGCCGGGCGGCGAGAAGGCGCTCGACTCCGCCGCGCCGACCACGGCCTCGCCCCCAGCATGGCGATGCCGGGTCCAGCTGTCGGTCTTGAAGAACCAGCGATCCCGCGCCGCGGGGTCGGTAAAGGCGTGGAACACGCGCGCCGGGGCGGCGTCATAGACGCGCTCAAGGCAGAAGGTGGCGTGGGTGACGGATCCCGTCATCGAAGTGTCCTCTCTTGTCTTTGCGTCATGCTGGACGCCGCAGGCGATGCGGGACCCAGGGCCGGACGCGCGAAGGCTGGGCGCCGCTCTCCGCTACGCTACGGCCGGGATGCCAGGGGATTGGGCGTCGCGGTCCGCGCGCAGCATGGCGGCGAGGTTGTCGAGACCGAGTCCGGAGCCGGCCTCGCGCTCCGCCGGGTCGGCGTGGCCGTCGAGGTAGGCGCCCTGGTCGGTGAACTTCAGGCGCGCGCCGGCCGGATCGGGGAAGATTTCCCAGGTGATGATCGAGGCCGACACCGGAATGTCGTCCCGGTTCATGGTGTAGGCGACGACGAACCGCTCGCCGTCGACGATGTCGAGATAGGTCCCGTCAAACCGCCAGAAGGGACCGCCGGCGTCGCTGCCCCCGGCCACCTCGCGGCCGCCGACCGCGAAGGTCATCTCCTGCATCGTCCAGGTCTCATGACAGGACCAGCGCGCCTTCTGGTCGGGCTTGGCGAAGGCGTCCCAGACGCGGCGGGGCGAGGCGTCGAAGATCCGCTCAACGCAGAAGGTCGCGTGGGTGACACTGCGGTCGGTCATGTTCAAGGCTCCTATTCGTCGTCCGGCTTGGTCTCGGCCAGGTACGCCCCGAGGCGATCCAGCTGCTGCTCGACCTGGGTCCGGCGCTCGTTGATCCAGTGTTCGGCCTGGGTCAGGACGGTGGTGTCGAGGGTGCAGGTTCGCACCCGTCCGACCTTTTGCGTCTTCACCAGGCCGCTCTGCTCCAGCACCGCCAGATGCTGCACCACCGCCGACAGGCTCATCGGCAACGGCTCGGCCAGCTGGCTGACCGAGGCCGGCCCTCGCGTGAGCCGCTCGAGCATGCCGCGCCGGGCGGGATCCGACAGGGCGTGGAAGACGTGATCGAGGGCCGGCGATTGCTGAAGCATGTGCTTAAGTATCCCGGCCGGCGCCGGCGCGCAAGCGGAAACTGAAGCAGACGCTGTAGTGTCGGCGCCGGGCAGACAGTCCTCGCCCGCGCCTTCCCGCTGTCCAGCGTTGCGGGAAATGGGGGGACAAACCCCGCCGCCACGAGGCCGGCGAAGGCCGATCAGCGCCATGGCGGCTTCGGCCTTCGCTTTTGCGGCAAGGAGTCTGGCGTGTTGGTCTGTGCTCATCCGAAGAGTCTACGCCCGTGGGAAACAGGGCGGAGTCGATGGCCGGACGCGGCTGCCGCAAGAGGGGCGAAAAGGGGTCGAATGTCTCGCCTTGTCTCCGGAGTATATGTCTCCAGAGTCTCGCATTCGGCGTGGTAACCTGGGCAGGCGACGACTGGTTCGCTCCGAGGTCCGCCATGAAGCCGCCCAGCCGCACCCCGCCCCGTGATCCGTCCGCCGACGGGACCTACGCCCCACCGACGCCGCGCGTGAGCCGGCAGCAGAAGGCCAAGGTGCTGAGCCCGGCCGAGCGTGCGGCATTCCTGGCCTCACGGCCGGACCTGAAGCCGAAGTAGGCCCCTACCCCGCCTTCTCCGGCAGGTCGAAGAGCGTTGCGAAGCGGTCGAACGCGGCGCGGTCGCCGGCGACGATGGCCTCCTCGGGAAGGGCCGCGAAGCCATAGATGGCGGCGGCCACGGTGGCGGGATTGGCGGCGATGACGACGTCGGAGTCCTCGGCCTCGCCCCGCCCGGTGGTCAGCGCCTCGCCCCGCAGCGTCGCCGTGAAGTCCTCGTCGCCGAACCGGAAGCCGATCGTCATCGGCCCGACCGCTGGATCCGGCCGGAACATGGTCCGCAGCGACAGCATCATCGACACCGCGCTAAGCGGCAGGCTCGGGTCATGCGACGGCGAGCGCGCCGCCCATTTGCCCATGCCCTTGATGATCGGCTCGGCCTCCAGACCCCAGTCGGTCAGCTCATAGACCTGGACCGAGGCCGGCGGCGGCAGCTTGCGGCGGCGCAGCACCCCGGCCGCCTCCAGGCCCTCGAGCCGCTGGGTCAGGACGTTGGCGCTCAGCCCCGGCAGCGCCGCGCGCAGGTCTCCGAATCGACGCGGGCCCAGCATCAGCTCGCGCATCACCAGCAGCGCCCAGCGCTCGCCGATCAGGTCCAGCGCGTGGGCCGTGCCGCAGGCGTCCTCGTAGCGGCGCTGTTTGGTTATTTTAGATAACTCCATACTTGCGGAAGATAACCTGATGCGGCATGAGTCTCAAGGTGAGCTCGGGGGAGCCAGCAGGGAGAGACGCCATGAGCTACATCGACATGACCGTGATGGCCGTGCCTACCGCCAACAAGGACGCCTACCTCGCCCATTCGAGGGCGATCGATCCGCTGTTCAAGGAGGCCGGCGCCCTGAGCGTCACCGAGGCCTGGGGGACCGACGTTCCCGACGGCAAGGTCACCGATTTCAAGCGCGCCGTGCAGGCGACCGCCGACGAGACCGTCGCGCTCGGCTGGATCGTCTGGCCGGACAAGGCGACGCGCGACGCGGCCTGGGAAACGCTGATGAAGGACGAGCGGATGATGGCCATGGAGATGCCGTTCGACGGCAAGCGCATGATCCACGCCGGGTTCGAGGTGGTGCTGGAGCTGTAGGGACAGACACCGCAGGTGTCTGTCCCCAATCTTTAGCTGTCCAGGAAGTGTCCCTGAAACGGGGACAAAACCGGCGGGGACAAAACAGCCCCTAGCTGTCCAGGAAGCTCCGCAGCTTCCGGCTCCGGCTCGGATGCTTCAGCTTGCGCAGCGCCTTGGCCTCGATCTGGCGGATGCGTTCGCGGGTGACGGAGAACTGCTGGCCGACCTCTTCGAGGGTGTGGTCGGTATTCATGCCGATGCCGAAGCGCATGCGCAGGACGCGTTCCTCGCGCGGCGTCAGCG